>JAZGFA010000103.1:0-7898 GCA_036478975.1 Robiginitomaculum sp. | reverse complement strand
ATCGGGCCGGCGGAAATGGCGTTAACGCGAATGCCGCGCGGGCCAAGGTCGGCGGCGAGGTAACGCACGCTCGCCTCAAGCGCCGCTTTGGCAACGCCCATGACGTTGTAATTGGGGATGACGCGCTCGCTGCCAAGATAGGTCAGGGTGACGATAGAGCCGCCATCATTCATCATATCGCTGGCGCGTTTGGTCGCGTCAACAAGGCTATAGGCGGAGATATTCATCGCCGAGAGAAAGCCCTCGCGCGTGGTGTTATCGACAAAGCTTCCGGCCAGTTGGTCTTTGCCGGCAAAGGCAATGGCGTGGACGAGAAAATCAATCTTGCCCCATTTATCGGCCAGCGCTTTAAAGGTCGCGTCCATGCTCGAATCGTCGGTGACGTCACACGGAACGATAATTTCAGAGCCGAGGGATTCGGCGAGCGGGCGCACACGGCGCTCTAACGCTTCGCCTTGGAAGGTGAAAGCGATCTCTGCGCCTTGGGCGGCGAGCTGGCGGGCAATAGCCCACGCAATGGAGTTTTTATTGGCAACGCCCATAATCAGGCCGCGTTTGCCCTTCATTAAAGTGCCGGTAGGGAAATTTTGATCTGCCATGCTTGTGCCTTTTGATTACTAATATAGGGGTAAGATAATGCCGCGCAGCAGTTTTTACTAGGGCTGGTTTATGAATTTGTTGCCATCATTTAAAAAGGCTAAAATGGCAGCTTCCCCAGCGGAACCGGGCCAAGGCTGACGCGACTATCTATTACGGTTAGCTTAAGGTGGCGGCCGCGTTCATCCTTAGGCATGCCAGAAATGACAAGGCTCGCGCCCATGGCTTCAAATGCGCCGATAATGCCGCCGTCGACAAGGGTTTGCAAAAGCGCCGCTTCATCGGCGACGATAAGGTCAATCACGCCGCTATGGCCCGCCGCGCTTGCCGTCAAATCAAACCCGCCGCCAAACTGCGCCGGCCCCCATGTTAGGGTGAAATCCTCGCTAGTATAATGGGCGTTAGCCAAGCCGTAATCACTGACCGCCATCGTGCCCTTTGCCTGCTCGATTTGATTGCCAAAGGCGCGGCCATATTGACCCAGCGCGTCCGGGTCAAAGGCGAGGGCTTTGGCGTCAAATGTGTAGGCGGCGTTTTTGCCCTTTAGGCGAAAATCATAGAGCAGTTTTTCAATACTGCGCACGGGCAAGGCGCGCTCACTTGTCGGGGTCACAGCTATGGCGCTGGCGGTGACGTTAAGGCGCGATAATCCGCCAAGGGCGCTGACGCCCGCGTCGATTATGGCCGTTTCAGTTTGAGTGTCATAGCTCCACAAACTATCGCCCATTGGGATGGAAAGGCTGGCAGGGCCGTGATGGCGGGCGACCCAGCTTAGGGGCATATAGGCTTTGCCCGAAAGGGATAGGTTTTGCGCGGTTGCGCTGGCGGATTTTGGCGCTCTGGCAGTGATGGAAAACGGGCCAAGTTTGCTGTTAAAGGCGAGGGGGAAGCCGCTAATTTTTATCGGCGCATGGCTGATGTCATAGCCGGTTTGGGCGGCGAGTTTTTCGCTGAAGCGGCTTTCAATTTGCCTGCTGGCGATAAACCAATAGGCGCAATAGAGCAGGATAAAACCGATAACGGCAAGGGCAAGTTTTTTCATGGGCTGTCTTCTTCACTATCTGATTGGGGAGCGGGCGGGGTGAGCGTATCGGGCGCTTGGCTTTGGCTCATGGCGTCATTGGGGGATGGGCTTGGGTTGGGCGCATGGTCAGGCCGCGCGCCGGTATCACGCAGATATATCACCAAAAGCTTGGCATATTCGCGCCATAAGAGTTTAAATCGATCACTGTCTTTCCACAGGGCCGTGCGCCCTTTCATGGCTACGGGATACGGGGTGATACGGATGCCGCCCGTTGCCGTGGTCAGCTCTAATTTGGCGCGGGCCATATGGTAATCGGAGGTCACGAGAATGATATGTTCATAGCCTAACGCATTGGCCCAAATTGCGGTTTCGCGCGCATTCCCCAGCGTGTCCTTAGCGGCGCTATCCACGTCGACGCAGCAGTCAAGATTGGCTTCGCTTACGGCGAGTAAATTCAGCAAGTCATCGTGGGAGACTTGCGGGGCTACGCCGCTGACCAAAAGCCGCTCGGCCTTGCCCGCTTCAAGCAAGGCTCCGCCCGCGCGCATGCGCCCGCTATCGCCGGTTAAAATCACAATCCCGTTGGCGCTCGGCACGGGATTTGGCGGCGCGGCATTTGAGACGCTGCGCACGAATAGGGTAAAGCCGCTAACGATAAGCAGGGCGCCAAGCAGGATTAAAAACCGGATGAAGCCGATGAAATTTTGCAACTTTGTCTTTGGCGGTTTTTCAGCCTTTGGTTTGCGCCTCACCATATTATTGGGCCTCGGATTTAAGGCTGGATAGGGCGGTAAGGCCGGCGGCAACGGCGCAAATTATTGCCGCAAAAACCGGCGCGATAATTAATATCGCCATGTCGGTTTTATCGAGGGTAAAGGACGGCATCATTGCGGCGCGCCCCCGCCCTGTCATCAGCCAAAATAGCAGGGCCATAATCGCCGCGCCAAGCGCCCCCGCCGCCCCGGCCATAAGGCCAAGCTTGCCAAAGCGGATGACGAAAAGCCGGGCGATATAATGGGGGGCCGCGCCGACTTGCTCTAGCACGTCAATGATAATGCGCCGTGCGGACATGCCCGATTGGGTGGCAAATCCGGCAACGGCCGCCGCTCCGCCCACCAGCAGAATAAGCGCAAGGCTCGCGGTGATTTGTACGGCCTTGGTCGCCCGTCTTATGTCCGCGCCCCAGCGTTGATGGTCGTCAATGTCGACGGGAATGGCGGCCGCTTCTAAAGCTTGGCCGAGGATGTTTAGCGCATTTTCCTCACCATCACTCAGGGACAGCTCTACCAGATGGGGAATGGGCAGGTCAGCGGGCAGGGTGACATCGCCGAGCCAAGGGCGCAGCAAGGCGCGGGCTTGCGCGTCATCAACGGCGGCGGCGCTATCAATGCCGGCTATGGTTTGCGCGATTTGGACCGTGCGAATTTGCATTTCCACCCCGTCTTGCCCAGATGCGGGTTTTATCTGCACGGTGGCGCTGGCCCGTAAATCCGCGCCCCAATGGTGGGCGGCGCGATAGCTAGCATGGGCGGCAATGGCGGACAGGCAGGCGAGGAAAACCATAATCATCAGCACGAAAAATAGCGGCCTGTCGGCGCGGCTATTGACGGGCAATATGGGCGCGGCCTTGGCGTCAATTGTGATATCGGGCGCGCTCATCTTTGGCGCTCCAAATGGCCGCCGCGCAAATTATAGACCGGGGCCTGCGCATCAATCAACTCATGGTCATGGGTGGCGATAAGCACGCTGGTTCCCATGCGGTTCATCTCGGTCAGTAGGCGAATGAGCCGTGCGCCCATGGCTGGGTCGACATTACCGGTTGGCTCGTCGGCGATGAGCAGTTCGGGTTTGGAGATGACCGCGCGGGCAATGGCGGCGCGCTGTTTTTCTCCGCCGGATAATGTGGCGGGCTGAGCATGAAGCCGGTGGCCGAGGCCAACCCAGTCGAGCAGCTCCATCACGTCAGGCGCGTAGACGGAGCGGGCAACCCCGCTAACCCGCAGGGGCAGGGCGACATTTTCAAAAACGCTGAGGCTGTCAATGAGGGAAAAATCTTGCAAGACAACGCCGATGCGTTTGCGCAGATTGGGTTTCTGGTTTGCAGGCAGGGTGGCGAGGTCTTCGCCAAACACCGAGATAAGCCCGCGCGAGGGCCGCGCCGCCATATAGATGAGGCGGAGCAAGCTTGATTTCCCCGCGCCGGACGGCCCGGTTAAAAATGTCATGGAGCCGGCCGGTAAAGCAAGGTTGACGCCCGACAGCACTTCTTCGCCCCGGCCATAGCGCATGGAGACATTTTCCAGCTCCACGGCCATGCCATAGGGTGACGTTAGTCCGCGGTTTTCGGGCATAGACGCATTAGACGCGGCAGGGCTAGACTTTGGTTTCAAAATTGGCACACTCATGCTTTATAACGAATCAGGCTCTTATGATACTCACATGTCCAGATTGCGCTACGCGTTATTTAACAAAACCAGAGGCCATCGGGCCTAATGGTCGCACCGTGCGCTGCGCGTCCTGTGATGCGAGCTGGTTTGTTACTGCCGAGAGCGCCGAAGAGCGCGACCTTGTTGCCGCTCCCGTGGTAGCCGAGCCGCCGCGCGAAACCGGCTTTGCCCGTGAAACTATAGCGGACGTGGAATCAGACCTAGATGCGGATGATGCCACGTCATTTCTACCCCCAAGCGCGGCAGGGGTCATGCGAGAGAAAACCGAACGTAAACGCGCTGCGCGGCGGATTATGGGCGTTAGCTTTATGTGGCTATTCACCCTTGCTGTGCTCGCCGCCGCGGCGCTTGCGAGTTATATGTTTCGCGGCCCGATTGTTGAGCGCTTCCCAAAGGCGGCGACGATTTACAAGGCCTTCGGTGTTGATGTGGCCAGTGGCGGCTTGACCCTGAGTAATGTGATTAGCCGCTCTGCGCGCATTGACGGCACGCCGACCCTTATTGTGGGCGGAGAAATACATAACCCAAGCCGAAAAACACAACCCGTCCGCATGGTAGAGCTTTCCCTGCATGGCCCAAGCGGTGACGTTTTGACCCGATGGCATGTGGAAATTGACGAAGCGGAATTGACCCCGGGGCAAAGCACAAAATTTATGACCCAATATCCAAACCCGCCCGTCGACGCGGTGCGTTTGCAATATGTTTTTGCTGGCGATGAGGGCGAAATGCCCGTGCTTGGAGAGTCGCAGCCACAGGGCGGCGCGCAGAGCACCCTTGACGATGACGGGCCGCAATAGGGAGGCGGCTCTTTTTACGGAGCCGCAAATTTCACAGGCCGTGCAGGACTTAGCCCGCGCCGTTGACGGGCAATGCCCTGATGATTTCGTGATGATTGTCTTGATGGACGGGGGCATGGTCTTTGCCGCTGATTTGCTCCGCGCATTATTTGGCCTAGGGCGCAACCCGCAAATGGGGAGCCTTGGCTTGTCGAGTTACGGGGCGGGGCGGCAATCGCGCGGCGTGGTCAGAGTAACCCAAGAACTGCAAATGGATATTTCTGGCCGTGATGTCCTCATTGTAGATGATGTATTAGAGAGCGGGGCGAGCCTAGAATTCGCCCGCGATTATTTGATAGGGCGCGGTGCAAATTCTGTGCGCTCTTGCGCGCTAGCTCGCAAACCCTATGAAGGCCGAAAAGCGCAGGCGGATTTTGTTGGCTTTGACGCGCCGGATAAGTTTTTACTAGGCTATGGCCTTGATGATGATTTGCGCTATCGCGGCCAGCCCTATATTAGCGGGCTTAGCTAAGGATAGGTTTATGAAATATTGCGTAACAGGCACGGCGGGCTTTATTGGCAGCCATGTGGCATTGCAGCTATTAAAGGCGGGCCATGAGGTCGTCGGCATTGATTGCGTCACCGATTATTATGACGTGCAGCTAAAGCAAGACCGGCTTGCGCGGCTTATTCCCTTTGACGGTTTCAGCGAAGCGCGCATCGACATGGCAGACGACGCGGCGATGGAAACGGTGTTCGAGACCCATAAACCCAAAATCGTTATCAATCTTGCGGGCCAAGCCGGGGTGCGCCATTCGATTGAATATCCGCGCGATTACGCCAAGAGCAATATCAATGGCTTTCTCAACGTGCTGGAGGGATGCCGTAATCACGGGGTTGAGCATTTGCTCTTTGCCTCGACCAGTTCGGTTTACGGCGCTAATACCGCCCAGCCTTTTTCAGAGCACACGCCCGCCGATCACCCGCTGACCTTTTACGCGGCGACCAAGCGTGCCAATGAAATGATGGCCCATAGTTATGCGCACCTTTTTGGCATTCCGTGCACGGGCCTGCGCTTCTTTACGGTGTATGGCCCGTGGGGACGTCCGGATATGGCCTATTTTAAGTTCACCAAAGCCATGCTGGCAGGCGAGCCGATTGACATTTATAATGCGGGTCAGATGTCGCGCGACTTCACCTATATTGATGATATTGTTGATGGCGTTTTAAAACTGTCGGCGGTGTACCCGAAAATAAATCCCGATTGGGACGGGGATAATCCTGACCCGGCGTCCAGCGGGGTTGCGCCGTTTCGGGTCTATAATATCGGCAATAATAATGTTGTGCCCCTGATGGATTACATCCAGGCGATTGAGAAAAAACTCGGCATTACCGCGATTAAAAACATGATGCCTATGCAAATCGGGGACGTTTATTCTACCCATGCCAATACCGATGATTTACGCGCGGCGACGGGGTTTAAGCCTGATACCTCCGTGGCAATTGGCATAGGAAAATTTGTCGACTGGTATTTGGAATATTATAAATAGCCTATGCCAAAAGTTTCAATAATCCCAAAAGCTTCAATAATCATTGTCAATTATAATGGCGGGGAGTGGCTAACGCGTTGCGCCGCCGCCGCGAGCGCCCAGACGATGGCGGATTTTGAATGTTTTATAATTGATAATGGCAGCACGGACGGCTCAATTGCCGCTTTGCCTAAGCTCGATAAACGCTTTGAAATTATAGAGCTTGGCGAGAATACGGGCTTTGCTAGGGCTAATAATATTGGCGCAAAACGGGCGCGCACGCCGTGGATAGCGTGCCTTAATCCTGATGCCTTTGCGCGCACTGACTGGCTAGAAAAGCTGCTAGCCGAGACGGAGCGCGGCCCCGCTGTGACCATGGTCGGCTCAACCCAAATTATGGCGCTAGAGGGCGATGTCTATGACGGAGCGGGGGATTGCTATCACGTCAGCGGCCTTGCTTGGCGCTCTAAATTTGGCCATAAAATTAGTGAAAGCGCGACGCTAGAAACCTGTGAGATATTTGCGCCCTGCGCGGCGGCTTCGCTGTATCACCGCGAAACTTTCCTGCGCCTTGGCGGATTTGACGAACGGTTTTTCTGTTACCATGAAGATGTAGATATTGGTTTTCGCATGCGCCTTGACGGGGGCATATGCGTGCAGAGCGCGGCGGCGATTGTTGACCATGTTAGCTCTGGCATATCGGGGCGTGCGAGCGATTTTTCCGTTTATCACGGCACGCGCAACCGGATGTGGACATTTATGAAATGCATGCCGGCTTTGGGTTTGTGGCTGTTTTTTCCGGCGCATATTGTGCTTAATTTGGCATTATTGTGTTGGGCGATGTTTAGGCCTGGAAGATTTAGGCCAACGGCGCGCGGCGTGGTTGACGGCATAAAGGGGATTGGGCCTATTTGGAAAAGCCGCAAGGACATTCACGGCGCGCGGCGTATTGGCCTGTTGGGGCTTATGAAATTTATCACGATAAACCCTGTCACGGTTTTGAAGCGGCGTCAGCACGGAAGGCCTTTAGACTAGCTTAAAATCCGGCGGCCCTATCAATGGCGCGCACCAGTTTTAGAGCGCGCAAGCCAGCCTCTCCGTCAATGACGGGACCCTCACGCAAACCCATGGCCGCTTCAATAAAGGCGGTGACATTAGCGCCTAGCGGGTCGCCGCCAATTTCGGTGCTAGCAAAATCTTCATTAATGTCAAAGCCAGTGCTATTTTCAAATGTGCGGGCAACAAAATCTATCGAGATGCGGCCAGAGGGATAATCGATAATCATTTTACGGTCGCGGCCATCATGGGTGCGGCTAGAAATTAAATGGGCAGAGCCGCCATCCGCCATAACAATATCGGCGCTAATTTCGTCGGGAAGGCGGGTATGCACCATTTTGGCGCTGGCCTTGGTCACGGTAAAATCATCACTGCTAAATAGCGACAGCACAAGGTCGGCGTCATGAATAAGCAAGTCCATGGTTACGGAAACGTCACTGCCACGAATATTCCATGCGCCCATGCGAGA
>JAZGFA010000102.1:0-13731 GCA_036478975.1 Robiginitomaculum sp. | reverse complement strand
TCTTCGTTAATACGGTGGGTACGCTCAATTTCAAAAACCGCTGCGGATGGCGCATCGATTTGAAGCAAGCTGTAATGGGCTTTACGGTTTTTCTTAACGCGATACGCTAGGTTCCGTAGACCCCAATATTCAACTTTGCCGACGCTGCCGCCGTTTTCTTCAAAGCGTTTGGTAACATTCGCTACCAGTTCTTCAACCTGCACCGCCGAAATGTCGGGACGAGAGATGATTATATGTTCATACAATGCCATGGATTGGCCCTTCTATGGTGGATAGCGGCGCTAATTTGCCCAGAAGTAGGTGGGGCAGGCTAGCGATGGTTCCAATCTTAATGCCTGCACCATGCAGACAGGGTAACAAAGGACCGCCATCGGTAAGGCGCGGAACATACACGGGGCGTAGGGGAATGCAAGCCCTACATAGGCTAATTACAGATGTTTTGGCCATAAAAAAGGGCCGCAAAAGCGACCCCTTTTGCGTATGGGTTTATTAGCCGTAATTTGATGCCAATAGATCAATATCATGCATGCCAAGCAGGGCGTTTTCGATTTGCTCGGCTTCCGTGCCAGACGGCTCTTGCGGCGCGGCGATTGGGGCTTCGATTTCGGGAGCGGGGCTCGCCGCCGCTTCTGGAATTGGTGACGCCTCTAATATGGCGCTCTCCGGCAGGGCAAGGCCGAGCGGGCTTAGGGTGTGTAGTGCCGTATATTCGCGGGCTTTGGGCGCATCTACTACTGGCGGTAAATCTGCGGGGCTATTGGGAGCAATCGCTTGCTCAACTATATCTTCTCGCATGCGCGTCGTTTCAAAAGGACGGCCGGCGGCGCGGCGTTCGTCGGAGCTAGGGCGCGGCTGGGTGTAAATCTTGGGCTTGGAACGCAGGGGATAGGCGCCTTCCTTATCAATTTGGCTGGAATTGAGCGAGCAATAGCGCTTCAGCTTATCCGATTGTAGGGTGTTGACGCGGCGTAATTGGTCGTTTTCAATCTGCGCATCCGCAAGTTTTGTGCTAAATGCATTGATTTCATTACGCGCGGTTTTCAATGATTCTTGCAGGGCGTCGAAATCGCTCTTTTGAGCTTCGATATGGTCAATCAATTTGCGGCGGCCGCGATGGGCGGCGTCATGCTGCTGGCGCAATTCGGCCATTTCCTCATGGGCGTGCGTAACCACGCCGCTTTTAACCGTGACTTCGCTCTCAAGGGTCGTAACCGTGGCGTTAAGCTGGGTGATTTCGGCGTCGCGATTACGGGTAGAGGCGTCAAATTGCTGTTTGAAGATTTGGACATCGGCTAGAACTTGCTCAAGCTCAGTTTTAAGGGCTAAATTATGATCTTCCGTGGTCCGTTGGCTATTGCGCGTTTGCTCAACCATGCGCTCTAGGTTTTGCTTGTCCGCAAGTAATGTGTCGTGGCGCGTAGTGACTTCATGGGCGCGTTTTTCAAGCTCTAGTTTTTCATTTAGGGCGACGGAGAGATCGCTAGACAGTTCAAGGTTTTTAGAGGCTAACTGCTCTTGTGATTTACGGTCAACCGCCTGGGCGCCTTTCAACACGCGGTGCGCATTTTGGATTTTGGCAATCTCGCCGTCCTTGTCATTAATGTCGCGGCGTAGGCTATCGCGGGTGTTTTCTAGCTGGGTCAGCGTCAGCTGCGCTTTTTCCAGACCTTGGCGCGCGTCAAGATACCGCGCTTCATAGGCGTCCGCCTTGGATTTAAGCGATTCGGCACGCACGGTTTCATCGGTGAGCTTTTCACGTGCCTCACTAAGGGCAGTTTTTAAGCGTAGGTTTTCAGGCTCTAACTGCTCTAGGGCGGAAAGATTGGCCTCCGTCTCATAGGCGTAGTCAATGAGGTTGGAAATGCGCTTAAGCGACTGGGCGTAAAATTGCTCGCCCGTACTCATGTCTTCATTGAGTTGAGCCAAATCCTTGCGAATATGGGTCAGGCTTTCTGTTTTTCGCGGGGCCACAAGTTGGCGGGCGGCAATGGGGGATGCGGCAATCGGGGTTTCAGGGGAAGCGGCAGGCGCTTCAAGCTTTGCAATAATCGGCGCGACTGCAATCTGAACTTGGGTGTCCTCAAGCTTTGCCGCTGGGGCGACAATCGGCTTAGACGTGATTTCAGGGGATTTAATTTCAGAGGGCGTGAGCTCTGGCGCCGTAATCATGATTTCTGGCGGCGTAGTCTTAGGGGAAGCCGTTTTAAGAGGCGTTTTTTCCGCTGTGCTAGCTAAGGCTTGTCCCGGGCGCACTAATGGGGCGCTATCTTCTTCGCCCAATATAAGCGCCGCAAGGTCATCCATCTGCTCAACAGGCGTTGATTTTTCAACGCGTAGCGATGGCTTTGGGGCGTTGTTTAATTGAGCCTTTGTGTCATCTGACGTAGTTTTGTTTTTTTCATCATTATTCGTCGCCCCGGTTACAAAAGATTTCAACTTATTTATAGCACGCATATTCTTGCCCTTATTATCCCAATTTATCCCATCCCACACTGTTAACCTTGATGAATGCATATGCTTAATTTTTCGTTACAATTTGCCATTCCGGTATGTGCCGGGCGCAAAAAAAAAGAGGGATAAGAGTTGCAAGCCCTTTGAATCGTTCTACATTTAAAGCTTATCCATCACTAAAGGATTATCACTATGGCACTTGCTTTCATCTTTCCCGGACAGGGTAGTCAGTCCGTCGGCATGGGCCGCGCCCTAGCGGAGCAATTTGGCTCTGCGCGCGCCATATTTGAAGAGGTTGATGACGCCCTAGGGCAAAACCTTAGCAAGCTTATGGCTGGTGGCCCTATTGAAGATATCACCCTTACGGAAAACGCCCAGCCGGCCCTAATGGCCTGCTCCATGGCGGCTATGGCAGTGTTAAAATCCGATTTTGATATTGATGTTAGCGCGGCGAAATATGTCGCTGGCCATTCCCTCGGCGAGTATTCTGCCCTGTGCGCGGCGGGCGTTATTGGTTTATCGGATACGGCTAAGCTATTGAAATTGCGTGGAAAATCTATGCAAAAAGCTGTCGCGCCGGGCGTCGGGGCTATGGCGGCTCTGCTGGGCGCTACGCCGCAAGATGCGCTGGCCGCCTGCGAGGCAGGCTCAAAATTTGGCATCTGCCAAGTGGCCAATGATAATGCTACGGGACAAATTGTGCTATCTGGCGAAAAGGCGGCTGTGCAAGCGGCTGCGACTTACGCGGAGGAAAACGGCGTTAAAAAAGCGATTATGCTCGCCGTGTCCGCGCCGTTCCATTGCAGCCTCATGCAAAGCGCCGCCGAGGCGATGAAAGACGCGCTCGCCGATACCGCACTTAACGTGCCTATCGTGCCCGTAGTAAATAATGTTACCGCAAGGCCGACCTCTGATACGGATCAAATTCGTGATGATTTGGTAGCCCAGGTCACCGGCAAGGTGCGCTGGCGCGAATCGATTGAGTGGATGGCCTCGGAGGAGGGCGGCGTTAGTGCATTCGCAGAGCCGGGCACCGGCAAAGTGCTGACGGTCATGCTAAAACGAATCGTTAAAGGGGTTAGCGGCACAAGTTTGGACACCCCAGAAAAAATGGAAAGCTTCGCGCAAAATTTAAAAGGATAAGATTATGTTTGATTTAACGGGAAAACGCGCTTTGATAACCGGCGCAACGGGCGGCCTTGGCGGTGATATAGCGCGGCTATTACATGCGCGCGGCGCGAGTGTAGCTTTGTCGGGCACGCGGGCGGAAAAACTTGAGGGCCTTGCGGGTGAGTTAGGTGAGCGCGCCTTTGTTACGCCCTGTAATCTGTCCGATAGCGCGGCGGTTGACGCCCTCGTCGGAGAGGCGGCGCAGGCCATGGGCGGCGGCGTTGATATTTTAGTTTCCAATGCGGGGCTTACCCGTGACGGGCTTTTAATGCGCATGAAGACCGATGATTGGGACCTTGTGCAAAAGGTCAATCTGGACGCCTATTTCAGGCTGTCTAAGGCGTGTTTGCGCTCCATGATGAAGGCGCGCTGGGGGCGAATTATCGGCATTACCTCTATTGTCGGGGTAACGGGCAATCCGGGTCAAACCAGCTACGCCGCGTCTAAGGCGGGCATGATTGGCTTTTCTAAATCTCTAGCCGCTGAAGTGGCTACGCGCGGGGTAACCGTGAACTGTATTGCACCCGGTTTTATTACTTCGCCAATGACAGATGCGCTAAACGATGCCCAGCGCGCGGCGACCCTCGCTAAGATACCGGCGGGCAAGCTTGGCACGGGGGCTGACATTGCTAATGCTGCCCTCTATCTTGCCAGTGAAGAATCAGCTTATATGACGGGACAGACGCTTCACGTGAATGGCGGCATGGCGATGATTTAACGCCAATGGCGCGAGTATATCACTGTGAAGCGAATGAAATGGTAGCTAGGCATGGCAATTTAAGTGTGTTAGTTCCCGCCCAAATGGAAGAACGGGGTTGAAATTCTCTCCGCGCTTCTTACCTATCCATTGCAAGCCGAGCTTTTCGGTATGCAGAGTAAAAATAAACTAAGGAATAAACTATGTCAGATGTATTTGCCCGCGTAAAAACTATGGTTATTGAGCACCTTGATTGCGAAGAAGCAAAAGTAACGCTCAACGCCAATTTCATTGATGATCTTGGCGCAGATAGCCTCGACAATGTAGAACTTGTCATGGCGTTTGAAGAAGAATTCGACATTGAAATTCCTGACGACGCTGCTGAAACTATTCAGACAGTTGGTGACGCTGTAACCCACATCACTAAAGCTACGGCTTAAGAGCCGCCGTGCGGCGCGTTGTCGTAACAGGTCTTGGCCTCGTAACCCCTCTGGGTTGCGGGGCTAATCTTGTTTGGGAGCGCCTGCTAGCGGGAAAATCCGGCGCAAGCCGTATCGAGCATTTCGACGTTGAAGACCTTGGCTGTAAAATTGCGGCCATGGTTCCACGTGTTGATGGGCGCGGAGAGGGTGGCCCCGATATTGCGGGCAGCTTTAATCCTGATGATAGCCTTTCTGCCCGCGAGCAAAAACGCATTGATGATTTTATCCTCTACGCCGTTGCCGCCACGGACGAAGCGATTAAAGATTCTGGTTGGCAGCCAAGTAAAGACGACCTAGAGGGCCAAGAGCGCACGGGCGTATTGTTCGGCTCTGGCATTGGCGGGCTTCAGACCACTTATGAGGCGTCAATAACGCTTAATGAGCGCGGCCCGCGTCGCCTATCCCCTTTTGTAATTCCCGGCATGCTGATTAATCTCGCGGCGGGGCATATTTCTATTCGTAACGGCTTTAAAGGTCCCAACCATAGCGTTGTGACCGCCTGCGCCACCGGCGCCCACGCCATTGGCGATGCGGCGCGGCTGATTGAACGCGGCGACGCGGACGTGATGATTGCCGGCGGTAGCGAAGCGGCTATTTGCCGTTTGGGCATAGCGGGGTTTCTTGCCTGCCGCGCCATGACCACGGGCTATAATGACGAGCCAACCAAGGCGTCACGTCCCTATGATAGTGGCCGTGACGGTTTTTTGATGGGCGAGGGCGCTGGCGCTATCGTGCTAGAAGAATACGAACATGCACTGGCGCGAGGCGCGACAATTTACGCCGAATATAAGGGTTATGGCCTGTCCGGCGATGCCTATCATATTACCAGCCCTGCGCCGGATGGCGATGGCGGTTACCGCGCCATGAAAGCGGCGCTTAAGGATGCGGATATGTCTCCGTCGGATATTGGCTATATCAACGCCCACGGAACCAGCACCCCCATGGGCGATGAGATTGAAGTGCGCGCCGTGGAGCGCCTGTTCGGCGCTACGGCTGACGGCACATTAATGTCATCGACCAAATCGGCGACAGGGCATTTGCTCGGCGCGGCGGGGGCGATGGAGGCCGTGTTCTCTATCCTTGCCCTGCGCGACCAAATAGCGCCGCCAACGATAAATCTCGACGACCAATCGGTTGAAACCTCGCTTAATCTTGTACCCAATAAAGCCGCCCCGTTTAAGGCGGACGCGGTCATGTGCAATAGTTTCGGATTTGGCGGAACCAATGCCGCCCTTGTCTTTGCTAAGGTCTAAGCATGGCGCGCGAAACGAAACGCCAGAAGTCTAAACGTCGTAGCCCTCAACCCATTGACCCTATCTCCATTGGCAACTCCATTGGCAAAAAGAATAAAATCACTCTAGCCTTCGTTGCGCTTGGCGGCATTGTCACCGTGATTGTTGGCGTGATGCTGGCGGGCTATAGCTATCTCAATTACCGCTTTGTTAAAGCAGGCGATAGCGCAGAGCCGCAACCCATTGTTTTTACCGTGCCGCGGGGGGCTGGAATGTCGCGTATTGCGGCGGATTTAGAATCTCAAGGTTTGATAGATAGTGCTTTTATTTTCAAGGCTGTAACGCGGCTTCGTAAAGTCGATAATACGTTAAAAGCCGGCGAATACAGCCTAGACCCCAATGGGAGCATGGAAGACGTATTCACCATATTGTCCGAGGGCAAGGCGCTGCTCTATCCGGTCACCGCGCCGGAAGGGCTAACCAGCGCGCAATTTTTCAAAATCATTGCGAGCGCGCCTAACCTTACCGGGGAAATGCCAGAACCTGTGCCAGAGGGTGTATTACTGCCGGAGACATATATGACCCCGCGCGGCATGAGCCGCGAGGCGCTTATCGCCAAAATGCGCAGCTCTCAAAGCGCTTATATTGACGCTCTGTGGGATGGACGCGCTGATGATTTACCGTTTAAAACTAAGCGCGAGGCGATAATTCTGGCCTCAGTCGTCGAAAAAGAAACCGGCGTGAATAGCGAGCGCGGCCTTGTGGCGGGCGTATTCGTCAACCGCCTTAAACGCGGCATACGTCTGCAATCCGATCCGACGATTATTTACGGCATTACTAAAGGTGAAAAGCTGGGGCGCGGCATACGCGTATCGGAAATCGCGCGCAAGACCGATTGGAACACCTACCAAATGGACGGCTTACCGAAAACCCCGATTTGCAATCCGGGCGGAGCAGCTATTGCCGCCGTGCTTAACCCGATGCAAACCGATATGATTTTCTTTGTCACTGACGGCTCTGGCGGTCATGTGTTTTCAAAAACCAATGCCGAACATGAGAAATATGTCCGCGCCCTGCGCGCCCGTGAAAAGGCGGCCAAGCGCGCCGCCCAGCAGAGATAGTAATATGACCCAGAAAAACCCAACACGTCGTCAGAATGCCAGAAGAGGGCTGATGATTGTCCTGTCTAGCCCGTCTGGGGCCGGTAAAACCACGTTGACCCGCAAATTGCTTGCCGCCCATGGGGATATAGCCCATGGGGATATAGCCCATGAGAATATAGCAATGTCGGTTTCCGCCACCACGCGCCGTCCGCGCAAGGGCGAAGTCCACGGCGAGGATTATTACTTTGTCAGCAAAAGCGATTTTGAAGCGATGATAGCGGACGACCAATTTTTGGAATATGCAAAAGTGTTCGATAATTATTATGGCACGCCGACTGCCCCCGTAGAGGATGCCCTGTGTGCGGGACAAGATATTATTTTTGACATTGACTGGCAGGGGGCGCAGCAGCTCACCCAAGCCGCCGCCGATGACGTGATTAAAATTTTCATCCTGCCGCCAAGCCAAATTGAGCTAGAGCGCCGCCTGCGCACGCGCGCCCAAGATAGCGACGAAGTTATCGCCAAACGCATGGCAAAGTCTGAGAGCGAAATCAGCCATTGGGCCGAATATGATTATGTCATCGTCAATGATGAAGTTGAAGACTCCCACGCTAAACTTAGCGCCATCATCGCGGCAGAGCGCCTACGCCGTAAACGCCAGCTTTGGCTTGGCCCCTTCGTTAAGGCCTTAGTGCAGGGCGGATAGCTAAATCTTGCCGGCCACGACGTTGGCTAGGGCTTGGAACTGTTTTATCTCTAGGGTTTCGGGGCGTCTTTGCGGGTCAACTTCGCAGGCCTCTAGCCATGCCTCGACTTCAATGCCGGCGGTTTTTGCCAGTGGCCTTAGGGATCGGCGCAGCATTTTACGGCGCATGCCAAAGGCGCATTGGGTAACGCGGGAGAGGGTTTTTAGATCACTATAGCGCTCGCCTTCTGGCAAAGGCTCAAGGCTTATCACCGCGCTATCGACCTTGGGCGGCGGGGTGAAGCATTTGGCCGGAACTTCCATAATCATATGGGCGCTGGCGACGGAGCCTGTCAAAATGGCAAGCCGGCCATAGGCCTTATCTCCGGGCTTTGCGATAATGCGCAGGGCCACTTCCTTTTGAAACATCAGCACAAGCCTGTCCCAGAATATTGGGTTTACGGTCAGCCAGTTAACGAGCATTTTCGTGCCGACATTATAGGGCAGGTTAGCGGCGATGCGGGTGATATTATGCTCCGCCGGATTTATCTTTAGCCCATTGCCCATAATAATATCAAGGCGGCCGTCACTGGCGGCCTTTATGTCCTCAAGCGCGGCGCTAAAGCGTTCGTCCATTTCTATGACGGTGACGCGGCTTGCCCCTGCGCTCAGCAAAGAGCGCGTCAGCCCGCCGGGGCCGGGGCCAATTTCAAGCACATTAACGCCGTCAAGCGGACCTGCGGCGCGGGCAATTCTATCGGTAATATTCGGGTCGAGCAGGAAGTGCTGGCCAAAGCTTTTATCGGCGGAGAGCCTATAGCGGGCGATAACTTCGCGCAAAGGCGGGAGGCCGGACATCATGACGTCAATTTCCTATGTGCGCCCATATCGCGCGCCGTTTTAATCGCCGCTATCAGGCTGTCAGGCCGCGCTAGCCCCTTGCCGGCAATGGCAAAGGCCGTGCCGTGGTCGGGTGATGTGCGAATAATCGGCAGGCCGAGGGTGATATTGACGCCGCCGTGAAAGTCTAGGGTCTTGACCGGGATAAGTCCTTGGTCGTGATACATGGCGAGCGCGGCGTCATAGCCATTGCGCGCCTCGGCGTGAAAAAGCGTATCGGCGGGCTGGGCGTCGGTAATATCTATGCCCATAGCGCGCAGGGCGCGGGCGGCGGGATTGATAATGCGCGCTTCCTCATCCCCCATGGCGCTGTCTTCGCCGGCATGGGGATTTAATCCGGTCAGGGCAATGCGCGGCTTATCTATGCCAAAATCACGCTTAAGGGCTTGCGTCATAACTTGGCCCACATGGATGATACGCTGGGTCGTCAGGGCGCTAGGCACGGCGCTTAGGGCCATATGGATAGTGGCAAGGGCCACGCGCAATCCGCCGCCGGACAGCATCATAACGGGGCCGCGCGGCTGCGGGGCATATCCGCCGGGGCCGGTTTTACCCTCGGTCAATGCGCCAAGAAATTCCGTATGGCCCGCATGGGTGAAGCCGGCCTGATAGAGCACGCTTTTGGCAATCGGGTTTGTGACCATGGCCGACGCCTGACCGCCTAGGGCCATCTGCGTGGCTGTTTCTATGGACTTTATTACGAGGCCAGCGGCGTCCACTGATGGCCGTCCTAAGACCGCGTCACAAGTGCCAATCGGCAGGACGGGCAGGGCGCGCGGGAAAATGTCTGCCGCTTCACTGGGGCTAGAAATGGCAATCGGCTGGGGCAGGTCCAAGGATAGGCTAGCGCGGCGGGCGCTCTGGATGCAACCGAGGACAAAGAACGCGCTCTCTGGGCTATTGCGATAATAGTCCCAAGCTTTGGCGGTGATTTCAAGGCCAATGCCTGCCGGATCGCCTAACGTCACCACAAGGGGAGGGGCAATAGGCAGAAGGCTCTGGTTCACTAGCGAGATTCGATAGTGGCAGAGCGGCGAATATCGCGAAGATAGCGCTTGGCTTGCTGGGCAAGTTGCTGATCCATCAGGCGGTTTTCAACTTCGTCGCGGCTAGGAATGCCCGCGCCTTGAACTTTGCGGTCACAAACCATCAGCGCCATCATGCCGCCGGACGCTTCAATTGGAGCCGATATTGCGTTAACATCCGTGGCCGATAAAATCGCTAGAATTTTCGGGCTAACTTGAGCGGATTTAACCTCGCCCATATCGGCGGCTTCTGCGCCGGCAATAGAGCTTACGGCGTCTTCTAAACCCTCGCAGGATTTTTGCGATAATTGTAAGGCGCTAAGGCCGGCTCTCGCCGTGGCCATGGCAGCGTCGCCTTCTGCGGTGACGCGGATTTGTTTGATGTTGTAAACCGTCTCGGATGAGGAAATGCGTTTATCGCGCAGGGCGATGATATAAACTCCGCCAGGAACGCTAATGGGATCGGATATGGAACCTTTTTCCATTGACTGAATGGTAGCGTCAATTTCATCGCGCAATTCACCTTCGCCAATCCAGCCCATATCGCCGCCCTTAGCCGCCGTAGCGGAGGAGGAGAACTGACGTGCAAGAGCCGTAAACGGCGCGCCTTGGTTCGCTTGAGTAATCATCGCCTTAGCGCCTTCCATAGCGCCGGCCATGCCGCCAATTTCGGGGGTTCCCTCGATAAAGATTTCGGAGACCAAATAGCTAGGCTTGCTGACATTGGCGGTGATGCGGTTTAGCGCTTCGTCGATTTGGGAATCACTAATGCGAATACGCGTGCCAAAGCGGCCATTAATAATGCGCTGCCAAGCGGCTTCGGCGCGCACTTGGTCGCGAAGCGTGTTGAGGGAAATTCCCATTTTCGCCATGGTCTGAGCAATTTGCTCAATGCTCATATTATTGCTTTGGGCAAGGCGAGCAACGGATTGCTCAACTTCTGCGTCACTAATGGACAGGTCGAATTTTTTCGCTTCACCCATTTGCAGGCGCTCGTCGACAAGGGCGCGCATGGCTTGGGCTTGCATACGCTTTAGGCTGTCCTCGGTCACCTTAGTGCCAGAGGCCATAATGTTAAACAAAACGCGCTGGCGTAAATCATGGGTGGTGATGACGTCCTCATTGACCGTAGCGGCAATGCCGTGGGCATTTTGGGCGTTAGCATTTGCGCCAAAGGATACGGCGCTAGCTAGCAAAGCAATAACCAAGGACAAAGAATGGGACTTTATGGAGGAGGCGATCATAATGTTTCTCAGATGTGAATCTCGTTAGGCGCACAATAGCCAAAAAATGGAGCGGCGCAATGGCGCAAAGCACGGTGAATACAGTCATATTCACTGTGATTTCAAGGCTTTAGTTTGGCGGCAGGTTAATAATTATCCATCTTCTAGCGCCGTCAGGCGCGCGAGGCCCGCCAGAAGTACAAATGCGGGAACAGCCCAAGCGGCTAAAATAGCTGGAAGCGAGCCCGTCTCGCCAAAAGCATTGACCATATTATTGGCAAAATACACCCCAAAGCCAAGGGCTGCGCCGGTAACCATCAGGCGCAAAGCTCCGCCAAGACGCGTTAGCTGCATGGAGGCGCAGGCGGCAATTACTGCCATCGCAATGAGCGTTAAGGGCAGGGCCAATAATTTGTGAAATTTCATGATAAGCGGCGTCGCTGAGAACCCTGCCTCGCTAAGCCGTTTTATCTCTGGCACTAACCCCCAAAAGGACGGGTCTGGGCGTGAGTTGGTCGCCTCACGTAAGTCGTCACCGGTAATATTTGTCGGCAGGGTGCTGCTTTCATAGGGCAGGGCTTTACCGCCATCGGCGGGGGTGTCAACAACATCGGTTAAAACCCAATAGCCTTCATCGCTGAGCATGGCTGTTTTAGCGTCAAACCTATTGGTGAACTCCGCAACCTTGTCTGCATCGTAGCGAAATAAGTAAAAAACTGCGTCATGCAATGTGCGCTCCGTAAGGTCAGCGCGTTTGGCGTAAATCTTTGTTTGGCCTGTAGCCCCGCCTTCGGCGAGCCAAATATTGCGCAGGGTTTCTTGGCCGGTTGCCTCTCCCGTTTTCTGGGCCGGCAAGGTCTTGCCAATAGCGGTTAACTTGCTTTCAAACTTTGCATTGGATTTGACCGCTAGAGGATTAAGCACGCTTGCCCACAAAACGCCAATAAGTCCCGCCACAATTAAGCCGGGCATCAGAAAACGCCATGCCGATAGCCCTGCTGCGCGCATGATAATCAGCTCGCTGCGGCGGTTGAGCTTAAACAGAGCGCTCATAACCCCAAAAAGCACGACAAATGGAATGGTTTCTTCAATCAGTTTCGGCGCTTTTAAGGCGGTTAAAACGAAGGCTGTTGCAAAGGATACGCCATCTTCACTGCGGGATATTTCAACAAAATCAACCAGAATAATTACGCCGGTAATGACGACAAATGCGGTGAGTATTCCAAGCAAAAACTGTTTAGCAATATAAAGGTTTAATGTTGAAAACATTATGCTGTCCCCCCGTCCATCGATACGGCTTTAACGCGGTGCCTAAATTGGCCCTTTGATTGGCGCTTGCGCGATAGAAAGAAGGCGCAGACCGCAATCGTGATAAGCGGAATAGCGTATTGCACAAGGTTGAGCGCGCCGTCACTTTCGGCTGCCGAGGCGACGGAGAACCCGACAAGCCGGATGAAAAAACCGATAAAGGCGGCCATGGCAATGCGCCGACCATAGCCCATGCGTTGAAATTCTCCGCGCACCAGAAACGCTACGGCAATCATGACAAGGGCGATATTATAAAGCGGAGAGGAGAGACGCATATGGCCTTCGGCGCGGTAGCGCTCTTTGAATTGCCTTTGGGCGTAATTGTTTGGGGCGTTGCGAAACAGCTCATGCAAATACTGGTCGGAGGCTTTCAGGCGCAGGGTGGAATCTAGCGTCATGACTTCAGAGAGGTCGAATTGATAATCGTCAAAGCCGATAATACGCACTCCCCCATCGGCGTCCGCATATTGAACATTGCCATTTTGCATGATGAGATTGGCTTTGCCGGCAATAGTGTTGATGACGCCTTGCTTGGCCGTATAGGTGGCGGCCGCCTCGCTATTGCGGGAGTCGTAAATTAAGATGTCGCTCATACTGCCCGATGGCAAAACGGCGGAAGTGTAGACCGTTAAGCCGGGGGCCGGCGTGTTAAACTCGCCGGGCCGCACAAGCTGCGAGGCGAGGTCTGTGCGCACGTCAAGCACGGCGGCGCGCATTTGCCTTTGGGCAAGGGGTTGTACAAATAGGGCAATCAAAAGGTGAAAAATCAGGGCATAAACGCCCACACGAATGACCGGGCTGGCCAGTTGCCAAGGGCCATAGCCGGCGGCTTTCGCCACGACCATTTCGCTATCTAGGTTCAATTTGTTGAGGGCGTAGAGCGCGGCAATAAACACAGCAATCGGCATAATTACGGCTAAAAGCTGGGGTAGGGCCAATATGGTGATGTACAAAAATGTCAAAGCAGATTGGCGGTTTTCCACGATAAGATCAATAGTGGACAGGCTCTGGGTTAGCAGGGCGAGAACCGACAGGGACGATACCGCTAGGATAAGCGGAACCAAAGTTGTCTTGCGATAATATGATGCGATGAGTCTCATAGACACCCCGTCTAAGGCGGGCCGGCGAGAAAGGCAATCTTTTGACGCGGTTAGTATCAATTATCTTGCGCGTCGTCACGGCGAGGGTCATAACGGTGACAATAATAATTACCCAATAAGGATTCCCCATGAAAGTCAGTTTCATCTCTAGCGTGCCGGCCGCCGGCGCCGCCGTTACTATCGGCCTTCCCAAGTCAAAATGGTCAGAAGGCGCAAAGCTTTATGACGCGGCGAGCAAGGGTGGCCTTAAGGCGGCAGGTAAGGCGAGCGGCTTTACCGGTAAAGCCGGCTCTAGCTTCACCGTGCTTGCGCCTAAGGGCGTGGATTCTAGCCGCGTTCTGGTTATGGGCGGCGG
>JAZGFA010000101.1:0-9255 GCA_036478975.1 Robiginitomaculum sp. | reverse complement strand
GCCCGTCCATACCATTGGGGGTCGGTAGCTCAATTGGTTAGAGCCGTCCGCTCATAACGGATTGGTTGGGGGTTCAAGTCCCTCCCGACCTACCAAAATCGAAACGAAGTTTCGATTCAAACACGTGCCGTAAGAGCGTTTCCCTTGAAACGCTGGCTGGGCAAAACGAAAGCAAAGCTTTCGATTCAATAAGTGCCGTAAGGAGTGATTTTCGTTCTTCACAACAATGAAGTGCACCTTCATTGCAATAAGTGCCGTAAGAGATGATTGCTTGCAATCATTGGCATGTGCCATTCTCACTTTCAATTGGGCCATGCAGCCGCCTTGATTATCGGGCCCGCTCCCCCCATACTCCTTATTATGAGTAATTACCCGTTTGAAACCCATGACGCCCACGCGGCGGGAACCCTGTTAATGATAGAGGTTTACGGCGTGGTGAAACATTACGGCCTTGCCACCGGCTACGGCACGGTCATCCACGCAAGCCGCCGTTTTGGCCGGGTCGAGGAAAGCGATTTTCACGTCTTTTGCCATGGCCGCGCGCCGAGGGCCATGCCCTATAGCTCCGCCGTATCGGGTAGTGAAATCGTCGCCCGTGCCCGCTCGCGCAAGGGGCAGCGCTATAATGTGCTGTCGCGCAATTGCGAGCATTTTATTACATGGGTGCTTGAGGGTAAGGGGCGTAGCAAACAGCTAGGCCCCGCCGATGCGCGCCGGTTTAGTAGGGATTAAACTTACCCCATTTGCCCGCGATGCCGCAATTTATGGTCGGCTAATACGCAGGCAAGCATGGCGCGGGCTATCGGGGCGGCGCGCACTCCGACGCAGGGGTCGTGGCGGCCTTTGGTGATGATGTCGATTTCCTCACCGGTTTTGGTGATAGAGCGCACGGGGGTAAGGATGGAGCTTGTCGGCTTAATGGCAAAGCGCGCCGTGATCGTGTCGCCGTTTGAGATGCCGCCTAATATACCGCCCGCTTCATTGGAGAGAAACTCCGGCTTGCCGTTATCTCCCATGCGCATTTCGTCGGCATTATCCGTGCCCGTATAGCGCGCGGCCTTAAAGCCCGCGCCAATCTCGACCCCCTTAGCCGCGTTAATTGACATCAGCGCGCCGGCAATATCCGCGTCAAGCTTGCCGTAAACCGGAGCGCCCCATCCGGCGGGAACGCCGCGCGCCTCGACGTGGACGACCGCGCCAATACTGTTTCCGGCTTTGCGTATGCCGTCCAGATATTGCTCCCAGTTTCGGGCCATGTCCTTGTCGGGGCAAAAGAACGGGTTTTTAGACACTTCGTCCCAGTCCCATTTATCCATATCAATAGAATGCTCGCCAATTTGCACGAGGGCGGCGCGCACTTGAATATCTTCGCCAAGGATAAGCTCGGCTATCGCGCCCGCCGCGACGCGGTTTGCGGTCTCGCGGGCAGAGCTGCGCCCGCCGCCGCGATAATCGCGCAGACCATATTTGGCGTCATACGTGTAGTCCGCGTGGCCGGGGCGATAGCGGTCACGAATTTCGCTATAGTCTTTGCTGCGCTGGTCGGTGTTTTCAATCATCAGGCTAATCGGCGTGCCCGTAGTGCGCGGCCCGCCTGTGCGGTCATCTTCAAATACGCCGGATAGGATTTTTACCCGGTCAAGTTCATTGCGCTGGGTGACAAATTTTGATGTGCCGGGGCGGCGCTTATCAAGGAAAGTTTGGATATATTCGGGGGTAAGCTTTAGCCCCGCAGGACAGCCGTCAACCACGCAGCCAATCGCTGGCCCGTGGCTCTCTCCCCATGTGGTGAAGCGAAATAAATGTCCGAATGTATTATGCGACATGTGGCGTCCCTTTGCTGGGCCTAACTATAGAGCCGCGCCCGTAATGGTCAACTGGCGCGCGAGGAGCGGGCAGGGACGCGCACGCGCCGCTTTAGGCTTTGCTCGGCGCGGGGGCGCAAGACGTCATAGGCGGCCTTGGCATGGTGGAAAGCATTGATGTCGGCAAAGGGGCTGTCCGGGTGGAAAAGGCGCGCCTTTTTGCGCCACGCCGCGCGGATGTCGTCATCGCTGGCGCTCGAAGTGAGGCCTAAAACTTTTAGGGCGTGACGGGGTAGCATATTGCTCTCTTGATATTGCTCTATGGAAAATTACCTATAGATTAGAGGGTGATAATGACCGCAAAGCGTTAATAGCAATTTACCATAAGGCGTAAAATGACAGATTCTCTGATTCCCGCTTCGCCGAGCAAGGCCGATTACACTAGCGACCCTGCCTATATAGCCTTGGCCGAGAAAAACGCCGCCCCATTAGAGGATGTCAACGACCCGATTGCGCTCTTTACGGACTGGATGGCCCAGGCGCGCATGGCAGAGCTAAATGACAGTAATGCCATGGCGGTGGCAACTGCGGACGTTAGCGGCCTGCCGGATGTGCGCATGCTGCTTTTAAAGGGGTTTGATGCGCGCGGCTTTGTTTTCTACACCCATGATAATAGCGTGAAAGGCCAGCAGATTACGGCTAACCCGAACGCGGCCCTGTGCTTTCACTGGAAATCCCTACGCCGCCAAGTGCGGGTGCGCGGGCCTGTGGTTAAGGCCACTATGGAGGAAGTCGATGATTACTTCGCCAGCCGTGCGCGCGGCAGTCAAATCGGCGCCTGGGCCTCGGAGCAGTCACAAATTGCGAGTAGCCGCGCAGCCTTAGAAGATAAGGTGGCCGAGGTCACGAAGCGCTTTGAAGGCAAAACCGTGCCGCGTCCGCCCAATTGGTCGGGCTGGCGGGTGCTCCCGCAAAAGATAGAATTTTGGCGCGATCGGCCCTACCGTCTGCATGACCGCATTGAATTTAGTAAAACCGATAGGGGCTGGGATAGGGCGCGGCTCTATCCCTAATGTGCTGGCCCTAATGTGCTGGCCCTAATGTGATGGCCTTAAGGGCGCGATGCTGATAGGTTTAAGAAAATATAGGAGGGCCGCATGGCTTCATTTTTAAAAAAACTGGCGTGGCTATCGATAATCGGCGTGCCGCTTTGGTTTGTTAGCGCCGCCTTCGGTTATAAATTTGGCGTCTGGGGCCTTGGCACGGGTCTGAAAGCCATGGTGTTTAATTGGGGCAAATATGTGCTCTTTGCCGGCCTTGGGCTTGGCGTATTAGCTTTGATCGCTAGCGTGATGAGCAAGCCGCGTAAAGCTGGCGGCATTTTTGTGTCCCTGCTGGCTATCGCCATTCCCGTGCTTGGCCTCGTCAAGGCGGACGGCGTGCGCAAAACCGCGCAAAGCTTGCCGTTCATTCACGACATCACGACGGACACGATTAACCCGCCTGTGTTTACGTCCGCGATTATGGACGTGCGCGGCGCTGTTAAAGGCGTCAACACGGCGGACTATATTGGCAAGCTCGACGGGCGCGAGAAAAAGCCTGTCGCGGATTTACAGCGCGCGGCCTATGCTGACATAGCTCCGATTGTCAGCGGCGATAGCCCGGCCTTAGCCTATGAAAAATCCCTCGACGCCCTGCGCGCTTTGGGCTTTGATGTGGTGACCCGCGATATGGCGGGCGGCATTATAGAGGCGACAGACACCACATTTTGGTATGGCTTTAAGGACGATATTATTGTGCGGGTCAGGCCAGTAGAGGGCGGTGGCTCTATTATAGATATGCGTTCACTGTCGCGGGTCGGCGGGTCTGACCTTGGAAAAAATGCAAGCCGCGTGCGCGCATTCACGAAAATCATAGGGAAATAACATGAAAAAATTACCATTAATCATTGCCATGGCAACGCCGCTTATCATTGGCAGCTGGGTTTATTATAATCACAATAATAAAAGCGCATTGCCCGTAAGCAAGCAGGACAAAATTGCGGCGGAAACAGGCGGCAAAAGCCCCGGGCCTATGCCAACGGAGCCGGTGCAATTTAATAATATTGCCGGAGAGTTTGTGAAAATGGCCCTCGCCTTTGGCGCCCATGATGAAAATTATGTCGATGCCTATACCGGGGTGAAAAGCTTGCAAACCTATGTTGAAAAGCACCCGCAAACCCTTGCGCAAATCAAGGCGAAGGCTGAGAATTTACAGACCCGTCTTAGCAAGGTCACTCCGCCAGAAGGAGAGGCAGCCCGGCTTAAATTTCTTAAGGGCGACATTACCGCTTTGCAGACCCGTCTGGCTATGCTTGAGGGTAAGCGCTTTAGCTTTGACGAGGAAACCTTGCGCCTTTATGGCTCCGTGGCCCCGCGTCACGACATGGCGTTTTTTGCGGCGGCGCGGGCTGAGTTAGCGGCGGCGCAGGCGGGCGGAAAACTTGATTTAATTGTTCCTCCGCAAAAAGTAAAAGCGGTGATGAGCGCGGCAATTGCCGAGTGCCGCAAGCGCACATTAGCCCATTATGATTTGCCCGCAGGGGAAAGCTTTGAACTTGAATTTGTCACCGGTAAACCGTGGAGCGCCTATAATTGGTATAAGGGTGATTATAAGAGCGTCATTCAAGTGAATATGGATCAGCCTATGGGCATTGGCAAGGCGCTGGATTTGGGCTGTCATGAAGGCTATCCTGGCCACCACACCTATAATGTTATGGCAGAGCGCGACCGGATTAAAGCTAAGGGCTGGATTGAAAACACGGTGGTTCCGCTTTACTCCCCCTCCGGCCCGCTTATGGAAGGGTCTGGAAATTACGGCATAAAATTGGCCTTTCCCGGCGATGAAAAAATGGCGTTTGAACGGGACGTTTTATACCCGCTCGCCGGACTTAATCCTAAACACGCACAGCAGTCGCAACGCGTTGAAAAAGCGCTAGCGGGCTTATCCCATGTGAGCATCCATGCGGCGCGTGAATATCTTGATGGCCGTATGAGCCGCGACGAAGCGGTGGCGTTTTTAGTCAAATATTATGATGACACGCCCAAGCGCGCCCAGCAGCGCGTGGATTTTTATGACACATATCGCGGCTATGTGGTCAATTACGCGCTGGGCCAAGATGTCATTGGCGATTATGTGGGCCGCCGCGTAGCGCAAGGTGATGACCCGTGGACAGCGTTTCGCTATGTGCTCGACAGCCCGATTACGCTTGAAGATTTGACCGAGAAATAAACGCCGCGGATGAAATCCATAGCGATTATCGGAGCCGGCATAGCCGGGCTTAGCGCGGCGCGCGCCCTAATGGGCCGCGCCGATGTCAATATATTTGAGCGTAGTGAAACCCTTGGCGGGCGGCTAGAAACCCGCGCCTCAGGCGCTTACCAATTTGATTGCGGCGCGCAATATTTCACGGCCAAGTCCAAAGCGTTTAAAGATTTCATTATTCCCTATATTGAGAGCGGCGCGGTTGCGCCGTGGAGACCGCGCATGCTCGGCGCGCCTTCCTTGCTGGGTCTTGCGCCGGATAAATTTGTTGGCGCGCCACATATGAGCGCCCTCGCCGGGGCGATGTCGGACGGGCTTAACCTTATTAAAGATACCCAGATTACCGAATTGGAACGCATAGGCCGCCTGTGGTATTTGACCGACCAGCGCGGCGATTTATGGGGAAAATATGACGCGGTGATTTTAGCCGTGGCGCCAAAGGAAACCCGCGCGATTTTGCCGAAAAAGTTTAAGCAGCGCGGCGCGTTAAAGCGCGTAGAAATGGGCCTGTCTCTAACGTTAATGCTAGGCTTTAAAGGGCCTTGGGCGGGGGAGTGGGACGCGCTTATGCCAAGCGGGAATGGCGTGATAGGCTGGGCAGCGATTAATAGCGCCAAGCCGGGGCGGGCGGGTAAAAACACTTCCATCATTGTGCAAAGCACGAGTGAGTTTGCGCGCGAGTCCATAGGGCAGGATAAGGCCAAAACCATTAGCGCTTTAGCCCATCAGCTCTCAGAAATTGGCGGGGTTGATAGCCGGCTCGCCGCCCATAAAAGCCTGCATATTTGGGGGGAAGCCAAGGTCATCACCCCCGCCGGTCATGACTGTCTTAGCGACCCAGACCAAGGCCTATATGCGTGCGGAGATTGGTGCATTAAAGCGCGGGTCGAAGCGGCGTTTATCAGCGGGCAGGCGGCGGCAAAAGCGGCGCTACAGCCAAAGGTTAAACAGCGCATAGTCAAGACAGCTTTTATGGATAGGCCGAGGGCATAGCGCTTAGGGTTTAAAGCCGGAGCTGCTGCACAAAATAACCCTCCCCCGGAATTTTCTGCACAAAATAACCCTCCCCCGGAGGGTTATTTTGTGCAGCCCCAAAAATTGTAGCTGACAAATTTTGGGCCGGGAATGTAGGCTTGCTCTAGCGTATCTATTTTCAAACCGGCCTGATGAAATAGCGCCGGAATATCGCGGCCCGTATGGCATCCCCCGCCAAGCTTGCCCCAGAGCGGGTCAATGCGGGTTTGAAATTTTTGCACCCGCGCGTCCGGCGCTTTGCCGTGTTCGGTAAATAGGATTTGCCCGCCCGGTTTAACGATGCGCTTCATTTCCTTAAGCGCCTTAACCGCGTCAGGAATCGTGCAAAGCGAATAGGTCACAACAACGCTATCGACGCTGTTTTTGCCCAGCGGAATATCTTCCCCCGATAGGCCAATGCGCTCGACCTCTATCGGGCAGGTGGCGCGGCGGGCGGCGCTGCGTTTCCAAATATGCGGGTCCGGATCGACGCCGATAATTTTGCTGACTTTATCGGGATTATAATGGGGCAAATTACGGCCAGAGCCTATGCCGATTTCTAGTACGACGCCGCGCGCATGGGGCACGACTTTTGCGCGCTGCTGATTGATTTGCGACGCGCCGCAGGCCGCGTCAATCGCGTAGGGCAATATGTGGCGCGCGTAAAACCCCATGGCTTAATCCTGAACTAGCCCTTGCACCATGGTGCGCGCGCCTTTGATAAATTTCTCCGCCGCAGCTTCGTCTTCTAAAATTTTAGTGCGATCCTCTGGCACTTTCACGCCGCGGTCTACCGCCTCGCGGGCGCGGATTTGTTGGGTCCAGCGGTGCAAATTTGGAAACGGCTCTATGTCAACGCCGGACCATTTATAGGTATGCACCCAAGACCAATTGGCCATGTCAGCAATAGAGTAATCCCCGGCTAAATATTCATGGTCTTCAAGCCGCCCGTCAAGCACGCCAAATAGGCGCGCGCTCTCGCCCTGATAGCGGTCAATTACGCTTTGGATTTTTTCAGGGAAATAGCGATTAAACACATTGGCCTGACCCATCATCGGGCCAATGCCGCCCATTTGAAACATCAGCCATTGGATGACGCGCGTGCGCCCCGCCACGTCGTTGGGCATAAACATCCCAGTTTTCTCCGCCAGATAAATCAAGATAGCCCCGCTTTCAAATATGGCTAACCCGTCTTCAATATCATGGTCGACAATTGCCGGAATTCGGCCATTAGGATTAATCGCGAGAAACTCCGGCTTCTTTTGCCCCCCTTTCATCAGGGCGACTTTCTTGACCGTATAATCAAGGCCCATTTCCTCTAGGGCGATGGAGACTTTCCAGCCATTAGGCGTCGATGCGGTGTAAAGATCAATCATCGGCTTTCCTATTTATCGCGGGCGGCGCTTTGATTTGCGCTAGCGGACGGGACGCTGTCTATGATTTTAAAATGATGCATAAGCCCCGCTTCTAACGCGTTAAGGGCAGGGCTATTATAATCGGTAATCGGCCCGCTACGGCGCTCATCATTGCCGGCAAAGTGCATCCAGTTCACCCCGTCATGTTTGGCCCATTCCATTAAAGATTCATTATCTGGCCCGACATTTTGCGCCCCATTAGGATTGCCGGTTTTGGCAAAATTACTCCAATAGGTTTGCATCATATCGGTGATAAGGAGGTCATCATCGGTCAGCCCTAAAACCCCTTGATGGGTGCCAAAAACGAACGGGATTTCCGCGCTATGAAACGCGCCAATTGTCTGGCCCTTGGTCGGCGGCGTGCGGGTGAAGCTATAAAGATATGTGTCACTGCCCGCCGCCGCATTTTGCCGTGCAGCGTAGCGCACATTTATGCCGAAAATTTCATCGCCCATGAACGCCATGCCGCCCTTGCGAAATTTATCGGGGTCGGAGAGCTGGTATAAATCCATCAGGCTTTGGCTATTATCGGCTCCGTATATCGGCGATAATTGCGCCATTTGCGCGGCGGGGTCTTGCGCGTCATTGGGGCGGGAAAAACCTTCAATCCATACGGATGGCTCCGGGTCATTATCAAAAAACAATGTGCCCTCATCATCATTATAGCCCGTGAGAAACGGCACGGAATTTATATCGCCATCTCGAAAAGCAATGCCGATGTTTTTCGGCAAGATGTAGCCGTCGCGCAGTGTGTGCATATGGCCGGATAAATCCTCATTGGCTTCGCTGACCAAATCAATAATCGCGTCCGCGGGCACGGCGCGCAAATCGGCGGCGCTCGGATTATCCCCAAGGCCAAGGCGCGCTGCGATATTGACTCCGACCTCATGGCCGCTGGTCCAATAGCCATTGGTTTTGTTTAAATCCCCAAGGTGATAGGTGGACGATCCGCTCTGGGCTATGGCGCGGTGAAACAGGCCCGATGCCAGCGGGCTCGCCATAAGCTCCGTGACTGACCAGCCGCCGGCGCTCTCGCCAAATATGGTGACATTTTTCGGGTCGCCGCCATATGCGCTGATATTATCGCGCACCCATTTTAGCGCCGCAATCTGGTCTTGCAGGCCGTAATTCCCTGACACGCCATTAGGGCTATCGGCGGATAATGCGGGGTGAGCCATATAGCCCATCGGGCCTAGCCGGTAATTTATCGTGACAAGCACCACGCCTTTTTCAACTAGGTCATTGCCCTGATAATAGCCTTGGGAACCGGAGCCAAATTGATGGCCGCCGCCATGTATCCACACCATGACCGGCTTAGCCGCGCCGGCGATATTGCCGCCGGCGGAGAGGTTATCCGTGCGCACATTCAGGTAAAGGCAATCTTCGCTTTGCTCGGATATGGCTTGCTTGGATATGACGCTTTTTATTAAGGCGGTTTTGACTTTGCCAAGGGAGTGGCCGTCAATAATGTCTTGCACAAAATCGCCTTCGGTTAGCTCTTGGCGGCACATGGGCGCGAAGCTGTCAGCGATTTTCACGCCCGTCCAAACCGGAGCGGGGGCGGGAGCGGCCCAGCGCAAATCCCCAACGGGCGGCGCGGCGTAGCCTATGCCTTTAAAATTGATAATGGCGCCATCTGTGCTGACCCCTTGCACGGGGCCTTGGGCGGTTTGGATGGTGACGCTGGGCGCTTCTACGGGGGCTTTTTCGCCGCAGGC
>JAZGFA010000100.1:0-2672 GCA_036478975.1 Robiginitomaculum sp. | reverse complement strand
GCTGGCGCAACTGAAACAAAAGCAAGACCGCTAATTGTAGCGGCTAGTAAACGAAGTGCTGGCATGATGCTAGCTCCCAATAAAATGGCCCCACATGGAGCGCAGTGATGAATGCCGCGCGGTTACCCCACCCCGGCTTGAAACATTAACGCAAATACGTCGGCCTGCCTAAAAGTCGTAAGCAATCCCGCCGCGTTCCCAATCGCCAAAGCGAGTAGGCTCTACGCCCTTGGGGCCGGAATGTTCATCGGGTCGCTTGGAGTCAGATATATTGCGGGCCTTTCGGCGCACATCGGCTTCTGCCAAAGCCCGCTTTGCAGCAGGACTTAGCAATTTCCCGGGCGCCGCGCCAATGGCTACGGCTCCGAGTTTTTTGATAACGGGGCCGGGTTTCTCAGAATGCTCAGGGCGTTCTGGGACTGCCGGCGTTTTGCCATCCACCATATCTATCTCCTCGCGGCCCAGACTAAACGCCCGGCTCAAGAAATCAAGAATACAAAGCTTGGGTGAGCCTCACGCCTCATCCAAGCCTCTCAACTTGAAAGCATGCCGCGATTACGTCATAGGATTGGCGTCTTTTACAACGCAAAGCCAATGCGGGTCTGTATCAACCATCGCGGTCATGCAAAACACCGTATATACAAACACTGATAAGGGCCTATTAAAGGGCGTGGTAAACAAAGAGTCAAATTTAGCCCAATCAAGCACACTGGCCATACAGAGCCAAGACAGAGATATATTTAATGAGTGAAACTAAGACAGACCAAAAAAGCTCTAGTGGAGTAGGCGCGCGCGCCGCCGCCGCCCGCGCCGTGACAGGGGTGATGGACAAGCATCTTACCCTCGACGCGGCCCTAGCGAGCGCGCCCGTCTATAAAGACCTCGCCCCGCGTGACCGCGCCTTTGCGCGCCTGATTGCCGCCACCACATTACGGCGTATGGGTCAGATAGACGCCGCGCTTAAACCCTATATTAATCGCCCGCCCTCTCCCTATGCCCACGCCCTCTTGCGCACAGGCGCGGCCCAGCTTTTATTTCTAGGCACCCCCGTCCACGCCGCCGTCGGCGAAAGCGTCTCCGTATTAAAGCGCTCGCGCAGCAAGGGCGATGTGCGCGCCGCCGGCATGGCCAATGCGGTTTTGCGCCGGGTCAGCGAGCACGGGGCGGAGCATATTAAAGACATTCCCGACGAGACGAACCTCCCCGACTGGCTACAACAAAGCTGGCGCAAAGCTTACGGCCAAGACGCCTTGCGTTCCATGGCGTGGGAAATCACCAAATCCCCGCCCCTTGATATTAGCGTAAAATCTGATCCAGAAAAATGGGCGCAAGCCATTGAAGGCGAAGTCTTGTCCACGGATAGTGTGCGCAAAAGCGATATTGGTAATGTCACCGCCTTGGCTGGCTTTGAAACCGGTGATTGGTGGGTGCAGGACGTCTCCGCCGCCCTGCCTGTCTATATAGTGCAAAAGCTTCTCGGCGACCTCACGGGTAAAACCGCCCTTGATATGTGCGCCGCCCCCGGCGGTAAATCCTTACAGCTTGCGGCGGCCGGCGCCGAGGTCACAGCCCTTGACCGCTCCCCTGAGCGCTTAAAGCTGATGGAGAAAAACCTAGAACGCACGGGGCTTAGCGCGAAATGCATCGCCGCCGACGCCGCCAAATGGCGCGGCCTAGAGGATAATAGCTTTGATATTGTCCTTCTTGATGCCCCGTGTAGCGCCACGGGCACGATGCGGCGCAATCCCGATGTGATGTTTAATAAGTCCCCCAAGGACGTAAAAAGCCTTACGGCGGTTCAAGATCGCTTATTACTGGCCGCGACGCGCCAATTAAAACCCTCTGGAACCCTGATTTACTGCACATGTTCACTGGAGCAAGAGGAGGGTGAACAGCGAATTAGACACTTTTTACGCGCTAAGCCCGATTTTCGCCTTATTCCACTTCTAGACAGTTTTTCATCAAGTATGGAGCTTGGCGCGAGCCGAGAAGGCTATTTACGAGCCTTGCCACACTTTTTAGGGGGCAAAGGAGGCATGGATGGCTTCTTTATCGCCATAATGAGACGTAATGTTTAGACTTAGTTTATCCTTTCTTGGTCTAACTGTTGCAACACAGCGTACACACTGTACCAATATGGGAGGCTCACATGAGCACAATGAAAACAATTCTACGGTCAACAACATTTGTTGCCACTTCAGCAGCCGCTTTGGCGCTTACCGCTTGTGCCAGTCAGGCTCAAGATGCGCGTTACGGCAATGTCTATGACTATGAGAGCGGCTCACAATGCCAATCCCAAAGTCGTTACAATGATGGCGGCCAAGGCTGCAACGGCGCGGCTACGCAAAACACGCAAACAACGCGCTATGGCGACGCGGCAACAAATGGCGTAGTTTACGCCGATTGCTCTGTCATGAACAATATGGGCTGCGCTCCTGCTCAGACTCAAACTTATCCGGCCCAAACTTATCCTGTTGCGCAAACATATCCGGCAACGACTTATCCGGCTCCGGCTCCATATCAAGAGCCTGTCTCTTACGGCGGCTATTCCACTGGCGAAGCCGTAGCTTGCCCAGCGGGAACTACCGCTTCCAATGACGGAAGCTGTTTGCAGTCTAGCGGCGGTTACTCCGATAGCTATTCTTCTGGCTCTTACGGCGCAACTACAAGCA
>JAZGFA010000099.1:0-8570 GCA_036478975.1 Robiginitomaculum sp. | reverse complement strand
ATTGGGGGGTCGCGGGACATTGCGGGAAAACAAGTGAATGTTTTCAGTGTGTTAGTTGATTCTATGGGGAGTATAATGGCGCACTGGGGAGGATTCGAACCCCCGACCCCCTGATTCGTAGTCAGGTACTCTATCCAACTGAGCTACCAGTGCGGGTATTGCCTAGGCAAGAGCCGCCTTAAAGCCTATTCGCGGCTTATCTGCAAGTGTTTTTTGTAGTTAACTGGCGGGTTTTTATCGGGGCTTCACCCGCCCGTCAAAAACCCCTATGGTCAAATCCTATTGGAGAGCCACATGACCCCTAAAACATTAATCGCCCTATCAATCGCTTTGACCATAGTGAGCAGCTGCAAAGCTCCGTCCACGGCGCAAACGGATAAGCTTGAGAGCCAAAACAGAGCAATGATAGCCGCCGCGGATCCGCGCGCGGTTAAGGCCGGTCTTGAAGTCATCAATGAGGGCGGTAGCGCCATTGACGCGGCGATTGCCGTGCAGGCCGTACTGGGCCTTGTTGAGCCGCAATCGAGCGGCATAGCGGGCGGTGCATTTTTGATGTATTATGACGCCAGCGACAAATCCGTCACCATGTATGACGGGCGAGAAACCGCCAGCGCCGCCGTGACGCCCAAGCTTTTTTACGGCGATGATGATAAACCCCTACCCTATTTTCACGGCATTGTATCGGGGCGCTCTACGGGCGTGCCGGGAGCGGTAGCCATGCTTGCCTTGGCCCATGAAGACCATGGAAACCTCCCTTGGGCGCGCGGCTTTGATAGCGCCACTACCCTCGCCGATAAAGGCTTTGTCGTTTCCCCGCGTCTAAGCCAGTCCATCGCGAAATTCGCGCAATATGGCGGGCTAAATTTGCAGCAAGCCTCGCGTGAATATTTCTTTCAGGCGGATGGCAAAACTGCATTAGAGGCAGGATTTGTCCGCACCAATGCGCCTTACGCCAAAACCTTGCGGGCTATCGCGGACGATTATAAAAACCTGTATCGCGGCGAAATCGCCAACGCCATTATCGAGGCCGTGCAGCAAGAGCCGCGCCCCGGCGCGCTGACCCTAGAGGACTTTGCTCGCCACACGGCGACAAAGCGCGCTGCGCTTTGCTCTGCCTATCGCGCCTATCAAATTTGCGGCAGCCAGCCCCCCTCATCGGGCGGGGTCGCGGTGGCGTCCATCATGGGCGCGCTGGAAAATTTTGATATGAAATCCCACGGGCCGGACACGACTATGGGCTGGCATTATTTTATTGAAAGCTCGCGCATGGCTTACGCTGACCGCGATCTCTATGTCGCCGATGACGCCTTTGTTGATGTGCCCATCGCGCAAATGCTCGCCAAGGATTATCTTAAAACCCGCGCCGCGCTGATTAGCGATGACAAAGCCATACCCACCGTAAAAGCCGGCGTGTTTGAAGGCTATCCGCGTGCGCGTGACCGCACCCCCGACAGCCCCGGCACTAGCCATATGTCCATCGTCGATAGGGCCGGCAATGTCGTGTCCATGACCACCACGGTCGAAGGCGGCTTTGGTAGCCAGCGCATGGCGGCCGGCATGTATCTTAACAATCAACTGACCGATTTTTCCTTTGAGCCTGTCGACGCGAGCGGCAATCCCATTGCCAATGCCGCCGCGCCGGGTAAGCGCCCGCGCAGTTCCATGGCCCCGACTATTGTATTAGGTAAGGACGGAAAATTCGTTCTCGCCACGGGATCGCCGGGCGGCAGTTCTATCATCGCCTATACGGCAAAGACGCTTGTCGGCATGCTCGACTGGGGCCTTAGCCCTCAGGCGGCGGCAAACCTGCCCAATGTGATTGCCCGTAATGGCAGTGTGCGCATGGAGGAGGCTGGCATTACCCCGGCCATAATTTTCGAACTGAAAGCCATGGGCCATAACCTCAAACTGTCCCAGGGTGAAATTAGCGGCATCCACATCATCCGCGCCCTGCCAGATGGCCGCTATATCGGCGCAGCCGACCCACGCCGCGAAGGGGTAGCCCTAGGGCTAGAGAGTCTTGAGGCGGCGAATAGGAAATAAATATGCAAAACCGTAAATCCATTCTTATCAATCCCATCGCCGCGCGCGGGCGGCAACACAGGCAGTGTAAGCGGCTGGGCGAGCGACAGTAGTGCATCCGCATATTTTCTTTGATTTGCTCGCTTGGGGGCTTGCTTTTGGCGCGGGGTTTCTGGCCCTGCGCATGGCGGGCGGGCCGCGTGATAAGAGCCTTTACGGCCCCGCCTATTACGGGGCGTTAGCGGGCGGGGCAATCGCCGGAGCCTTTGGGTTTGGCTCGCTTAATTTGATGCTTGGTGGCCACGAAGTCGCAATCGGGCGCAGCGTGGTTGGCGCTCTGGCGGGGGCGATAATCGCGATTGAAATTTATAAAAAACTTAAAGGCGTGCGCGGCTCTACGGGGGTGACCTTTGTTGCCGCCTTTGCGGTCGGGATTGCTATTGGCCGCATAGGCTGTTTTCTCTCCGGCCTAGAAGATTACACATATGGCGTAGAGACGGCCCTGTCTTGGGGCGTTGATTTTGGCGACGGGATTTCGCGCCATCCGGTGCAGCTCTATGAAGCGCTGAGTATGGGCGGGTTTGCGGTTTTATATTTCATCAGTTTACGGCTTAAAAAAAACTGGGCCACGTGCAATGCGTTTTACATCATGGTTTTAGTCTATGCGGGCCAGCGCTTCGTTTGGGAATTTCTCAAACCCTATACTGGTATTATCGGGCCGTTTAATATTTTCCACCTCGTCACGGCAGGGCTTATCGGTTACGCTGTTTATATGTTAGCCAAACCAGTCGCCGAAAACAAAGGACTATAATGGGAACCACTGACGACATTCGAAAATCGGCCAATTATCTATTTTACGGCCAGACCACGTCTTTGTGCGAAACCTGCCTTGGCCCCGTGCCGGCAAAAATTCTTATTGATGGGAATGATGTTTATTATCAAAAGCGGTGCCGCGAGCACGGGGTGACCAAAACCCTTATCAGCACGGATGCGGACTATTTCAAGCGCACTAAGGATTATCTAAAACCCGGTGACCGCCCCCTTAAGGTGCAAAGCAAAACCGATTATGGTTGCCCGCTAGATTGCGGCCTGTGCGCCGACCATGAGCAGCATAGCTGCCTCGCCCTCATTGAAATCAACCAAGCCTGCAACCTCAATTGCCCCGTCTGTTTTGCCGAAAGCTCCACCTCCAAAGTTGGGCAGCGCAGCATGGCGGAAATCGAGTCCATGCTCGACACATTAGTGGAGAGCGAAGGCGAGCCGGACTTACTCCAAATCAGCGGCGGGGAGCCGACCATTCACCCGCAATTTTTTGACATCCTCGACGCGGCCAAAGCGCGGCCCATTCGCCATCTGATGATAAATACAAATGGGGTGCGTATTGCTAAGGACGAAGAATTTACCGCGCGACTCGCCACCTATATGCCCGGCTTTGAAGTCTATTTGCAATTTGATAGCCTGCGCCGTGACGCTTTGATGAATTTACGCGGGGCGGATTTGCGCAAAATTCGCGATCAAGCTTTGGCCCGATTAGAAGCGCATAATATCTCAACCACATTGGTCGTCACCGTTAAAGCCGGGGTCAATGATGATGAGGTTGGAGAGATTGTCCAGCACGCGCTGAAATATAAATGCGTGCGCGGGGTGACGTTCCAGCCCGTGCAGGATGCGGGGCGCAATGAAGGCTTTGCCAAAAAACGTAACCGCGCATTGCTCACCGATGTACGCCGCGAACTGGCAAAATCCTCCGGTATATTTGGCGAAGAAGACCTTATCCCCCTGCCCTGTAATCCAGAGAGCATTTGCATTGGCTATGGCATTCGCGACGGGGATAAAGTCGCGCCGATTACCTCGCTATTTCCGCCGGAAATTCTCTCCGCCGCCGTGCCCAATACGGTGACATTTGAAGGCTTTCCGGAGCTGCGCAAAAAGATGTTTGACCTGCTCTCGCTCTCGGTTAGCGCGGCGGATGTGTCGGATAAATTAGCCTCGGTGCTGTGCTGCCTGCCGCAAGCGCAAGTGCCCGATAATCTCACTTATGAAAACACATTTCGCGTGGTCATCGTGCAGTTCATGGACAAGTATAATTTTTGCACCGGCGGGGTAAAACGCTCTTGCGTGCATTTCGTAGAGCCGGACGGCTATATCTATCCCTTCGATACGTTCAACCTTTTCTACCGCGATAAATCCGTGGTAGAGCGCCTGCGCGCCCAAATACAATAAGGTGGTGAGATAGGAGACGTTATGACTGACCCAATAAAACCCAATTTCAAACGCGCGGCCTTGACCGCATTGATTATCTCCGGGCTTATATTTGCCCTTAGCGGGCTGTGTACGGGCTTGTTCATGGCGGAGGACTTTTCGGGTAATAAGAGCGATTATTCCCCCGGCGCTTTCGGCGCGCTAATTATTGGCAGTTTCGGGCTTATCCCGTCCGGTTTGGGTTTGTGGGCGGCGCTTCGCCATTTCAAACGCGGGGTCAATACGGCGTCCTCGGTGATATTTCTCATCCTAGGCGGAATTATGGCGCTGGCAATATTTTGGCCGCTAATGGCGATAGTGGATATTGCGGGAAGCGGCCGCTTAGATTTTGGCGTATTGCTCATTGTCTTAATCCCGGCCCTCATTTGCATTGCGGGGGTTTTCTTAGTTATCAACGCCGTGAAAATGCTAGGAGCGCCTAAGCCGTGAACGATGATGAGCCGATAATTTCCGTAACTGCGGAGCCGAAAAAACCCGCCGCGTCTAAGCGCCCCTTTGCGCGCTCCTCCTTAACCGCGATGATAATTGGCGCAACGGCCTTTATATTGTCGGGACTGTGCAGTGGCGGATTTGCCTTGTATCCTTTGTTTCAAAAGGACGGGTTTTCCGAGTTTTTAAACTTTCTCCTCGTTCCCCTCGGCCTCGGCGCAATGGGGTTTATCCCCGGACTTTTGCTTTATTTTACCGGCAAGCATATTCGCGATAAGGGGCCAAGCCTTGGGGCGGGGCTTATTGTTATTGTCATTGCCATTCCGCCATTATTTGTGCGCGCCATATGGCCCTTCGGTATAATTATCAGCGTTATTTTGCTCTATTGGGCCGCCCAAATCATCCGCCAGAGAGTGCGCTAACCCCCGCAAAACAGGCATTTCGCGGCATTGCGCAGTGCAACACCTTGAAAAACCCCCTGTTTTGTCCTATATTAAAGCCGTGGATAGAGAGAGCCGCACTATTATTTGCTTTTGAAAGACCATTATGAAAAATTTTAAATCCCACATCCTCGCCAGCGCCGCCGCGATTTTAACCGCCTGCGCCACCGCAACCCCTTACCAAGCCGCCGCTAAAATGGGCGCATCTGGCTATAGCCAAAGCCAGATTGAAAGCAACCGCTATACGGTTAGCTTCTCTGGCAATAGCCTCACCGACCAAGAGACGGTGGAGACTTATTTGCTCTACCGCGCCGCAGAGCTAGCGGTGGAAAACGGCTATGATTATTTCACCGTAGCGGAAAAAGACACCCAAGCGAAAAAACGCCTCGTCAATATGGGGCCAAGCATGGGTTACGGCGGAGGCTACGGCTTTAACAATTCATTTTATCCGGGCTTTAACTGCAATTACGATTTCTTCGCGCCGCGTTATGGTTGGCGTTCGGGCCTAAGCCCCTATGGTCGCCGCGACGTTTTCGCGCGCCACAGTCTTGCCCGTAGCGGGTTTTATGACCCCTTCTTTGGCCCAAGTTTTGGCAGCCGATTTGGCGCCGGTTATTATGACCCGTTTTATAACCGCTTTGATTATCGCGAAGTCACCAAGTTTAAAGCCAATGCCCAAGTCCGTATGGGCCACGGCATGAAACCTAGCGGTGACAACAGCTTTAACGCCCGTGAGGTCATGGCCAACCTTGGCCCGAAAGTGACTTTTCCGGAAATAAAAGAAGGCTAGTCGCCTTCTGAAAAACCGTTTAAAAGCCGCCCCAAGAGGGCGGTTTTTTTATGCCTGTCAACCCATAACAAGGAGAGCCGCGCGGTGAAAATACTCATTGTCACCGATGCATGGACGCCGCAAATTAACGGGGTGGTGCGAACCCTTAGCCAAACCGTAGCCGCGTGCCGCGCCGCCGGCCACAGCGTAGAAATTATCGCGCCCTCTGACGGCTATATCACTTTCCCCCTGCCAACCTATCCCGATATTCGTCTGGCCCCATTTGCCTTTCGTGATGTGGAGCGGCGCATGATAAAATTTGCACCCGACGCCATCCACATTGCTACGGAAGGCCCGCTGGGAAATGCCGCGCGAAACCTTTGTATTAAGTGGGGGTTTTCTTTTACCACCAGCTATCACACGAAATTTCCCGAATATATCAAAGCGCGCTTTCCGTTTATTCCCCTGTCATGGGCCTATGGCTATGTGCGCAATTTCCACAATAGCGGCGGGCGCACGATGATTGCCACCGATAGCCTGCGCGAAATGTTAGAGGGGCGCGGCTTTACTAACATGGCCACATGGGCGCGCGGGGTGGATTTAAAGCAGTTTCATCCGCGCATGAAAAATGCACCCGAAGATGTGTACGCCGGATTAGAGCGCCCGGTATTTGTCAATATTGGCCGCGTCTCCGTAGAGAAAAACATTGGCGTATTTTTAGGCTTAGACCTGCCGGGCACACAGGTCATTGTCGGCGACGGGCCGCAATTGCTCGCCCTTAAAAAAGCTTACCCTAACGCCATATTTACCGGCGCTAAATCCGATGATGAGCTGGCGCGTCATTTCGCCGACGCCGATGTATTTGTTTTCCCTAGCCTCACTGATACATTCGGCCTTGTTAATATTGAGGCCATGGCCAGCGGAACCCCCGTCGCCGCTTATCCGGCCTGCGGGCCCGTCGATATTATTGACGGCAGCGATAGCGGAAAACTTGCCGGGGTCTGTGATACGGATTTACGCGCCGCCTGCATGGCCGCCCTAAACCTTAAGTCCGTGGATTGCGTAGCCCACGCGCAAAACTATAGCTGGGACGCGGTAAGCGATATTTTCATGGAGCTTCTAACGCCGCAATATAAACCGACGGCGCGCAAGAAATGGCGCCGCATTCGCCGGCTCTATAATGTCACCGCTAGCCCATACCATCTAATACGCAAATCAATGCGCCGCGCCTCGCAAACCCTACGCGGGAAAAAATGGCCCAAAAAATAGAGAAAAACTACCAATCAATTTGGGTGCGAATTTGCACGCTATTGGCCGCGTAAGTGTCGGCGTCGGCATTGACCGCTTCTAGCTTAAAACGCAAATGGCTTTCCGGATACCAGATAAGGCCAAATGTCGTCGCCGCCATTTCCTCATCCCCCGCGCCGCTAGCATCGAGCGTGTCATAACGGGCCGCGATTTCAAACGCGCCCATGCCGCCTTTGGATAGCGGGCTGTTAGGTTTAGTGCGGTCAAACTTACCGCCGCTGGCTTTATACTTGCGGCTCTCTCCGGTTAAAAACCAGCCGGCGGAAAAATAATATCCACTGGCGCTGCCCAGATCGCCTTCCTCGCTCATATATTCCGCTTGGGCATGGAGCGGCCCGCGCACGGTCGCCGCTTCAAAACCGTAAAGCATGGCGCTGTCGCCGACATTGGGCTTTATTTTCTCCTTGGCTTGATGGCTACCCCAGCGCGCCGAATGTTTCGGAGAGCCGCTATTGGCCTCATCGGTATAGCGCAGGGACGCGCCGACATGGACGATGTTTTTCCCGTCAATAAACGGAGTAAATGTCGCACGGGCTGCGCTCACTATATTAGACTCTTTGTCGTCAATATGGGCCTCAATCGAGGTTCCAAAAATACCCGCCTCAACCGAATAATTATCGCCGCCCTTAGACAGCATGGCGCCAATGCGCCGGTCAATGCCAAAGGCGTCGGTAATCGCGGCGCGCTCCATAAAGGTGATGTGGCGCGATGATGTTGTCTCGTTAAGCGCATTAGGGGTTTTCATTTGCCCCAAGGAAAGCGTCACATCACTGCCGGCAATATTATCAACAGAAATGAGCACGTCTTTATATTCAAGCTCGCTATCGGAAAAATCTAGCTCGGCTTTGTATTCCACGCCGCTAATCTCGCCCTCAACGCCCAGACGCGCCGTGCGAAACTCACTATCGTCGAGCGAAACACTGCCTTCCTCTAGGGAGGCGTAATCCCAAAAAATACGCCCCCGCACTTTAAGCGTATTACCATTATCAAATTCTATGGTCGGGGCGCCCTGAAACAGGCCCCAAATATCACCTGAAGCGTTTTGGGCATAAGCCGCGCCGTTAAAACTAAAGCCAAAAATGGCGGCGGTAAAAAGGGGTTTGAATAGAATTTTCATGTTTTGCTCTTATGATGGCGATGATGAGGCGTCTTGATATTGCGTTATCCATTACATTTTTATGATGGTTTTGCGATTAATTTTTACAGATTTAATCATGGTAAATTTGCCTTGCGCGGGCGAGTGCGCGCGATAAACTCCCCCTATGTTTGACCTAGAATTATTCGCCTCCGCCTTTGCGGTATTGTTTGTGATTATCGACCCGCCCGGTTGCGCGCCGATT
>JAZGFA010000098.1:0-7961 GCA_036478975.1 Robiginitomaculum sp. | reverse complement strand
GCCTTGCAATTAAGCGTATCAAAAATAGTTTCAATCAGCAGGGCGTCAACATGGGAAATCATGGCGCGGATTTGGCCGATATAGCTGTCTTTAACCTCGTCAAATGTCACGTCGCGATAGCCGGGATCTTCGACCTTTGGCGATATGGAAAGCGTCTTATTCATCGGCCCGATAGAGCCGAGCACGGCGCGCGGTTTTTCGGGCGTTTTAAGCGTCCATGCGTCGGCGCATTCGCGGGCGATAATGGCGCTCGCCTCGGCCATTTCGTCGGCGTAATCCGACAAATTATAATCGGCTTGGCTGATTGTGGTGGCGTTAAAGCTATTGGTTTCAATGAGGTCAGCGCCGGCGGCGAGAAAGTCATTATGCACATGTTTAACCGCTTGCGGGTTTGTCAGTGAAAGCAGGTCATTATTGCCTTTTAACGGGGACGGCCAATCGGCAAATTTTTTGCCGCGAAAATCCATTTCTTCCAAATTTTGCTTTTGCAACATCGTGCCCATCGCCCCGTCAAGCATGACGATGCGATTTTGTATTGCGGTTTCTATGGCGCTCCAGCGGGTCATATTAGGCCTGTAGGTTTGTGGCTATCTCTGACGCTATATCAGAGCGGTTCAAAGTATAAAGGTGAAAGTCATTTACGCCGGCGGTTTTAAGCACAGTAATTTGCTCTAGCGCCAGGGCGGTGGTTAAGGCTTTACGCCCGGCCTCATCATTTTCAAGCGGGGTAAATTGCGCGGCAATATCATCGGGCACATCGACGCCGCACATTTTTGACATGCGCGCAAGGCCAGAGAATTTAGGTTGAAGCATAATGCCGGGGACAATAGGGATGGTAATGCCCGCCGCCCGCGCGCGCTCTAGAAATTTTATGAAGGTTTCGCTTTTAAAGAAAAACTGGGTGATAGCGCGATCTGCGCCCAAATCGACCTTGCGCTTAAGATTGTCAATTTCAATGTCCCATGAGGGGCTTTCGGGGTGACGCTCCGGATAGGCGCTGACCGATACTTCAAAGTCATGTAAGGCTTTTAGGCCGGCCACAAGGTCACAACTATAGGCGTATCCGCCCTTGGTTGGAGCATAAGCGGCATCAATGCCAGCTGGAGGATCTCCGCGCAGAGCTACGATATGGTGGACGCCTGCATTCCAATAGGCGTCGGCAATCGTGTCGATTTCGTCTCGGGGCGATCCAACGCAGGTCAAATGGGCGGCGGTGGATAGGGGGGTGTCACTAGCAATGCGGGCCACGGCCTCATGGGTGCGCTCGCGCGTAGAGCCGCCAGCGCCATAAGTGACGGAAACAAATTTTGGCGCGTAGGGGCTAAGCGCCTTAACGCAATTCCAAAGCCGCTTTGCCCCCTTATCGGTTTTGGGAGGAAAGAACTCAAAGGATAAATGTGTATGTGTCGTCGGCATGAATCAGGCTCCGGTCATAGGGTAACCGTGCCTAGCAAGTTTAATTGCTTAAGTATATAAAGAAATCTTTATATGTTTGATTTAAAACAGTAGGCGTAGGACGAGGCGCGCAATATGACGGTTATAGCCGTCACGCAAATCCGCGTCATAATCAAAGCCAAAGCTTGAATATTTACTGCCCGCCGCAAAGGTAACGCCAAGGATAAGGCCCGTATCTGGGAATTCTTGGCTGGTGAGCGCCAATGCGCCGCCGCTTCCGATGAAGTCAGCATTAGTGACAATGCCGCCGCCAATAAAATCGTTACGATAGCCGACGCGCACCCCTGGGCTATACCAAATGCGGTCGCCTTCAAATTTGCCGCCAAAGGTCATCATCGCCGTGGCCGTGCCAATTTCTGATACGCGCTCGCCAACGCCAAAACGAATGGCGTCGGAGCCTGTCTCCGTATAGGCTTTTTCGGTGAGATTAAGATAGCTGACATTAACCGATGGGCGCGCATAGAAACGCTTGCCCATATTAATGTCATATCCCGCGCTGGCCGAGGCGTTATAATGGGCACCGGACCAATCGCCCGCTGCTTCGCCGGCAAAGTCGCCAATATTGACCTTGCGGTTAGACTCGAAACTGTTATACCCGCCGCCCACATAGAGATCGACGCCAAATTTACCGGCCTCATAACCGGCGTAAAGGCCCGCTTGCAGGGTTTGAACGCTGAGTGGGTCATCTTGGCCGACCACGTCTTCAACCGCTGTTGAGGCGTAGCTTAGGTTGACGCCCGCCGTATGGAAGGGGCCAAATTCGCTGTCAAAGCCGCCGGTAAAGCCAAAGCCATTGCCGCGATACGCTTCCGATAGGCCGGCGAGTTCGCGGTCAGCGAAATAGGCAAATTCTTCAATCCATGCTCCGCCCGTCCCGTCTTGACCGCGCCTTGCGGTGTTAAGGTGGGTGGCGACCGCGCCGGTTGCGCCGTCAACATTGGCGTGGACGAAGTGGTGAATAGCCGCGGCAAATTCTGGCAGAAGCTGATTATAGGCTGCATTAAATGATGTCTGATCAATCAGTCCAGCAAAGGCGCTTCCCAAATCCGCGTCGGCGGAAATCGCGCCAAAGGCGGCGTTAAACGCGGCCGCTTGCGGCACGTCTAGGCCAAGTTGGGCCGCCGTGCGTAATGTCATGGTCGCGATAAGGTCATTATTGTTTTGGCTGATGACCGTCTCATAGAGATAGGGGGAATTGGCGCTTTGCAGGGCGCTAATATCGGCAATTGATAATGTGCCCGCCTGCGCAATTGTAAAGGTTCCGCCATTGCCGATTACATTAGCAAGGGTAGGGGTTAGGGTGGCGCCATCGGCAAAGCTAATCGTTCCGCTAGCGATAAGGGTAGAGGTTTGCCCCGCCGCGGCGTCGATAATGGGAGAGAATGTTGACGTGGCATCGAAACTTGCGTCGGTCACATTAAGCGTGGTCGCCTCGGTGAGAACTAAGGTAGAGCCGTCGGTAACAGCGATGGTCAAAAGGCCATCACTATCGGTAAGTGATCCTGTAAGCGTAGAATTCCCAGACAGAGATAATGTATCCGCGCCGTCGCCAAAGCTAACGTCGCCAACGAGCGTGCCTGCTTGCATGTCGAGCGTGTCCGCGCCCGAGCCGAGTAGGACATCGCCAATCATTTGCGGCGCCGCATAGGAAACCGCATCATCGGGATCTAGGTCAGGGCGCTGTGATTGGGTAATGGTGACGCCGCTCGTATTAGCGCTAACGTCAATGGCGACAAGGGTGAAAACCGGGTCCGTTGGGTTTTCGCTTGTATCATTGGTGAGGCCGCCAGCTTGAATAATGCCTTGGTTGTTAATAACGGCAAGCGTTCCCGATTGGTCGACAATGGCGTAGGCTTGACCGAGACGGCCAGTAACCAAACTACTGATTGTGCCGCGATTGAAAATCGTGGTGACATTGGCGCCGGCCTCGATTGAGATAGCTGTCGCATTTACCGAGTTGGGGTCGAGCGGGTTATCGCTATCGGCAAACACAACATCTGGGGCTTCCGATGCAATGGCGTTAATCGTTCCGATATTTGCGATGGTTGGCACGGTGGCGCCGCTGCCTAGAGACAACGCGGTCGCATGGGCAACGTCACCGGTAACATTTGTGCCATCTGCGGGAATAGGGGTGCGGTAGGTCTGGGCGGACAATTGATGAACATTGTTAAAGCCGCCTGCTATGGTAGCGTTCTCAATGCGTAGACCTGTGGCGGCCACATCATCGAGGACGCCCTCACCGCGTATAGTGCCTTGGTTGATAAGGCCATATTGCGCTTCAGCGTCATAATCATCATCAGCCGGATCTGTTATATCAGCGACAAGGCCCACGACAATTGGCATGCCATTACCGGCAATAAGAACCGCAGCGGAGCGCCCCACATTGGTTATGTTGGGCCGTGATGTGATGGCGCTCGTGACTGCGCCCGTATCTTCATTTGTTGTGTCGGTTTGCGTATGGGCAAAGATGATGCCGCCCGCGACATTGCCGCTGACATTGACGGCGCTACCGGATTCAAGCGTGTCTTCGCCGTCGTAGAGCTCGCGTACCTCGAGGCGTTCACGCGACGGAATAGTACCGCCATTAACGCGGCGATAGCCCGTATTTCCGATATTGCCCGTAAAGGAAAGGCGGTCAGAAACATCGCCGCTGACGCTGACGCCCTGAGCGCCAACTCCGCGCGTCAAAATACGCCCGCCAATGGTAACATTGCCCGTAACATTGCCGGCAAGGTCAATGCCGATAGCATTATCGCCGGTAACGGTGGTGGAGCCTAAAAGGCTCATATCGCCTAGAACGCCCGCGCCGGCAACGAGGCGCATGCCTGCGCTATCATTGCCTTCAATATTGATAGTGTTGGCCGTGGTTACATTAACAGGCCCTGTAAACGTGTCGGCGCCGGAAATTAAGATGCCCGTGCGGCCTGTTCCTTCCGCAAATGGCCCGTCGACGATTTTGTCATCATCAGTGTCCGTGGCGCTGTAATCTTCATCAATGGTGATGGAGCCAGAAATTGTAATACTGCCCGTATTACCCGTCTGCACTTCAATGCCAGTTGCATTGTCAACATCGCTAATTGTAATCGCGCCGGAGTGGATAAAATCATTATCGGAGTCGACGATGACCGCCGGGCCTGCCGTGGTGAGGGTGATAGAGCCGTCCGTGGTGATGGTGACGTCCGATGGGGCGTCATTATCGCCCGCGGTTGATGTGCGCACGGATTGCGTTGTAGCGGAGTCAATCTCAACAGGGGTTTGCGCACTGGCTAGCGGGCTAAGCGCGAGCGCAAGAGCTGGCAAGGCGCTTCCAAGCAAGAGGCGGCCCAGTGAGCTGTGGGAGGTAAAAAACGTATCGGCAGCGTGTGTCATGTTCAGTCCCAAATATAAAGAATCACGTCTGTGAAAATCACGCGTGATTGTGAATCAGAGTCTTTTAACCACATTCGTTCAATAGGCCAATGAAAGTTTGGTTACTTTTGCAGTGAATTAGTCGCGATTTACCAGCATTGTCGCAAGTTGCGGAAACCGCGCCACGAGGCCTATCACAAATAGCTGAATGGCAATGAACGGCAGCACCCCTTTATATATCGCCGATGTGGTCACTTGCGGCGGGGCGACGCCGCGCAGGTAGAACAGTGCAAAGCCAAAGGGCGGGGTCAAAAAACTGGTTTGCAGGTTAAGCGCCATCAATATGCCGAGCCATATTGGATCCATGCCCATGGCGAGCAGGGCGGGGGCAACGAGGGGCACGACGACAAAGGTAATTTCGATAAAATCGAGGAAGAACCCCAGCACGAACATCACTATCATGACAAGGATAAGCGCTCCCCATTTTCCGCCCGGGGCGTTTTGCAGGGCGCTAGCCACTAAATCATCGCCGCCAAAGCCGCGAAACACCAGACTAAACAGGGTCGCGCCAATCAAGATGAGAAACACCATGGAGGTGATATGCAGTGTCGAGCGCGAAACTTGCGCGAGGTGGTCGGTTTTTATCAGCCGCCCCCCCGCTATCAGCGTGCCGATTAGGGCGAGCATTGCGCCTAGCCCTGCGATAAGCCCCGCAAATATTTCCGGCCCGCTCCACACGCTTTGGCTTAGGCGAATGTCTATCGGGGTGAGGTCAGCGCCGATAAGAAGGGCAAAACCTAGCCCCGCCAAAACCGCGCCTAAGCGTACGCGCGGCCTATCGGGGTTAAGCTTATAGGCGGCGAGCAGCACCGCGCCGAGCGCCCCAAGCGCCGCCCCGCGCGTCGGCGTGGCATATCCCGATAGGATAGAGCCTAGCACGGCGATAATCAGGATAATTGGCGGCAACATGGCCACGGCGATTTTACGGATAAATGTCCACGGGCTAACCCCCTCTGGCCAGCCGCTCGCGGGGGCAACGCTTGGCTTTAAATAGCCATAAGCCATGATGTAAAGCGCGTAGAGTATGACGAGTATCAGGCCGGGCAGGAGCGCTCCTGCAAACAAATCCCCCACGGATATAACCCCGCCGCCCTCTAGGCCATGGCTACGCTGAGCTTCTTGGTAGGCGTTGGAGAGCTGATCTCCGAGGATTACCAGCACGATTGACGGCGGGATAATTTGGCCAAGCGTGCCGGACGCCGCAATCGAGCCGGACGCGAGAGCAGGGCTATAGCCTTTACTCAGCATAGTGGGCAGGGACAAAAGCCCCATGGTGACGACCGTGGCCCCGACTATGCCCGTAGAGGCGGCGAGCAGCGCGCCGACAAGCACAACCGATACGCCAAGTCCGCCGCGCATGGGGCCAAAAAGCTGCGCCATGGATTCCAGTAAATCCTCCGCAAGGCGTGATTTTTCAAGCATTACCCCCATAAACACAAACAATGGCACGGCCATCAGGATTTCGCGGGTTATCAGCGGGTAAATTCGCCCCGGCAAGGCAAGCAAGAAGCCCGTATCAAATATGCCCATAAATGTGCCAATAGCGGCAAATATCAGCGCCGTGCCCGCCAGCGCAAAGGCGACGCGAAAACCGCACATCAACACGCCGCAGGCGACGGCGAACATCAGGAGGGCGAGGACATGCTGCGCTATCATTGTTTCTCTCCTGTTTTTTCAAAGAGGGGCGCGATATGGCGCGGACGCGGGGGCAGGGCGTGGCCGGTGCGCAAATGCGCCGCGCGGCCCGCTATCGCCGCCCCTTGCATCAGCATCATTACCGCAAATAGCGGCAAGAGGGTTTTGAGGTAAAATACGCCGCGTATGCCGTCACTATCGGAGGACCCTTCAAAGCTTGCCCAACTGCCGGCGACAAAGCTTTGGCTCGTCCATAATATGATAAGGCAGACTGGCATGATAAGGGCGTAAAATCCGATAATGTCGACCATGGCGCGCCGCTTTGGGCTGAAGCGGCTGTGGAAAATATCCACCCGCACATGTTGCCCCGCCAGCAAGGTAGCGGCGCTGCCCAGCATGATAAGGCTTGCATGGAGATAGACGGGCAGCTCATCTAATTTGGTAAAAGATATGCCAAAAATTGACAGGCCGATTATGCTGACAACAATTGCTATCACCAGCAGGGGCAGGGCCCATTTCACGGCCTCACCAAGCCCGTTGGAAACCCCGTCAATAATCGTAACAAGATTACGTGTTAAGCTGCTGATAAATATAGATTTAGGCAGTAATAATTGCGCAAGCGGCAGTAGCGCTAACGGCAAAAACACCCAGCCAATAGCGGTCAATATTCGGGCGAAAATTTCAAGGCTCTGCGCGCTCATTTTAGCCGCGTGCGTCCATGGAAATTTGGCGGGCGCGGATATAGCGGCCATCGCCCATTTCGGTCCATTTTCGCGCCTTTGATAGAGCGTCCCAATAGCTGCGATAAATTTTTGCGGTCATTTTATCGGCGGATTCTTGCTCGCGCATTACGGCGATACTGGCCTTGCCAATGCCCATTAAAATTTCATCGGTAAAGAACTTTGGCGCAATGCCATGCTCAGTTTTTAGCGTGTCGAGGGCGAGGGCGTTTTGGTGGCTATATTCGCCGAGGCTTAGATGGTTGACCGACTTACAGGCCTCGCTCAGCATCATTTGCTCAGCAGCATTAAAGCTGTCCCAGACGCCCTTGTTTACGCCGACAGCAAGCCCCGCGCCCGGCTCGTGAAAGCCGGGAGCGTAATAGTGCGGCGCTTCACGGTAAAAGCCAAAAGCGAGGTCATTCCACGGGCCGACCCATTCGGTGGCGTCAATGGCCCCCGATTGCAGGGCTTGGTAAATCTCTCCGCCGGGCAGATTAATCGCCGCCGCGCCAATGCGCCGCAATACTTCGCCGCCAAGGCCGGGCATGCGCATTTTCAGGCCCTTAAAGTCTTCAAGGCTGTTTATTTCTTTTTTAAACCAGCCGCCCGATTGATGGCCCGTATTACCGGCGGCGAGGGGCTTTATATTAAACTTGCCCGACAATTCATCCCACAGCTCTTGCCCGCCGCCAAAATCAACCCAGCCCATAAGCTCGGATGCGGTCATGCCCATGGGCACGG
>JAZGFA010000097.1:0-3884 GCA_036478975.1 Robiginitomaculum sp. | reverse complement strand
CCCGTATCAAGCCCATCACTCATTCAAAACATAACCGTTGCGGCGTCAACGGGCCGCTCCAATGCGTCGGAAGTAAACCGTTATGCCATAGGTCTTGATACCCTGGCCAGTGTGGGTCGTAACGCCTTTATTGCGCGAACCTTGGTGGATGAGAGAAGCGGCGCGCGGGTCGAAGATTTGCGGGTGCAACATATACGCGATAAATGGCGTGGTAGCGCGGGGCTTTTGCAATCGCAAAGCTCGGGCGTACTACGAAGTTATCGCCTTTATGGTCTTGAGATGACAAACCTGACGGGCACGCGCCTTGTTGATAATGCGGCGACTGAAGTGCCAATAGATATAGTGCTGCCGGAACGCGCTACGGTGGAAATATATAGGAATAATGTTTTAGTAAGCGCGCGTCATTACGCTCCAGGTTTGCAAGTGATAAAGACCGATGAGCTTCCGCGCGGAACGTATCCGATTAATATTATTGCGCGCGCGGGCGGCATGGTGATTTTAGAAGAGTCACGGATATATTCTAAAACAGGCGGCCTACCTCCGAGAGATCAATTTGTCTATGAGGCCAGACTCGGTATCCGCGCCGATAATAATTTCTTGGAAGGGCCCAATGGGGAAACGGATATTTTCCCGCGCGCTTCTGAAAAAATAGCGGCGGAGCTTCGGGTTTCGAAACGTATTGGCCTATCGCTCGGCGCGACGGCGGGCGTAACCTATATTGACGATGCGGTATATCCAGAGCTTGGATTTGACTGGTTTCCGGGTTTGAGCCGTTTTACCGTCAATGGTGCGGTCGGTAGCAAGGGCGGATATTCTACTTTCGCTTCGGCGAGCAGCACTATTGGCAAAGTAAATTTTGCGCTTTCTGCACGGTCCATCCGCGCATCCGACGACGGATTAATGGTGGCCGGTCTTGATGAAATCAGGCCCTTTGAACCTTTCCTGCGAAATGAAGATCAGCTTTATGGCAGTGTTTCTACGCGCATATTGGGCGGCTCATTTACATTATCGACTTCACAAACCTTTAGGGAAAGCCCTTTGCTCGACGGTTATCGTCACGGCATGCGCTATTCGCGTAATGTCGATGTTTTCCGTTCTACAAATGCATTTTTGAGCCTTGATGCTAGCGTGAGTGAGCAAGAAGAGCGCGTTGGGATTAGGTTGGCTTTTTCTCGCAAGCTTTCAAGTGTTTCGCGTATGTCGGGCGGTTTTGGCGGAGAGAGCATACGGCGTGATTCTGGCCTTGATGAATCAGGGCCTATTGCGGATATACAATATGCGCGTCTATCGCAAATTGGCTCTATTGATGTGTCCAGCAGAATTGGCGCGAACCTTGATAGCCGAGAGCGCCGGATCTATGCGGGCGCTGTTGTCGCGAGTGAGCTTGGCACACTCGATTTAGATGTCTCGACCGTCTCGCGTAAGGGCACTGATAAAACCTTCACTACGGGCACTATGAATGGGCAAACCGGGTTTGCGCTGACCAAAGGCGCTGCGCGGTTTGGGCTCCGTGAACCGGGTGAAGCCCTCGTCATGATGCGTATTAAGGCGGCTAAAGTGGAGCCAAAAATTGAGGACACTAATAATTTGGGTGAAGGGCTTAGCGGCGCGGCGCAAGGCAATGAAAAAGCGGAACCGGCCAGAGAGATTTCACGGGGCGGACGCATAACCCAGGGCGGCTATCGCGTTGTCGTGAATAATCGCGATTACGGCTTTATTGACGGGCTCGGCACGGGCACGATTGGCCTGCCAGCGCTCGATAATTATAAAGTGAGCCTAAGCCCTGATGGCGCTCCGCCTTATGATTTGGATTTGACCGCTCGTGACGTGCCGCTCTATCCGGGAAATATCGTGGTGATTGACTGGGAGGCCATTCGCGTGGCTACGGTATTTGGCCGGCTTATGGACGCTAATGGAAATGTTCTTATCCGCAGCCGTATTGAAACCGGCGGCGATATGACGATTACCGATGATAACGGCTATTTTACTATGACCGCTTCGCTTGATACGGGCGCCAATGTCATTTTAGCCAATGGCAATACATGCTCATTGCCGCCCCTTAACGAAATTATCGGTCTTACCAGCGAGACGGACTTTTATTCCATTGGCGATATTACTTGCCAATAAACGCCCTGCGCGGCAATTTGCAACCAATCGCAATAGACTATTGTTTGCGCGGCGCTCCCATGCCTATAATTTGACCGAGCGTTAAATTATGCGAGCAAAGTCATATGCCTATTCAATCACGAAATCCCTCTACGGGTGAAATTGTAAAAAATTTCACGGCGCATACGGACTCGCAAGTGGACGTGATGATAGGCGAAAGCCTTGCGGCCCATAAGGTCCTCACCGCGATGGGTTTTGAAACGCGCGCCGCAATGCTACGCAATGCCGCTGACATATTAGAAGCAGAGGCGGAGCGTTTCGGCGCTATCATGACGTTAGAAATGGGGAAAACCTTAAAGGCGGCGACGGCGGAGGCGAAAAAATGCGCCATTGGCGCGCGCTATTATGCCGATAATGCCGAAATGCTTTTAGCCGATGATAGTGTGGAAACCGGCGCGGCCAAATCCTATCGCAAATATCTGCCCCTTGGCCCGGTGCTAGCGGTGATGCCGTGGAATTATCCGTTTTGGCAGGCTATCCGCTTTGCCGCTCCGGCGTTGATGGCGGGCAATACGGGACTATTGAAGCACGCTTCAAATGTACCGCAATGCGCGCTAGCTATCGAAGACATTTTTATTCGCGCGGGCTTTCCTAAGGGGGCTTTCCAAACCCTGCTGATAGGCAGTGATAAGGTTGAGCGCGTTTTGCGCGACGACCGTGTCAAGGCGGCTACGTTGACAGGTTCGGAGCGGGCAGGGGCGAGCGTTGCGGCCATATGTGGTCAGGAAATAAAGCCGGTCGTTTTAGAGCTTGGCGGCTCTGATCCCTTTATTGTTATGCCAAGCGCCGATTTAGATTTGGCCGTAAAACTTGGCACGAAAGCGCGCACGCAAAACAATGGCCAGTCTTGTATTGCGGCCAAGCGCTTTATTATTCACGCCGATATTTATGATGATTTTCGCGCACGGCTTAAGGCTAGCTTTGAGGCGCTCATCGTCGGCGATCCGATGCTCGCGCAAACCGATATTGGCCCGCTGGTTAATGCGGACGCCTTGATTGAAGTCACCGAGCAAACGGCGGATGCGGTTAATTGCGGCGCTAATCTTATTTCGGGTGGTTTGCCAAAGGGCAGCGGCGCTGGCGAGCATGACGGATATTATTTCACGCCGGGAATTTTGGAAAACATACCACGCCATGCGCGGGTCTATTATGAAGAAATTTTCGGCCCCGTCGCTCTCCTGTTTAAAGTCGATACGATTGACGCGGCCATTACCCTCGCCAATGACACGCCCTTTGGCCTTGGCTCCGCTATTTTTAGCGCCAATAAAACCGAGCAAGAGCGCGCGATAAATGAAATTGAAGCGGGGGCGACCTTCGTTAATTCCATGACTACTTCCCATCCCGCCATGCCCTTTGGCGGCGTTAAACGCTCCGGCTTTGGCCGCGAATTAGGGGCAGAGGGCATACGCGCATTTTGTAATGTAAAAACCGTAAGTATCAGCAGCATCGAAAAATAGTTTCGATGCAATAAGTGCCATCAGAGTGTTTGTTTGCAAACACTGGCATGAACCATTTTTTTAATGTGAAAGCTGTGAATACCCCCTAAGATACCGCATGACCCATTCTCATGTTTTCAACGGCGACGCGGACGGTCTGTGCGCGATGGTGCAACTTTACCGTAGCGCGCCGATGCCGGATGCCGTGATTGTCACGGGGCGCAAGCGCGATATTAATTTGCTCGGGCGCGTCGACGCCGGGGCAGGGGATGTTGTCACCGT
>JAZGFA010000096.1:0-2495 GCA_036478975.1 Robiginitomaculum sp. | reverse complement strand
TATCTGGACGACAACCCCGTGGACAATTCCGGCCAATCGCGCGGTGAGTTATTCACCCCGCATTAGCTATGGCCTGTATGAAGTCACGCAAATGGAAGAGGCGGAGTTTGAGCCATGGTCAAAGCCGGGTGATAAGCTTATTGCCGCCGATGATTTGTGGGAAGGGCTGGCTAAGGCTGGACTGATTAAATCTTGGAATAGGGTTGAGGACGTAAATCCTGAAGGGTTTATATTGGACCACCCGCTTAAAAACATGACTGGCAATGAGGGGAAATTTGACTTCCCCGTGCCCCTGCTTGCGGGCGACCATGTTACCGCTGACGCCGGCACGGGTTTTGTGCATACGGCGCCGAGCCATGGTGAGGATGATTACGGGGTTTGGATTTCTAACCAGACTAAGCTTGAAGGACTTGGCGTTGACCCGAAAGTCCCGATGACCCTCGACGATGATGGGTGCTATACGGATGTTTTGCCGACCCGTTTCCAAGGTCTCGACGTTATCCGCACGAGCGGCAAAAAGCGCGGCCAAGACGGTAAGGCCAACGGGGAAGCGATTAAGGCGCTGATGGAATGCGATAATCTTTTGGCGCGCGGCATTGTTAGCCTGCGCGACGCCCATAGCTGGCGCTCTAAAGCCCCGGTCATTCGCCGCGCCACCCCGCAATGGTTTATCTCCATGAGCCAGGACGGTCTGCGCGACAAAGCTTTGGCCGCGATTAAAGACACGACGTGGTATCCGCCGCGCGGGGAAAACCGCATCACCGCCATGGTCAGTGACCGTCCCGACTGGCTTATTTCTCGCCAGCGCAATTGGGGCGTGCCAATAACCCTTATCGTCAATAAAGACACGGGCGCATTGCACACTAATCTACCGCAAGCGGACGCGATTAACGGACGCATTTTGGCGGCCGTAAATGCCACCGGCGTGGACGGTTGGTTTGACGCGGATATTCAAGATTTAATGGGCGAGACGGACGCGGCGGGCTGGGAGAAAGTCAGCGACATTCTCGACGTCTGGTTTGACAGCGGATGCACCCACGCCTTTTGCCTAAAACAGCGCGCCGATTTACCTGACCGCGCCGATTTATACCTAGAGGGCAGTGACCAACATCGCGGCTGGTTCCAATCCTCGCTGATGGAGAGCTGCGCCGTTTACGGAGAGGCCCCCTATAAGGCCGTGCTAACCCACGGTTTTGTCGTCGATGATAAGGGCATTAAAATGTCCAAATCTCTGGGCAATACGGTGGCGCCAGAAACCATTATTCGTCAATATGGCGCGGAAATTTTGCGCCTATGGGCGGCCAGTTCTGACTTCACCGATGATTTGCGCATTGGCGATGAAATCGTCAAAACCGCCGCCGACGCCTACCGTAAAATGCGTAATACTTTGCGCTATATGGTCGGCGCGCTCGACGGCTATAGCGCGGATGATGCGGCGGATTACTCCGATATGCCGGCGCTAGAAAAATGGGTTTTGCACAGACTATCAGAGCTAGATGCGCAGGTTCGCGCTTCCTATTCCGAGCATGATTTCAAAAAAGTATTCTCGACCCTGTTCAATTTCTGCACCAATGATTTGTCGGCGTTTTATTTCGATATTCGCAAGGACGCGCTCTATTGCGATCCGGTAAATAGCGACCGCCGCCGCGCCTGCCGCACGGTGATGGACGCCATCTTTAACCGCCTGACCACATGGCTCGCGCCGATATTGTGCTTCACTATGGAAGAAGTATGGATGGCGCGGCTTGGCGAGATTAAAGCAAGAGGCGAGGAGGGAGCGAAAGCGACCGACCGGGAATATAAAAGCTCCGTGCATATGCAGGAATTCCCTGTGACGCCGGACACATGGCGTGATGATAAATTGACCGCGCAAATGCTATTGCTGCAAAACTTGCGCGACGCGGTGAATGAAAAAATCGAGCCTATGCGGGCGGAAAAAATCATTCGCTCTAGCCTTGAAGCTAGCGTTAAAGCGCCGGCGGACGCGGCGCTCGTCTCCGCGCTTACCGCCCTAGGCATAACCCGCAAGGATGTTTACGCACAGCCGAGCAACCCCTCCGATACGCTCGCCGATTATCTTATCGTCAGCGATTGTGATTTGTCAGAGAGCCTAGACGCTGTCGCCATCACCGCTTTGTCGGCGGATGAGGGTTACGTCAAATGCGAACGCTCTTGGAAATATTTCAAGCCAGAGGGCGGGGCGAGCATCACCCCGCGCGACGCGGCGGCGGTAGCAATTTGGGATAAAGATAATGCCTAAAATAATGCCGAAACCAATGACTTCAAAACGGTACATGCTGTGGGCGGGCCTACTCCCGCTTATCGTGGTCGCCCTTGACCAGTGGAGCAAGCATTGGGCGCTGAAATTCTTTGCGACTAAATTCGGTTCGCCGATGAATGTTTGCGCGGTTAATCCGCAGCCGGGGCTGCGCTGGGAAGTGATGCAGGGCTTTGACCACGCCATGGTGTGTAATCAAGGCGTAAGCTGGGGCCTG
>JAZGFA010000095.1:0-7207 GCA_036478975.1 Robiginitomaculum sp. | reverse complement strand
CCTTCGCGTAGCCCCCTATCGGCCACGCGAATACGCTCGGCGGGCCATTGGGTCAAGAGAACATCCATAATTGCGCAGCCAGCCACCAGTAGTGAGGCGCGATCATCGCCTATGCACGGCTCTTCGGCGCGTAAATGTTTAGGCAGGCTTGCCATGCGCCGTGAAATATTAAGCGCATGTATGGACTGCATCCAAAGCCCGTCCACCCGGTCACGCTGATAATAAGGCAGTCCCAAATGAATGCCGGCGAGCGAGGTAATCGTGCCGGACGTGCCGATAATATGCCCCTGCCCCTGCTTAAACGCCTTGGTAAAGCGGGTTTCACAGCCGGCTTTAATAATAAGCCCGCGCACATGGTCCTTCATAGCCTCATAACGCTCAGCCAAAGCCTGCGGGCTATCGCCGTGTTCTGGGAAGGCCTCGCTTAATGTGACAACCCCGACAGGCAAGCTCGCCCAAGCGCTAATCGGCGGGCGATGAATACGGGCGCTTGTGTCGCCGCTACGCAATTTGCGCACGTCAACCCATGATAGCTCGGATGAGCCGCCGCCAATATCAACGACTAGCACAACGTCTTTTTTCATATCCGTAAGGGCTACGCAGCCCATTACCGCAAGGCGCGATTCGACGCGCGGGGAAATTAGCTCAAAGGTCAGGCCGGTTTTCGCCTTTACACGGGCGAGAAATTCCTCGCCATTACTGGCTTGGCGACAGGCTTGGGTAGCAATGCAGCGCCAACGCCGCACTTTGTTGTGCTTCATTTTACTGGCGCATACGGCAATCGCTTCAACGGCGGCGTCCATGGAGGTTTGGGACAGTGCGCCGCTGCTAGCAAGGCCAGCCCCAAGGCGCACCGTACGCGAATAGCTATCAATAACGCGAAAGCTGTCCCCGACCGGTTTGGCCACTAAAAGCCGGCAATTATTGGTGCCAAGATCCACAGCTCCGAAAACGGAAGGCTGGGTTTTCCCCTGCGCATTACGCCGTCTACGGCGCCGTTTGGGCGTATTTGTGACCGGAGTCGCAGCGCCCGCTACTGGGGAGGCCTTGGCGGACGTGTGTTCGTCCGACATAGAGTCTCTACTTTCTAGCCTGGTCGCCATAGTAGCGCCGCGCGGCTTATTCCCCCCTACATTAGCGTTAGGAATGTGAAAATAATAGTAATTTTTGCAAAAGAAGTTTGAATGCCTAAAATAAATTTAATGCCCGAAATTAATGAATGTCCACATGGTCAAAATATTGACCCCAATCCGGCTCCGGCTCTAGGGCTTCCATGGCTTCATGTTGAGAGAAGAATATTTCTCCGGTCAGTTTTTCAAAGAAGGTGGAGCTGTGCAGGCGGTCACTTACATGGCTGTGCAGTTCTGAGAGGTGCAGCTTTACCCCGCCGCTATCAAGGCGCTTATTGATAGACATCAGAGAATTTAATGCGCTCGCGTCAATGCGGTTTACCGCAGGGCACATCAAGATAAGGTCGGTCATTTGCGGGCTATCTTCTAGCAAAGCCGCAATACGGTCTTCGAGAAACCGCGCATTGGCAAAATATAAGCTCTCATCAATGCGGAGAGTTTTGACGATTTCGCTGGTTTCCACCTCATAACGGTCAACGTCGCGGTAATGCTCCGTCCCAGGAAAACGGCCCACAAGCACGGCGTGGGGGCGCAATGTCGAGCGGATATGTAGGACCATGGACGCGACAACCCCGACCAACACCGCAAATTTCACGCCGAAAAACAGCACGGCGCCAAAGGTCAAAAACGCCGTGAAACCATCGGAGCGGCTATATTTAAACGTGCGCCACAAATGGCGAAAATCAATCAGGTTGAAACAGGAAAAGATAATCAAGGCGGCCAAGGTCGCTAGCGGTAAGTACCGCAGGTAAGGGGTTAAAAATAAAGCGGTTATACACATGAAAGCCGCGGTTAACAGGCTGGCTACGGGGGTCTTAGCGCCGGCGGTAAAATTGATGACGCTGCGTGACATGGAGCCGCTAACCGTATAGCCGCCGGAGAATCCCGACGCGATGTTAGCGAGGCCAAGGGCGCGCATTTCGCGGTTAGCCTCTATGCGGGTACGCGAGCGCGCCGCCAAGGTTTGCCCCGTAGACATGCTGTCGACAAAGCCAACAAGGGCAATCAGCATAGCCGCCCCCGCTAGCCCCTTATAGGTTTCAAGCGGCGCTTTGGGAAAGGATAAGCGCGGCAATCCAGACGGAATATCACCGATGATTGTAAGGCCGACCTTATCATGGAGGTCAAACTTATAGGCTATCAGGCTGGTCACAATAATCGCCACGAACGGCCCCATGCGCGCGGTGAGGCGCGCGGCCTTGCGCTTCATGCCAAGCTTATATAGGCCGAAGGCGAGATATTTACGCACGGCCCACAAAAACGCGATTGTGCCTAAACCTATATAAAGCGCGGCCTTGGTAATTGAATCCAAACTTGCAAAAAGTGAGCTGGCTAAATCAAACACATTGGTCCCGCTCGCGCTAATGCCCAGCACGTGCCGCAATTGGCTAAAGATAATTAGAATGGCCGCGCCGGTAACATAGGCGCTCACCACGGGGCGGCTGACAAAGTTCATGATGAAGCCTGCCCGCAATACGCCTAAAATATACATAAATACACCCGCAAGTCCGGCAATAATCGTTGCTGAGAGTATGCGCTCGCCTTCGGGAACGCTGGCAATTGCTGCCGCTGACATTAGCGATACCACCGCCGTCGGCCCAACCGAGAGATAGCGTGAAGAGCCAACCAAGGCATAGGCGACGAGCGGCAGGATTGAGGCGTAAATCCCGATATGTGTGGGCAAGCCCGCAAGCATGGCATAGGCGAGCGCTTGCGGAACCAGTAATATGGTCACCACAAGGGCGGCAACGAAATCCTCAGAAAACAGCCCGCCATTATAGGTCTTTATCCACCCTAAATGTGCGTCTTTTTTCTTGCGCGGTTTGGAGGTCTTGGTAACCATGGAAAACCTTTATTGCGAATCTCTGTATTAGCAGCGTCTAATTTTAACCCGCATATGATTAACAAGCAAGAAACGCGCCCTATCGGCCCTAAACCATCTCCTTAGCCATAGTGACAATGGCGTCCGTTGTAATGCCGAAATGCTCAAATAGGGCCTCGCCCGGAGCAGACGCGCCAAAGCTGTCCATGCCGATAAATCCGCCCTCAATACCTATAAGACTGCCCCAGCCCATTTTAATGCCGGCTTCAATAGCAATCTTAGGCAGTTTCTTACCCAGTACGGAGCGTTGATAGCTTACGCTTTGCGCCTTGAACACGTCCATGCACGGCATAGAGACGACGCGGGCGGAAATGCCTTCCTTGGCAAGACGCTCATGGGCAAGAACCGCTTTATGGACTTCAGAGCCGCTGGCAATCAGCACGATTTGATCCGCCCCTGCCCCTGCGCGCAGGACGTAGCCGCCGCGCGCACACATATTATCGCCTGCATTGTCGCGCACAGCCGGAACCCCTTGACGGGTTAGCGCCATAATTGACGGGCCGGTGTCGCGGGCAATGGCGAGTTCCCAGCACTCCGCCGTTTCCATGGCGTCGGCGGGGCGGTAAACATTGACGTTGGGAATAGCGCGCAATGAAGCGACATGCTCAACTGGTTGATGGGTCGGGCCGTCTTCGCCTACACCAATGGAATCATGGGTCATTACGTGAATGACCCGCGTATTCATCAGGCCCGCCAAACGAATAGAGGGGCGGCAATAATCAGCAAATACAAGGAATGTGCCCGAATAGGGTATCATGCCGCCGTGTAGCGCCATGCCGTTCATCGCCGCGGCCATGCCATGTTCGCGAATGCCGTAATTGATATAGCGCCCGCCATATTCACTGGCGCTAATCTCTGGCACGGTAGAGGGCGTGCGGGTTTTATTGGAGCCTTCCAAATCCGCGGAGCCAGAAATCATTGTCGGGATGGCCTTGGTTAGAACCTTAAGTGCATTGCCGGAGCTAGCGCGAGTGGCAAGCTTGGGCATGTCCTTAGCAAGGCCTTGCTTATAGGCGGCCATATCGGCTTTGTAGCCTTCGCCAAGGGCTCCGGACATATCAAAATTAAGCGCGTCGCCTTTTGCGCCAGACGTCGCCATTGCCGCCTTCCAAGCGCGGTGCGCCTTACGGCCACGGCGCGGGCCCTTTTTCCACGCATCATAAATATCGGTAGGGATTTCAAAGGCCGGGTAATCAATCCCAAGGGCCGCTTTTGCGCCTTTAATCTCATCGGCTCCGAGCGGAGCGCCGTGGACGCCGGACGTGCCCGCCTTGGTCGGCGCGCCTTTACCGATAATGGTTTTGCACGCGATAAGCGTGGGCTTGTCACTACGCTGGGCGGAGCGAATGGCCCGGGCGACTTTCGCCGTGTCATGGCCGTCAACGGCGATGGTTTTCCAGCCGCACGCTTGGAAGCGCTTAGCTTGGTCCGTGCTGTCAGATAGCTCAACCGCCCCGTCAATGGTGATGTTGTTGTCGTCCCAAAGCAGGATAAGCTTATTGAGTTTAAGATGCCCCGCCATGGCAATGGCTTCTTGGGAAATACCCTCCATAAGGCAGCCATCACCGGCCATGACGTAAGTATAATGGTCAACAAGCTCGTCGCCATATTTCGCGTTCATGTGGCGCTCTGCTAGGGCAAAGCCAACCCCATTAGCAATGCCTTGGCCAAGCGGGCCTGTGGTTGTCTCTACGCCGGGGCAATGGCCATATTCCGGATGGCCCGCCGTGATGGAGCCAAGCTGGCGAAAGTTTTTAATCTGCTCCATGCTCACGGCCTTATAGCCGGTCAGGTGCAAAAGGCTGTAAATCAACATAGAGCCATGGCCCGCGGACAGGATGAAGCGGTCACGGTCATGCCAGTGAGGATCGCTTGGGTTAAACTTTAGGAATTTATCAAATAAAACCGTGGCGACATCGGCCATGCCCATAGGCATTCCGGGATGGCCAGAATTGGCGGCTTGCACCGCGTCCATGGACAGGGAGCGAATGGCATTAGCCATTTCAATTTGGGAAACTTTTGTCATTGCAAAATCCTAAAACGAGGAGAGTGGAGAATTGCCGTCACCCTAGGCAAAAACGCTGGTTTTGCAAAAAATATCGTCAAAAAAGCCGTTTTAGGTGTGGGTAACTTCAATTATCAGCGGTTTTGCCCTAAAGCCCGGCTCCGCTCGCCAGATGGAATGTTAGGCCAGAAGCGACATAAGCCATTATCATCAAATAGCTAAAGGCAAAGGCCGGCCAACGCCAACTATTGGTCTCGCGCTTCATCACCGCAAATGTCGACAGGCATTGGGGCGCAAACACAAACCACGCCAAAAATGACAGCGCCATGGGCAATGTCCAGTCCGCCTTGAGCGCCATTTCTAGGCCTGAAGTCACCCCTTCGCTATCTTGCACGGCGTAAACCGTGCCAAGGGTCGCCACGGCGATTTCTCGCGCGGCCATGGCCGGCACAATCGAAATCGACATTTCCAGATTAAACCCAATCGGGGCTAATACGGGCTGCAAGACGCGGCCAATATAGCCGGCGAAGGTCGTCTCTATGCCGCCGCCCTTTGGATAGGTGGAGAGAAACCACATGATGACGGAAGCGGGGAAGATGATAACCCCTGCGCGGCGGATAAACATCCAAGCCCGCGTCCATAGGCCTTGCAAATAATCCCCAAGGGACGGGATTTTATAGCTCGGCAACTCCATCAGTAATCCCGGAGGCGGGCCTTTGGTGACGGTCTTTTTCAAGATAAAGGCGGCGAGCAGCGCAAACACTATGCCCGCCATATACAGGCTAAACATCACAATGCCCTGCAAGCCGAACGGGCCGACTTTCTCGCCCTTGGGGAAAAACGCGCTAATCAGAATAACATAAACCGGCAGGCGCGCGGAGCAGGTCATCAGCGGCGCTATCAATATGGTGGTGATACGGTCTTTTTCGTTCTCAATCGTGCGCGCCGACATAATCCCGGGAATGGCGCAGGCAAAGCTAGAGAGCAGCGGAATAAAGGCGCGCCCGCTTAGCCCGATTTTCGCCATTAGCGTATCCATTAAAAACGCCGCCCGCGCCATATAGCCGGACGCCTCTAGGATTAAAATGAAGGCAAATAATATGATAATCTGCGGCAAGAACACCACCACGGATCCAACTCCGCCGATGACGCCGTCAACAATCAGTGACTGAAAATCCCCCGGCGGCAGCACCGAAGACACAAGCCCGCCAATCCAAGCAAAGACGCCTTCAATCATGTCCATAATCGGCGCGGCCCAAGCAAACACCGCTTGGAACATCAAAAATAGCAGGCCAAACAAAATGATAGGCCCAATGACCGGATGCAGGACAATATCGTCTATGCGGCTTGTATGGGTCGGGGCGAAACTGGTTTTGGTTGCCGCAGACGCCATGCGCCGGGCGCGGGCTTGCAGCTCCTTAAGGCCGTAAGGCTCTGGCTCTGGAGGCACGGCTTCGCCCGCAGCCACTTCCGCTAGCCATGTGTCGAGATAATTCTCTAAATTAGCACGGCCCGATGCGCGCACGGCCACGGTGGAGCCGACCTCCATGCCGATTTCACCCTCTAGGACGAATGTGTCGATTTCCACCCCGTCTCGCGCGGCAATGTCCATCATGTTAAGGCACAGCGTAATCGGGATGCCGTAGTTTTTCGCCTGCAAGAGATTGTGCAAATGGGTGCTAATGCGCGAGGCGTCCATCATGAAGATAATGGCGTCCGGCGCGCGCTCCCCGTCTAGCTCTCCGCGCAGGGCGTCAATGGTTACTTTCTCATCGGCGCTATGGCCGCAATCGCCGTAAACGCCGGGTAAATCAAGCAGTTCTACTTTTTGGCCAGACTTGGTGGTGTAAAAGCCCTTGCTATATTCCACGGTCACGCCGGGATAATTGGCAACCTTAGCCTTGCGGCCGGTCAGCGCATTAAACAAGGAGGACTTACCGCAATTGGGCGCGCCGAGCAGGGCCACCCGCACAATGTCATTGGCCTCACTCACGGCTAGCAAATCTCTAGCATGATAAAGCCGGCCTCGCGGCGGCGCAGGGCAATCAAACTGCCATTTAGGCGCACGGTCATCGGCGTCTTGCCAAACGGGCCAAAATGTAGCGTTTCTATCTCGTCGCCTTCGGCAAAGCCAATCTCGCGCAGGCGCGTTTCCAAATCGCCTTCGGGCGCGTTAAAGCCGACTATGCG
>JAZGFA010000094.1:0-13779 GCA_036478975.1 Robiginitomaculum sp. | reverse complement strand
ATAGCTATCTGACCGACACGCCAAAATGGACGACGATTTTAAATTTTGACGCCCTGTCAAAAGCGGAAGATAAAAACTGGGTCTATAAGGGTAATAATTGCCTCGGGCCGGATTACGAGCTGTGCATTGTCAATTTGTCGGACGGCGGCAAAGACGCGGTGGTGCGCCGTGAATTTAACACCAAAACCGGTGAGTTTGTAAAAGGCGGCTTCACCTCTCCCGAGTCCAAAGGGACGATGGATTGGCTCGATAAGGACACTATGCTTATCGGCGTTGATTTTGGCGACGAGGACGGCAAAAGTGTGATGACCGATAGTGGCTATCCGATGGTCAGCAAATTATGGAAGCGCGGCACGCCCTTAACTGAAGCAGCGGAAATTTTTCGCGGCGAGCAAAAGGACGTGGCGGTTTGGCCCGGCGCATTTGAACTGTCCGATGGCCGCCGTGAAATTTTCATTGTGCGCTCTAAGACATTTTACGAGTCGGAATATTTCTGGCTCCCGAAAGATAGCCTAAAGCCCGTGCAATTCCCCGTGCCGGAAAAGGCGTCCATTAGCAGCGAATTTAAGGGTCAAGTTTTAATGAGCCTTGCGCAGGATTGGCGCGGCTTTGAAAGCGGCACTCTGGTTAGCTTTTCTATGGAAGATTTTATGGAAGACGGCAAGATTTCCGACGTGCATGTGGTCTATAAGCCCGGCCCGCGCGCCTCTATTAACGGCTTTGGCGCGACCAAATCCAAAGTGCTGATGAGCATTAGCGAAAACGTATCGGGCAGTGCTTACGCCTTTGATTGGAACGGCAAAAAATGGACATCGGAAAAGCTGGATTTCCCAAGCGCCGGCTCCGTATCTATTGGCGCGACCAATGATAAAGAAGACGTAGCGTTCATTTCCACCGAAAGCTTTTTAACCCCCGACACGCTGTGGACCTATAATACAAAAACCAAAGCTAAAGCCGAGGCCAAAGGCCTGCCGTCATGGTTTGACGCCAGCTCCATGGAAGCGGAGCAATTTGAAGCGACCTCTCCAGACGGCACCAAGGTTCCATATTTTGTCGTGCGCAAAAAGGGGCTAAAAATGGACGGGAGCAACCCGACGCTTCTTTATGGTTATGGCGGTTTTGAAGTGTCCTTAAACCCAAGCTATAGCGCGACGCGCGGCAAGTTATGGATGGAGCGCGGCGGGGTTTATGTGCTGGCTAATATTCGCGGCGGCGGAGAGTTTGGACCGAAATGGCACCAAGCGGGACTGAAGACTAATCGCCAAGTTATTTATGATGATTTCATCAGCGTGGCCGAAGACCTTATCGCCAAAGACATCACGTCTCCGCAGCATTTAGGCATTGAAGGCGGCTCTAATGGCGGGCTGCTCATGGGGGTTATGTTCACCCAAAGGCCGGACCTGTTTAACGCCGTGGTCTGCGCGGTTCCGCTGCTTGATATGATGCGCTTCCACACCTTGCTGGCGGGCGCGTCATGGGTGGGGGAATACGGTAATCCAGAGGACGCCGTAGAAGGCGCGTTCCTGCGCTCCATCTCACCCTATCATAATGTTAAAGAGGGCGTGGAGTATCCAGAAATTTTCTTTGTCACCTCGACAAAGGATGACCGGGTACATCCGGGCCATGCCCGTAAAATGGCGGCGCGCCTTGAAGACCTTGGCTATGACTTTCTCTATTATGAAAACATTGACGGGGGCCATAGCGCTTCGGCTAATTTGGCCGAAACCGCGCGGCGTCTGGCTTTGCAGCACACCTATATGATGGAAAAACTTAAATAGCGAATAGGCGTTATTAACTGTAAATTTTAGGCAGGCCTTAACCAATTTCGTTGACACTTTGAAGACGCGCATCTGCGCCTTCTTAGCTGTCAGTGAAAGCCCGCCTTTATGTATCAACCCGAACGCGATTTTGTAAGCTGCGCCCGCGAGCGTATGCAACTGCTTTCATCCGGTGAGCATGTGGGCGCCGCGGCCCTAGACGCGGCGCTGCAAATGGCTTGCCTTGAGGATATTTCCGCTAGCGCAAAAACCGTGACCGCCCGGGCCGTAATGGTCTGCGCTAACCGTTGCGCCTCTGGTCTAAATGACGGGGCGGACATTGGCTTTGATCTGGCCACATTGGGCCGGTTAATTGAGCAATTTGCTAGCGGACTGGCTGAAATTGATTTTGACGCGCCGAAGGCGAACATTCCTGCGGCTAAAGATATTGCTGTGATAGAAATGCCCGTTTCAAATGATAATCGAAAAGCGGCGGCGGCCCGCGCGGCCTCTACGCTAGAGCCTTTGATTGCTAACGCGCCGCAAAATAATCGCGCGGCGTTAACGCGGCTCATCGCCGTGTCTGCGGGAGAGCAAGTTGCGTCCCCCGCGGCGGTTTCGGATAATGCCCCGCTTGCGGAAAAGTTTATTAGTCTTGAAAGCCTTATCGCCCCCGTCACCAGTAGCGCCCTATCACGCGCCCACCTGGCCCATAAACGCATTAGCTTATCCTATGCTTGCGAAGGGGTTTTTTTGCATGAGGATGTGGCGATCAGTTTGCAAAAATTACTCAGCGCCCTGTGCGACGTATTCATTTCGGGTAGTGTGCGTCACCCCGGCGTGCGCGAGGCCGCCGGTCTTTCGGGCACGAGCCAAATTGCGTTTACCGCCAGTGACGGCTCTGCCGGTTTAAGCTTTGATGTTTTTTGCGATGATAATCCCCTAAGCGCAGACGCTTTGCAAAGCTCCGTGCTTACGCGCGCCATTGCCGGTTATCAGGCTATTGGCGGGCAGTTTGAAGCGGCGCAAGGCCGCGCCGCAGGCTCGCTATTATCTATTACCCATAAAACACCGCGTAAAAAACCACGCCTTGCCAGCCATGATTTAGAGTTAGAGCCAATGCGTCTTCGTAGCGGAGAGCGCGCATGAAAACCTGTTTGATTGTCGATGATAGCAAAATGATACGCCGGGTTGCTGGCCGTATTCTCAAGGACTTGAACTTTACCACTAGCGAGGCGGAAAACGGCAAAGAGGCGCTCGCTAAATGCCGTGATGAAATGCCTGACGCGATTTTGCTCGATTGGAACATGCCAATTATGGACGGGCTGGCCTTTTTAAAGGCCTTGCGTGCAAGTGCCGGCGGCATGAATCCTATTGTGGTTTTCTGCACGGCGGAGCGCAGCGTCGAACGGATTTGCGAAGCGCTTGACGCCGGCGCTAATGAATATGTGATGAAGCCATTTGATAGCGACATTATCGCGAGCAAATTTAGCGAAGTGGGATTAATGTAGCTGTGTCTAATGTGCGCTCCTTAAAGCCCGGATATTACGAAGCGCTTCGGCGGCTGACCTTGGAGCTTGCAGGGGTTAAGCTTGGCGCTGACAGTGAGTTTTTGGTTGAAACGCGACTGGCGGCTGTGGCCCGCCAAGAGGGTTATGACGATTTGCCCTCTATGGTCGGAGAGCTGTTTTCTGAGGGTAAGACCCGGCTTGCGGTTAATGTGGTTGCGGCGCTTCTTGAGCGTGATATGCGATTTTTCGATGATAAGGCGGGTTTTGATACGCTGATTAACGACGTATTGCCGCTTTTATGTGAAAGTTTTAAAGGTCAGCCTATCAATATTTTATGCTATGGCTGCGGCTCTGGCCAAGACGTGTATTCTTTGGCGATGACCCTAGCAGACATCTCGCAAAAACACCCAAGCACTCGCTTTAATATTGTGGGGCTGGACTATCCAAGTCGCGGACTTTCGCGGGCTATGGAAGGGCGGTTTACCCATTTTGAGGTGCAGAGGGGCCTGCCTGCGCGCCAGCTCGTGAAGTATTTTAACCGTGATGGTGAAGATTGGTTGGTCAATGATGCCCTGCGCGAACGTGTAAGTTTCCAAGAATTTCATTTACTGTCTAGCCTAAAAGATCAAGGAAAGTTTGAGCTAGTTATGTTCAGAAATAGCCTTGCCCGCTATGCGGCTAGCTCGCAAATGCGGATATTGCGCAGCCTTGTGCCAGCCATTCCCGTCGATGGATATTTGATGCTTGGCAGCGAAGAGACATTGGGCGAGCTTAATTTCGGCATGGATTGGCTGGAAGGGGCGGGCGGGTTTTACAAGCGCCGCGCTACGCGCAAGCATCCGGATATGATAGTGGCAGAAATTGCAGAGCCTTTGCGCACGGATTTTCACGAATAATATTTACATTAGACTACGAAAAAACCCCGCTCAGTGAACGGGGTTTTTTAATGGGCGCATGGGAGGTGTGCGCCATTCGTTAGTTTTAAATTAGCCTATGCGGTTAATTTATCACGTGCAGGTTCGCGCAATACATAACCACGACCCCAGACCGTTTCAATGTGATGCTGTCCGCCGGTAGCGGCGGCAAGTTTCTTGCGCAGCTTACAGATAAACACGTCGATAATTTTTAGCTCTGGCTCGTCCATACCGCCGTAAAGGTGGTTTAGGAACATTTCCTTGGTCAGGGTCGTGCCCTTACGCAGGGATAGAAGCTCTAGCATTTGATATTCTTTACCGGTCAAATGTACGCGGTGTTCTGCCACTTCAACGGTTTTCGCGTCGAGGTTAACGGCAATATCGCCGGTGGTGATAATAGACTGGGCGTGGCCCTTAGAGCGGCGCACCACGGCGTGGATGCGGGCGATAAGCTCGTCCTTGTGGAAAGGCTTGGTCATATAATCGTCGGCGCCCGTGCCCAGACCGCGCACTTTCGTGTCGATGTCATTTGTGCCGGACAGGATAAAGATTGGCGTGGTGACCTTGGCCATACGCAATGTCTTTAAAACGTCAAAGCCGGGCATATCCGGCAGGTTGAGATCAAGTAGGATGATGTCATAATCGTAGAGCTTGCCGAGATCGACACCCTCTTCACCCAAATCAGTGGTATAGATGTTGAAACCTTCGGTCTTAAGCATGAGCTCAATGCTCTGTGCCGTGGCCATATCATCTTCAATTAGAAGTACGCGCATACAATGCCCTCCCAGGCGAATCACTATCTCTTATCTATGAGATATAGTTAATGGAACTTAAGCCTTACGGGAATCCCGTAAATCAAATGTTAACCGTATTAATTCTTTTCAATAAAAATGTGTCCTAAGATGGGACGAAGGCTAAAAAAGCCTGTTTCTTTACCAGAATGTAAGTTTTTACGCCTATAAACATCGTTCAAGGCGAAAATCGCCACATGCGGATAACCGCATAAAATGGTCGGGTTAGGGTAATATTATGTCATCAATAGATAAATCTGTGCGCCAAACGCGCTTTGCAATCGCTGATTTGCAAAAACGAATCACTGTTTTAGAGGCCACGCGGGCCGATCTTGAGCGCCAAATTGGCCGCCTGGTCGATAGCGTGCCGGAAGATAGCATCGATGCGGGCGCCGAGCGCGAAGGTTATGTGGCCTACGGCTCCTATGCCCAGTCCGTCATTGCGCGTAAAAAGAATTTGCGTAAGACCCTTTCAGACATCGGGGACCAAAATACGGATTTGTCGGCGGATTTGCGCGTTGCGCTTGATAGCCTCGACAGTTTTGAACGGGTTCGCGCCCGTCAATTGGCGCTTAAGGCTGAAAAGGCCCTAAAACGCGCATAGTATAAGTGCGCGGGGCCTAGCGGCTTCATTAATTTAAAACAGCCTCGCTTATGCGGGGCTGTTTGCGTTTGAGGGGCGGGCAAGTTGCGAAGGGCGCCAAGGCCTGCGCTTTCAACAGGCTTACTGAGAATGCTCGAGAATAAGGCGGGCGTAATGCCGTCTGAGCCTAAGCGACTTTTGCGTCTGAGGGGCGGGCCGTCATGGCCTGGGCCATATTGCCCGCAAGCTTCGCGAGGGATTGTCCATGGCGGCAGATACCGGCAAGCGGAGGCGGCGCGCCCAAAAATTCGCGCACGCTATGGGCGAGCATTTCATAGGATTCTTGTGCTTCATCCCGTGGCCCAATCGCCACCATGGCCGGATCGCATTTTGGCGCGCGCGAGCGAATGGCATCGAGCATCCAGTAGGCGCGCATGAAACGGTCGCCGGCGCTATCAAATAGCAGGGCGCAATGGTCGGCGGCGGCGCTCAGGCGCACATGGGCCGGCGTGCAGCCCGCCGGCGCGATAACAATAGTGAGGTCATGGGACAGGGACATGGCGGTTATTGCGCCAAGCAGGGTCTCCATCGGGGCAAGGCCGCTCGCGGCGAGGCTAAGCTTTCCGTCGCGGCTGATATGTTTGGCCTGCTCTAGGCTGGCCTTATCATCAAGCACGTCTTGGAGATTGGCCTTAAGGGTGACGTCAAAGGCGCTGGCGGCGGCGTTATCACCGCAGTCGACCAAGAGCACGCTTTGGCCAGCTTTTGCGGCGGCGCGCGCGACTTCAATAGCCATATCCGCTTGCGGCAGGCCCGCTTCGCCGGCCAAAATAACGCTTAAGCGCCGAGCAAAGCCCGGTTTAAATATGTGATTGTGCTCACCCATAATAACTCACCATTTTGCCCGAATTGTTTCAGGTCTATGGAGAGAATATAAGCAATCAATCTTAATATTCGGATAATTATAGCAATAAAATCAAATAGTTAGCCATTAAGCAAAGAAAAACGCTCCCGCCCGTTAAGGCGAGAGCGCTATTAATTCTAGCGGCGTTTAACTAGCGGTATTGCTGGGTGCGCGTTGTGCGCAGACCGGAAATGCCATGCGCTTCAATGCTGCGCTGCCAGTTTAAAAATTCTTCGGATGAAAGCCCGTAACGGTCGCAAGCGCCCTCAAGGGTTAGCAAACCGCCGCGTACGGCGGCCACGACTTCAGCCTTACGGCGAATGACCCATCGCACCGTATCAGGCTTTGGCAAATCTGCCATGGTTAGCGCTGTGCCTTCTGGCCCAATCACTACATTTTCTCTTTTTAGACGTCGGTCCATTTTTTGGCCCCTATTATTATTATACTTATAGTCTCTCAAGTTCCCACTTTACGGGGTTTAGCGGACGGGTCTTAAAAACGTCTAAAGATTTGCGAAAAGAGGCAAAAAAAACACAATTAAATCAATTGTTTACCAAGGTTAACAGGCCAAAGAGTGTTAACAAATAATGAGTCAAATTTGTAAGGCGTTGATTCTATTGCGAATCTTTCGCGAGTCCTTAAACCCTAGCCAGCAGAGTCGAGGCGGCTCGACAAAGCATCAAGAAACGCCTATTGAGCCGCCGACAGTGAGAGTCCTAAGGAAAGCCAAATAATCGTTATGAACACCGATTTAACATCCATGAATTCCTTGGGTTTTGTCAAAGCGCCCAAAGATACCCGCGTGGTTGTCGCCATGTCCGGCGGGGTGGATAGCTCTGTCTGCGCCGCTATGCTCGCGCGTGAGGGCTATGATGTGGTGGGTGTGACCTTGCAGCTTTATGACCATGGCGAGGCGATTAAAAACCCCAAAGCGTGCTGCGCTGGCCAAGATATCTATGACGCCAAGCGCGTGGCGGAAATGATGGGCTTCCCCCATTACGTGCTCGATTATGAAACAAATTTCAAAGAGAGCGTGATGGAGGACTTCGCCGATACCTATCTTAAGGGCGCAACCCCCATACCGTGCGTGCGCTGTAATCAAAGCGTCAAATTTCGCGACCTTTTAGCTGTGGCCAAAGATTTGGGCGCGGACTGCATGGCGACGGGTCATTATATACAGCGCATTGAAACGGCGGGCGGTGCGCAGCTCCACCGCGGCTTTGACGGGGGCAAGGATCAATCCTACTTTTTGTTTGCCACCACTAAGGATCAACTTGATTTTCTGCGCTTTCCGCTTGGGGCTATGGATAAAACTCAGACCCGAAAACTGGCTAAAGAGCTTGGCCTGCGCGTGGCGAGCAAGCCCGATAGCCAAGACATCTGCTTTGTGCCGACGGGCAAATATACCGATGTGATTGAAAAAATGCGCCCCGGCGCGGCCGTGCCTGGCAATATAGTCCACCAAGACGGGCGGGTACTCGGAGAGCATCGCGGCATTATGTATTACACGGTGGGGCAGCGGCGCGGGCTTGGCCTGCCCGACGGCTCTGGCATTGACCCGCTATTCGTCGTGTCGATAGACGCGGAGGCTAATACGGTCGTGGTCGGCCCGCGCGCCGCCCTTTTGCGCGATAAGGTTTATCTGACTGATATTAACTGGATTGGCGAAGGGGTTTACGGCGCTAATCTTGACGGCATGGCGATACGGGTAAAGACGCGCTCGACCAAGCCGCCATTGCCCGCGCGCTTTAAGCTTGAAGGCAATAAGCTCATCGTCGTGCTTGACGCGCCCATTGAAGGCATATCCCCGGGGCAAGCCTGCGTGTTTTATGAAGACGTAGAGGGCGCGAGCCGCGTGCTAGGCGGCGGCTGGATAGAAAGCGCGGCTTAGGAGCTTAATGGGTGTAGGCGTTCTAAAATGGGTTATTTACCAGCATAATAATACCAATGAAGATTGCGATACTAATGGTAATCGTGTTTTTGATGTCGTGGTACCGTGAAAGACCGCCCCATATACTGCCAAATAGGCTGGACGCTTCTTCTTCTGCGCCATAGGCATTTATATAATCACGTTCGTCATTCTTTGGCTTTCCAAAGCCCAAGGCTGCGGTAATTTTGGGAAAAAAGGTGCAATGAACATGAGTCCGCCTAAAGCAAACGCGGGATAGCGACTCGCCGCGCCTGCTTGGCCCTGTTATAAGAGCGCGAGGCAAATGGCGCTAACGCCAAGCCAATAAAAGGAAAAATATTATGGCGATTATGAAATCCGTACAAATCATGTCCGAGTCTACTAAATCATTTGAAGACGCAATCGACGAGGCCGTGGCCCGCATGTCCGATAGCGTCAACCATGTGCGTAGCGCGAATGTGAATAATTCTTCCGTTGTTGTTAAAGACGGCAAGGTCACCCATTATCGCGTCAACCTTCAAATCACATTTGAAGTAAAGAAGTAATTTTGTCTGGCGGGCTGCGGCCCGCTAGTTTTTTTGGAGTTTTTGTGAATAGGCTTTTTGAAAATACGGGGTTTGGCTTAGTCTTCCTTATCCTTATCAGCGGCGCTATCCTGTACTGGCTCTGGCGTGATATGAAGCGCCAGAAAGAATGGCGCGAAAAGAAATTGCGCGATATCGCAGAAAAAAAGGCACGCATTGCCCGCAAAACCTCTGTAGGTAAACCCCAGTAAATTCATTTAAACACCCCTTAAGTTAGGCCATCCCATGTCATCTTCCTCCGCTAATGACCCTGTCTGTATTGTCGGTATTGCTCGCACGCCTATGGGCGCGTTTCAGGGCGCGTTTTCTACTGTCCCCGCGCCCCAGCTTGGCGCGGCCGCCGTTGATGCCGCGCTTGATGATGCGGGCATAAAACCCGCCAGCGTAGAGCAAATTTTGATGGGCTGCGTTCTGCCCGCCGGTCAAGGCCAAGCGCCTGCCCGCCAAGTGGCGATGAAATCTGGCCTGCCGCTTTCCTGTCAAGCGACGACCGTGAACAAGGTGTGCGGCTCTGGCATGATGGCGACGATGATGGCCCATGACGCGATTAAGGCTGGCACAAGCGAAATTATTGTCGCGGGGGGCATGGAAAACATGACCCTTGCGCCCTATCTTTTGCCCAAGGCGCGCGGCGGCATGCGCATGGGCGACCAAGCCGTGGTCGACAGCATGATGCATGACGGCTTGACCAATCCCTATGACGGCAAGGCCATGGGCGTATTTGCCGATATGATAGCGGCGCAGTATCAATTCACCCGCGAGGCCCAGGACGCCTACGCGATTGAATCCGTGGCCCGCGCCAAGGCGGCGCAAGCGGGCGGCGATTTTGACCGCGAAATAACGCCCGTTACGGTCAAGGGCCGCAAGGGCGATATTGTGGTCAGCGAAGACGAAGGTCCAAAAAATGCGCGGCCAGAAAAAATTCCAAGCCTGCGCGCCGTGTTCACCAAAGACGGCACGGTCACCGCGGCCAATGCTAGCTCTATTAATGACGGAGCCGCCGCGCTTGTGCTCATGCGCAAATCAGCCGCGCTTGCGGGCGGCCATAAAGTGCTAGCGCAAATCGTCAGCCACGCCGCCTACGCCGGAGAGCCGGCCTATTTCACCACCGCCCCCGTTCACGCCATGAATAGCGCTCTAACTAAGGCGGGCTGGAGCACGGATGATGTCGATTTGTGGGAAATTAATGAGGCCTTCGCCGTCGTGCCGCTTATCGCCATGCAAGAGCTTGAGCTTAGCCATGATAGGGTCAACGTCAATGGCGGCGGCTGCGTCCTCGGCCATCCTATCGGCGCTAGCGGCGCGCGCATTATCGCCACCCTGATTGCGGCGATGGAAAAGCGCGACGCCAAAAAAGGCGTAGCCAGCCTGTGCATAGGCGGCGGCGAAGCTACGGCGATATGTTTGACGCGGGCCTAATGAAACTCTTGCTTAAAATCGGGCTTGTCGGTTTTGCGCTGTATTGCGCCGCGCTTCTTTACGTCTATGTCAAACAGCGCAGTTTTATGTATTTCCCGCCCATGCACGGGGCGCAGGCGGATGTTTTTGCCGCGCGCGGTGAGACGATACTTAATGTTTCCCTAGGCGGCACTGGCGAGATGCGCGCCATATACGGGCCGCCGCCAAATGATGATGCGCCAGTCATTTTATTTTTCCACGGTAATGGAAGCGCGGCCCATCAGTACACGCCGTATTTTGATGATTTCAAAGCGTGGGGCGCTGGATTTTTAGCGGCTGAATATCCCGGCTATGCGGGGAATTTAGGCGCGCCGAATGAGGCGGATATTTTTGCGAGCGGTCAGGCCCATTATGACGCTCTGCTAGGGCAGGGGATAAAGCCAGAGAAAATTTACATTTTCGGCCATAGTCTTGGCGCGGCCGTGGCGGTTGATGTGGCAAAAAACAACAAAGCCAAGGGCTTGATATTGGGCGCGCCTTTTCTGTCCATGAAGGCTATGGCGCGCCAACAAATGCCATTTTTCCCAACGGGCATTTTGATTAAAGACGGCTATCGCTCCGACTTAAAAATTATAGATATAGAGACGCCTCTGCTTATCGTACACGGGAGCATGGATGAGATGATTCCCCTGTCGCAGGCGGAGCAATTATACGGCCTTAAACCCGGCGAGAAGCAATTTGCGGTAATAGAAAATGGCCGTCATGATTTTTGGAACACGGCGGGGCCATTACACATTCAGCGGTTTATAGCGCGGCAAGAGGCGGGGATTTCTGCTCCCTAGAAATTGGTTGACCAAAATCATTTGACAATGCCCGCCTAAGCGCAAATTATGTGCCTATATAAAAATATCGGGGATGGCGCTTTGTTCATTATCAAGAAATTTGCGGCGCTTATAGCTCTGCTTGGTTTTAGTCTTTTGCTGGCGGCGTGTTCGCGCGAAGCCGATAGCAATGTCCTGCGCCTTGCCCATAACATGACCACGGACCATCCGGTACATATCGCCATGGTGGATATGGGCGAACGGCTTGAGGTTTTGTCCGGCGGGGAGATGTCCATCCAGATTTACTCCGGCGGACAGCTTGGCAAGGAGCGCGAAGTTATCGAGCTTTTGCAAATCGGCGCGATTGCCATGACCAAGGTTTCGACCATTTCCATGTCGGGGTTTTCCGAAGATATGCGCGTGTTTAGCGTGCCTTATATTTTTGAAAATAATGCCCATTATTGGCGCGTGCTTAACGGGCCTGTAGGTCAGGATATTTTAGGCAGCCTAGAGCCTGCCCTGCTAAAGGGGCTTGGGTTTTATGATGCGGGGAGCCGCAGTTTTTACATGACCGACGGACCAATTCGCACGCCCGCCGATTTAAAGGGCAAGAAAATACGCGTGCAGCCAAGCCGCGCCTCCATTGATATGGTCAAGGCGCTGGGCGGGTCGGCGACCCCGATTTCTTGGGGAGAGCTTTATACGGCGCTCCAGCAAGGCGTAGTTGACGGGGCGGAGAATAATTCCCCCTCCTATTATATTTCCAAACATTATGAGACGGCAAAATATTACAGCCTTGATGAGCATACCTCCGTGCCTGACCTCATCATTATTAGCGCGAAAGTCTGGCAAGGACTTAGCGCGCAAGAGCAAGGCTGGCTGAGTGAAGCCATGGCACAGTCTAGTTTGAAGCAGCGCGAGCAGTGGGCTAAGGCCTCCAAAGACGCGCTGGAAAAAGTCGCGAAAGCCGGCGTTGAAATAATTTACCCGGATAAAAAACCGTTCCAAGATGCGGTGAAAGGTTTGAAAGCGAGCCATGACGGGAGCCGAATTGGCGATTTGCTTGAGCGCATTGCAGCCGAGGCGCAAACTGAGGCGCCCTCGCCATGATTTACACCCTGATTTCTGGCATCGATAAGGCGCTAAAAGCGTTTCTAATTTTTCTGGTTGTCTTCATGATTGCTACGGTGACATGGCAAGTGTTCTCGCGCTACGCCTTGCATGCGCCCAGTTCGCTTACCGAGGAAATTGCCCGTTTTCAACTTATCTGGCTAGGGCTTGGCGGGGCGGTTTATACGTTTCGCAACCGCATGCATGTGAGCATTGATACGATGGTGGCTAAATTTACCGGCCGCAAGAAAATGGCAATTGCGATGTTTTCCCTCGCCATGACCATGCTGTTTGCGGCATTGGTTTTAGTTTACGGCGGCGCGCGTCTTGTGGCGCTGACCGCGACGCTCAAACAGACCTCGGCGGCGCTCGGCATATCCATGGCCTATATTTATTCCATCATTCCGATTAGCGGCGTTTTGATAATTATCTATAGCGGCCATTTTATGCGCGAGACTTTGGCGGGCCGATTAGTGCCGCCGCTCGGCCAGTTTAAAACCGAAGGGGACGCGACATGATTACGGGTTTGGTGCTTCTCGGCGTTTTCTTTTTATTGGTCATGCTTGATGTGCCGATTGCCTTTTCTATCGGGCTAGCGACATTGGCGGCTTTGCTAACCGCGCTGCCCTTTGATCCGGCGGTGACAGTAGCGGCGCAAAGGCTTGCGGGCGGACTGGATAGCTTCACCCTGCTGGCGATTCCGCTATTTGTGATTTCTGGATATTTGATGGGCCAAGGCGGCATTGCCCGCCGGCTTATCGACGCGGCCAAGGCGGTTATCGGCGCGGTTCCGGGCGGTTTGGCTCTGGTCAATATTTTGTCCTGCATGCTATTTGGCTCCATCTCTGGCTCTGCCGTAGCGGCGACATCAGCGATTGGAACTTTCATGATACCGGTTATGGAAAAGGACGGCTATGACCGTAATTATTCCACTGCCGTAACTGTAACCGGCTCTATTTTGGGTCTTCTAATACCTCCGTCAAATGTGCTGATTGTCTACGCGGTCGCGGCGGGCGGCGTGTCGATTGCGGCGTTGTTTTTAGGCGGTTATCTGCCGGGCATTATCGCAGGCCTCGCCCTGATGGTCGCCGCCGCGCTCTATGCAAAGCGCAAAGGCTATCCTGCGCCGGAGCGCCTATCCCTGCGCGAGAGCGGCAAAGCTTTGCTGGCGGCAGGGCCAAGCGCTTTGATGATATTGATTGTGGTTGGCGGCATTATTGCCGGCGTATTTACGGCGACAGAGGCGAGCGCGATTGCGGTGTTATATGCGCTTATCCTATCGGTGATTGTCTACCGCGAAATCGCGGTCAAAGACCTGCCGGCGCTTTTATTAAAGGCGGTGGAGACTAGCGCCATGGTATTGCTTCTCATTGGCGTATCAACGGGCATGGCGTGGGTATTAGCCTTTGCCAATATTCCGCAAGCCGTGGCGGACGCGCTACTCTCCATTAGCGATAATCCGATTATTATTTTGCTTTTGATAAATATTATCCTGCT
>JAZGFA010000093.1:0-9019 GCA_036478975.1 Robiginitomaculum sp. | reverse complement strand
GGAGAGCAAAAACCCTTTAAACGCGGCAGCGCAGAAGATGCGGCTTTCATCATGAAAAACGCCTCTAAAGTTATCATCGTTCCCGGATATGGCCTCGCCGTAGCCCAAGCCCAGCACGCTACCCGCGAAATGGTAGACGCGCTTAAGGCCGAAGGCGTAGAGGTGAAATATGCCATTCATCCGGTTGCGGGCCGTATGCCCGGCCATATGAACGTCTTGCTCGCCGAAGCGAATGTGGCTTATGATGAAGTGTTTGAGCTGGAAGACATTAATAGCGAATTTGCCACGGCGGATGTCGCCTTTGTTGTCGGCGCGAATGACGTGACCAACCCGTCCGCCAAAACTGACCCAAGCTCGCCAATATTTGGCATGCCTATCCTTGATGTGGAAAACGCCGCCACCGTATTATTCGTCAAACGCTCCATGAGCACAGGCTATGCGGGGGTCGATAACCCGCTATTTTACGCCGACAATACGATGATGCTTTTGTCCGACGCCAAGAAGATGGTCGAAGAAATTATTAAAGCCTTGTAAGTATAAGCGACTAAGCTTGATATTATCGCCGTTTTCCGATAATACTGCGCTAGGAGAAACGACATGAACAATACGCCGCGCCACCATAGCTATGAATATTTAGGGCTTGGCCTGTGTCTGTCCATGTTTGCCATTTGGGCAATTTCTCTGATTGGCAATCTTGCGGGACACGCCGGTTACGGCATGGGCGTCGCCGACGCGCAAGATAGCTTCATCGCGGCTCTGCAATATTGGGGCGCGCAAAGCTTTGCATGGCTCATCGATTTTGCCGCTAAAGCGCTCTAGTACGCAATGAGCCCTGCCCCGCTGAGTCTCACCTCAGTTTCCAAAAGTTTCGCCGGCAAAATGGCCGTTAAGGACGTCTCCATGCATGTGGAGCGCGGAGAGATTGTCGGCTTTCTTGGCCCCAATGGCGCGGGGAAAACCACCACGCTGCGCATGGCGCTCGGCCTGATTAGGCCCGATAGCGGACAGGTCGCCCTGTTCGGAGCCGCCCCCGGCCCCGCCGCCTTTGGCCGGCTTGGTTTTTTGCCCGAAGAGCGCGGCCTATACCGCAAATCCACCGCCCGCGCCTCCATCGCCCATATGGCGCGCCTAAACGGCATGGCGGGCAAAGCCGCTTACGCCCGCGCCGATGAGATGATGGACAAATACGGGCTGGGCGATTCCAAAAATGCCAAGGTCAAAGCTTTGTCCAAAGGCATGGCGCAAAAGGTGCAATTGATTGCCGCCATCGCCCATGACCCGGAATTTCTTATTTTAGATGAGCCCTTCTCTGGGCTTGATCCAGTAAACCAAAAAACCCTCGAAGACATGGTGCGCGAGATTGCCCAGCGCGGGCGCACAATAATTTTCTCCACCCATGTGATGGAGCACGCCGAGCGTTTATGTGACCGCATCGTTTTAATGGCGCAGGGCGAGAAAGTCTTTGACGGCAGCACCCAATCGGCCCTCGCCCATGCCGCGAAAAAACTCGTGCTTGAAATTTCCGATAATAAGGCCGCGCCCTGGCTCGCCCCTTTTGCTAAAACTATCACGCAAGAGGGCGAAGGCCTATACCGCCTGACCCTAAAGGACAGCGCCGAGAGCCAAGACGTGCTAGAGGCCTGCGTCGCGCGTAAAACCATTTTAACCCGTTTTGAGCCAGAGCGCGCCACCTTGCATGACGCCTTTGTCACCCTTGTTGGCGGCCAGCATATTGCCGACGCCATGACCGCCGAGCAGGAGGAAGCATCATGAGCGTTTCCGGCTTTAGCGCGCGGCGCATATATTTAATCGCCCGCCGCGACTTTATTGGTTACGTCAAAACCCTTGGGTTTTGGATTACCGTATTAAGCCCGTTTCTTGGCCTTGGTTTCGGCCTGCTAGCCTCCACCATGTCGCTCAAAAGCTCTCCGGCGCGCTATGTATCCATCCTTGATGAGACGGGGCGCTATGACGGCCGCATTGAAGCGGAAATCATCGCCCGCCAAGAATGGATGGGCGAGGCCGTATTGCAACAAACCTCGCGCTTCACCCTGGACGCAAAGCAAAGAACCGCCCTTGATGGCGCCATAAAGGCGGGCGGGCTTACCGCTGGCAAAGCTTACCTCGCAGAGCAAGGTAAATCCCTGCCGCAATCGTTTAAACTCCCCGAGAGTGAAGTCGTCTTAGTTGCGCTCCCCGCGCCAAACCTCGACGCGCTCATGCCTTATATTAAGGGCGAGCAGAGCATAATCGTCGACGGACATGCGCAAAAACTCTCAGGCCTGTTGCAATTTTTTGACGGCCCCGACGGGGCGCAGGCTAAATATTGGACCATAAATCCGTCGGCGGAGGGATTGAGTCAATTTGCCAATCGCGTATTGCGAGACGATGTGGTGGGAGAATATTTTAGCGGCTCTCCCTTGTCTTATGACAATTATAGGCAGGCGCGTGACGCGGCGCCAAAAACACAAAAATTAAACCCGCTTAAAACCGCTGGCGAGGGCGGGGACGGGCAGGCTATCACCATGATTGATAAAATTCCGCTTCTGGTCGCCGCCGGGTTTTCCGCCTTTTTATGGCTGACCATATTCTCCGGCTCCTACATGTTGCTCATGAGCATGGTAGAGGAAAAAATCAACAAGGCGCTAGAAATGCTGCTCGCCTCAACCCGGTTTACGGAAATTTTGATGGGTAAGCTACTCGGCGTTGCCGCCCTGACCATTGCCTCCATGGCCCCGTGGATAATCATGGGCGCGGTCGGATTAATCGGGTTTATCCTCTACGGGGACGCGGCCATTGCCAGCGCGCTTACGGATGCGATTTCGATGAAGCTTATCAGCTTCTTCGTGGTGTTTTTTATCCTCGGTTATATTTTCTACGGCTCGCTATTCATGGCCCTCGGCTCCCTCGCGGAATCCATGCAAGATACCCAGACCCTCGTGACGCCGATTGTTATCCTGCTGACCCTGTGCATGATGGTCGTGCCTATTGGCATACAAACCCCCGATAGCGCCCTCGTCCGCCTCGCCAGTTTCATTCCGTTTAGCGCACCCTTTGCCATTCTTATCCGCTTGCCCAATGACCCGCCGCTCTGGGAGATTTTGCTCTCTGGAACCATATTGCTCCTCAGCTCTATATTCGTCGTCTGGCTTGCCAGTAAGATGTTTCGCTATGGCGTTCTATCGGGCGGAGGGCTTAACGGGGTTAAGGCATGGTTTAAAACCAAAGTGCTGCGGCGTAAAAGCGCTTAGGCAAACCGGCGCGCGACAAGCGGTTACGGCTCTGCTATTATAAGCCCATGACCGATACAGATACAGATACAGACATCTCCTATCAAACGCGCCAAAGGATTTTGGCCGCCGCCCTGCCGATTGCGGGCTTTGAAGGCTGGACCAGCAAGACATTGCGCGCCGCCGTGGCCGAGTGCAAATTGCCTAAAGGCTCAGACGCGCTCTATTTCCCCGGCGGGGCGATAGAGCTGATTAGTTTTTGGGGTGAAGAGAGCAATCGCAAGGCCGAAATCGCCCTTACCAAAATTGACCTTAGCGCCTTAAAAATTCGCAAGCGGGTGACGGCGGGCGTTATCGCAAGGCTTGAAACTATCGGCGATAATGAGGAAGCGGCGCGGAGGGCTTTGGCTAAATTTTCCGTGCCTAGCTCCGGCGCGGCGGGGCCAAAAAGCCTATGGGCGGCGGCGGACACAATTTGGCGCGCCATTGGCGACACTTCAACCGATGCTAATTTTTACTCAAAACGCACCGTGCTATCGGCGGTGATTAGCAGTTCACTTATGGCATGGCTTAATGATAATAGCGACGATAAGGCCGAGGCGAGGGTCTTCCTTGATCGGCGCATTGAAAATGTCATGCAGTTCGAAAAATTTAAGTTCAAAGCCCGCACGGCCCGCGAGAAATGGCCAGACCCGATTAAGGCGATGGCCGGCCTGCGCTACGGCGCGCGCAGACGGCGGCGGCGTTAATAGGGCTGCTTTAAATAGAGGGTGACATGATAGCTATTAGTGTCCTTAATCACGTCGACCAATTCCCAGCCCTCCATGCCCAGACGCGTCAGCCTTTCCGCGATTGGCTGCGAGCGTGTTTCCACCTTTGAAAAGCTGGATATTTTAATAAATTCAACTTTATATTTCCACTTTTGCATTATTTTTTCCTCTGCTTATCCGTCTTGGTAATTTCAGGCGGGTGTTCTTTTAGCCTGCCTGCGCGGCGCAAGGCATCGCGCATGACATATTCTATTTGGCCGTTAAGCGAGCGCAGCTCATCGTCACTCCACCGTTTCATCGCGTCTAAAATATCGGCGTGAATACGCAGGGGGTACGCTTTTTTAGCTTTGCTCTTTTTAGAAACTGCCATGTGAATTGCCTAGTAAATTGAGCCCGTATTCACCACCGGCTGGGTGGCACGGTCGGAGCATAGGACGACAAGAAGATTGCTGACCATAGCGGCGCGGCGCTCATCATCCAAATCGACGACGCCTTTTTCTTTCAGGCTATTAAGTGCCATTTCCACCATGCCAACCGCGCCTTCAACAATGCGCTGGCGGGCGGCGATAATTGCGCCGGCTTGCTGGCGTTGCAGCATGGCTTGGGCGATTTCCGGCGAATAGGCCAGATGGGAAATGCGCGCTTCAATCACGTTAATGCCGGCTTCGCTCAGGCGGTCTTGGATTTCCTGCTTCATGCGCTCTGACACTTCGGCGGGGTGAGAGCGCAGGGATACGTCATCCTCATTATGCGGGTCATATGGATAAGCGCCGGCCATGGAGCGGATGGCCGCTTCACTTTGGACTTGCACAAAGCTTTCATAGTCATCGACGTTAAACACCGCTTCGGCGCTGTCATTGACTTCCCACACAACGATAGCCGCGATTTCAATCGGAGAGCCGCCCTCATCATTGACCTTAAGGCGGCCAGATTCAAAATTACGCACCCGCAAGGAAATTTTCTTTTTAGAAAAAAACGGATTATTCCAGCGCAGGCCTTGGGTCGTCGTCGTGCCTTTATATTTGCCAAATAGGCTGAGCACGGCGGATTTATTCGGCTCTAGCTTATAAAGCCCCGACAGCATAATAAGGCCCAGCGTCATACCAATCACCAGACTTAACACGCCTGCCAATTCGGAATTATTGCTCATATTGTAAATAAATGAGGCAATTGACCCCAAAGTTAAAACAATACCCAATAGCAAAACCGGGATACCCGTGAGGGAGCTGTAATTTTTCTCTTTCATAATCTTTTCCTTTTCTGTATTTATAATATGATATCATATTGATATCAATATGTCAAATCACAGCAAATACCGCGCAATAAAAAACCCGGCCAAGATTAAACTTGAGCCGGGTTGCTAAATAAAAATGAAGGCGCGGTTTAGTTCAGCGCGCGGCCCATTTGTTTAATGCCGTCAGCGACCAAACGGTTATGGTCGGCGGTTTTTAGATTGCTCGCCAGCAAAGCGCGGGACGCTTCGATAGCCACATCAGCAGCCTTAGCGCGCACATCAATCATGGCCTGCGCTTCGGCGTTAGCGATTTTGTCTTCGGCCATTTGGGTGCGGCGCTCAAGGCGCTCTGCCAAATCAGCGCGGGCCTGGGCGGCCATGGATTCAGCGTCCTTGCGGGCTTGGTCGATAATGCCCTCGGCCATAGTTTCGGCTTCGGACTGCTTACGGTGATAGCTCGCGAGCAAGGCTTGCGCTTCTTCGCGCAGGCGGCGGGCCTCATCTAAATTATTACGAATTTCATCGGCGCGGCCATCAAGGCCTTTGGCGACAGCTTTGTGTACGCCTTTTTTAAGCAGCACAGCAAAGAAGATAGCGAGGCTAACGGCAACCCAGAAACGGGCGTCCAGATGGAATGGCAAATGCTCTACGGCGTGGCCGGTAGTATTAGCAGCGGCGGACATGATGTTCATAACGGCCCCTTAAATCTTAGCCAGCGCGGCTTTAAGCGCCGCGGCTGTGGGTTTAGCGCCGGTCAGGGCTGTGATAATGTCGCTTGTCGCGCTAGAGGCGATGCCGTCAACATTGGCCATGGCCTTGGCGCGGATAGACGCGATGCGGGTTTCCGCCGCCGCTTGTTGGCGACCCAAATCGGCGTCGGCCGCTTCGGTTTCCGCTGCGATTTCCGCGTCAACGGAGCTGCGCGTGGTCGCGCCGATATTATGCGCCTTAGCGCGGGCATCGGCGAGGGCGCGGTCATAATCAGCTTCGGCCTGTTCGGCTTCGCGCTGCATACGGGCCGCGGCGTCAAGGTCATCGGCGATCCGGTCGGAGCGCTCGGTGATACCTGCCGACAATGCCGGCAAGATAAATTTGGAAAGAATAAAATACAGAATCCCGAATGTGATGACGAGCCAGAAGATCTGGCTTGACCATGTCGAGAAATCTAGCTGAGGCAAGCCTCCGCTAGCCTGCGCGGCCTCGTGAGTCGCCTCACCATGGCCCGCCTCTAATGCGTGCGTGTCAGCCACATAGGCCTCCTGTATTTAAGGTGAGCAGCCCTAGGGGCCGCTCTAATCACGTTCTAAGCGAACAGGATGATAAAGGCGATAACCAGACCAAATAGGCCTGTCGCTTCGCAAAGGGCAAAGCCCAAGAGAAGGTTAGTACGCTGGCTATCAGCCGCTGACGGGTTACGCAATGCGCCCGCAAGATAGCTTGAGAATACGTTGCCAATACCAATGCCGGCTCCGATAAGCGCTGTTGCCGCTAGGCCCGCACCGATGTATTTTGCTGCTTCTGCTTCCATGATAAATCTCCTTTTAAGATCTGATAATAATTAATGCTCGACGTGGAAAGCGTCGTTCAAATAGACACAGGCCAAAATCGCAAACACAAAGGCTTGCAAAAAGGCCACGAGAAACTCCAGCGCGATAATCGCTGTGGTTCCAAGAATTGGGACGATTGCGCCGGCGGCCATAATGCCGCCCTTACCCACAAGGAACGCAATGAAAATCGCAAACACTTTAAGCATGACGTGACCTGCGAGCATATTAGCAAACAGACGCACGGCCAGCGAAAGCGGGCGCGATAAGAATGAGATAATCTCAATCGGAATAATAATAAGATACATGGGAAGCGGCAGGCCTGCGGGGGCAAAGAGCTTAAAAAAGCCTAGGCCATGCTTCATAATGCCGACAACAACCACCATGCCGACGGTGAAAAGGCCGAGCGCAATGGTCACGGCCAAATGGGATGTGGTGGTAAAGCCGTAAGGGTTCATGCCCAAAATATTAGAAAACAGCACAAAGAAAAACAGGGTAAAGACGAAGGGGAAGAACTTCATCGCTTCCGGCCCAATTGAAGAGCGCACCATATCGGCGACAAATTCATAGGACAGCTCGCCCACGGACTGCATACGGCCCGGAATCAGCTTTTTGCGCGCGGTCAGCGCGAGGAATGCGACGATAGCGATAACGGTCAACACCATCCAAAGGGAGGAGTTGGTAAATGTCGTATCGATAATACCAATTTGACGGCCCTCAATAATGGGCTCAATCTTAAACTGGTGCATGGGATCGTTTGACACGCGCCCTCTCCTTAAATCTCTATTCGCCCTGACGTGCGTCAGAGGCCTGTTTGGCGTCTTTGGCTACTTGGTCCATCCGTTCAGCAAGTCTGAACGTATTACGAACGCCGGTAGCCAGCCCTAAAAATAATCCCCCGACCATAAACCAGGGCGCTGTCTTAGCAAAGTAGTCAACCCCGTAACCGAGAGCGCCACCCACCATAACTGCGACCACTAATTCGGTCGAAAGCCGCCAAGCCATGCCTAAAAGAGACCCTTGTCCGTTATCTTCCACCGGTTTTGGACGTTTTGCCTGAGCCGCTTCAATGCGGCCCTCTAAATCGTCTAAATCCTGTGGCGTTTTCAAAACTGACAGCTCTTTTCTTCCATAGCCAAACGCCTAAACCTTAAGCGAGTTTCCCCTCCCAAGACGCGCGCAAACTAGACTCGCTATACCCCCCTGTCAACAGCCGCCATGATATGGCTAAGCCTTTGATTTTAATAAGATTATAGCTTTTTATAACAGTTAATTTCTTATCCCCGCTGACATTGGGGCAATTTGGGGCAAAAAAAGCCCTATTTTACCGCCGTTAAACGCTCTGCCACGGTCAAATCGACGGAAACGAGCGTACTGACGCCCTTCTCTGCCATGGTCACGCCGTAAAGGCGGTCCATACGCGCCATGGTCACCGGGTTATGGGTGATTGTGATGAAGCGGGTCTCGGTAGATTTGACCATTTCATCGAGCAAATTACAATATCGAGCCACATTGGCGTCATCAAGCGGGGCATCGACCTCATCAAGTACGCAAATCGGGGCTGGATTGGATAAAAACACCGCAAAGATAAGCGCGGTCGCCGTCAAAGCCTGCTCTCCGCCCGACATCAGCGACATGGAGCCTAATTTCTTACCCGGAGGACTAACCATCACTTCTAATCCCGCCTCTAACGGATCATCTGATTCGGTTAGGGCAAGGCTGGCGTGACCGCCGCCAAATAATGTGGTGAACAGGCGGCCAAAATGTCCATTGACCGTATCGAACGCTTTTAACAGACGCTCGCGGCCTTCGGTGTTTAGCTCGTCAATGCCTTCGCGCAGGCGGGCAATGGCAGCAATAAGGTCGGCGCGCTCATCATTCATCGCGTTCATGCGGTTTTCTTGCTCTTCCGCTTCCTCGTCGGCGCGCAGATTGACCGCGCCCATATTTTCACGCTCACGGGACATGCGCTCTAGCTTTTTCTCAATATCGGCTTCGGCGAGCTTGCTCTCCGCGTCAAGCTCCCCAAGCTGCTCCGGCAAATCGGCGGGTTCGCAATTAAGCGTTTCATTAATACGGGCGCTAGTCTCCACTTGGCGCTCCTGCGCAGCGGTTAGGCGGGCCTGGGCGGCGGCGCGGTTTTCACGGGCGCTATTATGGGCTTGGCTGGCGTCGCGGGCCTCGCCTTCGGCCTGCTTAAGGCGCGCTTCGGTTTGCGCGAGCGCGTCAAGGGCGGCCGAT
>JAZGFA010000092.1:0-5390 GCA_036478975.1 Robiginitomaculum sp. | reverse complement strand
AGCGCGTGCGCACGCAAATCATTGAAATGCCGGACGAGACAATTTATTTTTCCATAGCCAGAACCGTGACCCGGGCCGGGGGCGGTCATGGACGTGAGGCGCAAAAACTGGCGATTGGGATTGGCTGCGATATCGCCTACGCCCCGCGCCTTACCTATGCGCGCAAGATGAACCTCGATAATCTTGACCCCACGCCCATCGGCGTAAATTGTCATTTGTGCGAGCGCGAAAATTGCCGCCAGCGCGCCCATGCTCCGCTTAGCCGCAAACTTAGCTTTGATGAGCGCGCCCGCGGTATGAGCATATTCAGGTTTGAGGTTTAAGCGCGTGCTGGCTTGCCTGTCTCTAAATTGTCACATGTCCCTATATACGCGTGTTTCCGCGCGATAATTATTGACATAGGGGGTAAATATAGGGATGTTTTAAACGTATTTACACTGGATGACGGACCAGCCCTTGGTAGCCGACCAAACAACGGGGATTTCCATGAAACAGAATTTAAAAACCACCGCGAGCGCTTTGACGCTTTGTATTGTTGGGGCGAGCTTTGCTGCTCCGGCCGTGGCGCAGGACGTAACCGACGAAATTATCGTTACGGCGACGCGCCGCGCGGAAACCGTGCAAGATATTCCGATTAACATTTCCGCCATTGGCGCGGCTAACCTTGAAGAACAAGGCTTTACGGAAATTTCCGAAGTGCTGGCCTATGTTCCCGGCATTAACGTTGTCGACCAAGGCGGCCGTAATGGTAATGTGCTTATCGTGCGCGGCATTAACGCCAACCCGCTTGGCCAAGGCAGCGGTAATGGTACGGGCGGAACGGTTGCGACCTATTTGGGCGAGGTTCCACTCTCTCTTGATTTAAACCTCAATGATTTACAGCGCGTCGAAGTTCTGCTTGGGCCACAAGGTACGCTTTACGGCGCGGGCACAATGGGTGGCGCTATTCGCTATATCCCGAACAAGCCAGATTTTAGCGGCGAAATGTTTGAATTGCGCGCCGGCGTATCGGCAACCCAGGAAAGCGCGAGCCTAAGCGGCAATGCGGGCTTTACCTTTAACTTGCCAATTTCTGATAATTTCGCGCTTCGCGGCTCATTAGATCATAGCCATGATGCGGGCTTTATTGATTATAACCATGTGGTTAAAGCGATTGGTTTTTCAGAGCCCGACCCAACCACGGCTGCGGGCCGCGCGGCGAATATCAACCCTATTGAAGACGCCAATGGCCAAGACGTATTTTCTGGCCGTATCGCTGCGCGCTTTGAGCCGACCGACTATCTTGACGCAACCCTGACTTATCATTTCCAAAATGAAGATAATGAAGGGCGCACCACATCGGGCCGCCGCGGCGTACTAGCAACGGGTGATTATGAATCCCCAAGCCGCGTGCGTGAGCCGAATAAAGAGAAAAGCCAATTGCTGGCCCTCGAAGTCACCGCAGACCTTGGTTTTGCGGAGCTAACCTCAGCCACAGGCCTTGGCAAATACGAAGAAATCGGACAGCGTGACCAAACCGATCTTTTGATTGGTCTGGAATATAGCTATGAGACATTTCCAACTTTCACCTCCTTCACACGTGAAGAGGAAGAAAGCGAATTTATCAACCAAGAAGTCCGCCTCGTATCCACGGGTGATGCACGCTATAACTGGATTGTAGGCGCGTTTTATAACAAAGAAAAAGCCGCTGGCCAGTCATCAGAGTTCACACCAGGCTATGGCGCGGCAAATGGCTTCCGTACGGATTTAAACGATCTGGAATATTTCTCGGTTAGCCGTAGCGAGCTTGAAGAAAAAGCCTTCTTTGGTGAAATCGGTTTTGATATTACCGATGCGTGGGACGTGACCCTTGGCGGACGCGCATATGAATATACGCTAGAAAACGCAGGCGCGGTTGATGGACAGAGTACGGTTTATTTCCCGTATTTTGAGCCGGCAAGTTTTGCTCCATTCCCGCTTAGTGCAAATGGAGATCTAGATATTGCGCTTAATCAGGCCTATGATGGCACGCTGTTTAAGGTCAACTCTTCCTATAAGCTTGGCAATGGCAATATGGTATATGGCACAATCAGCGAAGGCTACCGCATCGGTGCCTCGAATGGTTTAACGCCGTGTCCAGATGTATTCATGGCCGGTAATCAAGGCCAATGCGGCCTTGTCCCAGGGCAGCAATTTGGTCCTAATGCGGGTGATATAGCCCAGTTCAATGAGCTGGAATATTTCCCAGATACCACGACCAATTACGAGCTTGGCGCGAAAACCAAATGGCTAGACGGGGCGCTTACGCTTAACGGCGCGCTATTTTATGTCGATTGGATTGACCCGCAAGTGTCGTCCGCTTCGGTAAATGCATCCATTCCGATTACGATTAATGCTAGCGGCGCAGAGTCCAAAGGCTTTGAGCTTAATGGTGACTGGCGCATTTCCGATGCCTTCCGTTTGCGCGGTAGCCTAAGCCATACAAAAACTGAGCTAACCGAAGCTGTTCCATCCCTCATCCGCACAATCGTGCCGGGCGGCGGTTTCTCAACAGCCTTTATCGACGGTGAGGTTGGCGACCGCCTTCCGGGTTCACCGGAAACCCAATATTCGGTTTTTGCTAGCTATGATTACCCGCTCGCGAGCGGTAATGAGTTGCACTTTAATGGCGGGTATTCTTGGCAAAGTGACGTGCTCTCCATCACCGGTGGCCGCGGCAATAGGCATACGCTTGACGCCTTTGGCGTAGCTAATTCATCCGTAGTTTATGATGCGGATAATTGGTCAGTTACGGGTTATGTCAATAACCTGCTGAATGAATATGCCGAAACCGGCGTCCAAGGTAGCGCCTTAAGCAACCAAACCGTATCAGGCGCGACAGTGCGCAGTTTCCAAGTTAATGTCTTGACCCCGCGCACCATGGGCGTGCGCCTGAAATACCGCTTCGAGTAAGTTTCGGTTTAGCCTAATATTACGATTAGATGCGGGGCCTTATGGCCCCGCATTCATATGAGAAAACTGCTTAATCTTTTGAGCATGCCAGCCGGGATGCGCGCCGCTCCGCAATGCCATAAGGACGCGGAAGGGAGCTCTGAAATCAGCAAAGCGATGCAGCCATGTAAACCATAACGCGCGTTAGGAATTCTACTCCCAGAAATACGGGGCGCGTTTGCTGTCTCCTGTGACAATTTCATTCATGGTTTCGCTCTCATATAAACGCCCGCCAATCATCACATATTCGATGTGGTCAGTGTTGCGGATATTGTCGAGCGGATTGTCGCTCATGATGATGAGGTCGGCGAGTTTGCCCGCCTCTAGCGAGCCAATATCGTCGCTATAGCCCAGGGCGCTAGCCGGATTAACCGTGGCGGTTTTTAGCGCCTGCAGCGGGCTCATGCCGCCGCGCACAAAAGACCACATTTCCCAATGGGAGCCTAAACCTTCGCGCTGTCCATGGGCGCCAATACTAACGCGCACGCCGGCCTCCATAAGCTTTTTCGCCGTAGCGGCGCTAACCGCGTCGGCGTAATCGCTCTCGGGCGCGGTTTCCCTGCGCACGGAGGCTGGCTGCAATATATTTGGCGGCACATGTTTGGAGAGAATAGGGTGCTCCCACACATTACTGTCTTGGTAGTAATAACGCTCCCCGCTCAGCCCGCCATAGGTGACAATCAATGTCGGCGTATAGGACACGTTAGAGCCGCTATAAAACTGGATGACATCATCATAAAGCTCTGACTGGGGCAGATTATGCTCAATCGTGGTATTGCCATCGGCGACCATGGATAAATCCATATGAAACAGCGAACCGCCCTCGGCGACCACGGCCATGTTTTGCGCGCGCGCGGCGCTGACGACCTGTTGGCGCTGTTCGCGGCGCGGTTGGTTATAGTTTTTCACGCTATGGGCGCCTTGAGCCTTTAGGCGCGCCACATGGGCGCTGGCATCCTCGGCATTGTCGATGGAGGCGAAAAACCCCGGGGCCTTGGCGCCGTAAATTACTTCGCCCGTAGAGAAAATATGCGGGGCGAGCAATTTGCCCGCGCGCTGCAAATCACTGGCGGCAAATATCTCGCTGGCGCGGCTTGAGGGGTCATGCACTGTGGTAACGCCAAGGGCTAGATGGGCTATGGCACTCCAGTTTTGCTGCGGGATAAGCTCGTCCGTGCCTTGCGGGCCGTGGGCGTGGGCGTCGATAAGGCCGGGCATAATGGTCTTGCCATGCACAAGCACGCGCTTGGCAGAGGCGGGAATAGCGAAGGAGCCTTCGCTTCCAACGCGGGTGATACGGCCATCTTTGATAAGGATGACCCCATCCTCAATCACGCCGCCATCGCCATCAGCCATGGTGATAATGCGCGCGCCGATAAGGGCGACAGTTCCGCTTGGGCGGTCCGCTGTAATTTTGCGTGATAGATTAATGCCGGTTTCTGGCGCGTCGTCGCCGTTTAAAATTGCCGCCGTGTTGGCCTTGTAAATAACCGGGCCAAGGCTCCAGTTTAAAACTTTGCCGCCGTCAGACCATGCCGGATAGGTCGCGCCGCCGGCTGAAGCTTGCTTAACCGGAACCGCGCTCGCCTTAGCGCCTGCCGCCATTGTGCCAGCCCCGTTAAGGGTGGGCATGACGTAGAGATTATAGTTCTCGCGAAAGGCAATATGGCGCCCATCAGGGGCCATGAGATAGCTTTGCGCCATTGCTGATGTGGCATGGGTGCGCGGCTTTTCGCCGGACATATCAAAGCTTTTAAGTACCCGCGCCTTGTCTTCGCTTGTGGTGACAAATATGCGGTCATTGGCCTTGCCAAAATGCGGGTTTTCGCCTTGGGAGGTGACAAGTACCGGCTTGCCGCGTTTGGAGGACACTTTGTAAATGCCGCTATCGGCTGACCAAAGTCCGGAGGTGATATAGCCGCCGCTTCCCTTTTCAAACACAATGGTTTTGCCATTGGGGGAGTAGCTTGGTCGGAAGTAATGGCCCGGCTGTTTGGTGTGGGTTTTAATGTCCGCGCCCGTGACGGCGATGGAGCGCACCGCGCCAAGGTCCGCGTCCGTCCATGTAGTAAATACAATGCGCGACCCGTCGCGTGACCAAGAGGGGTAAAGCTCTTTCACGTCATCGGGCAGGGCGGTAAGCCGCACGGATTTGCTGCGCGTCCCATGTTTTACATAGAGTTTTCCAAGGCTTTCAAACACGGTTTTATTGCCATTGGGTGAAGCCTGCACAAAGCGCATCATTTTCGTGTCAAAGCTGTCGGGGGACACTTCGACCTTGGGGCGCGGCGGGGCCATGACCGTGCGGCTGTCGCGCACGGAAAATTCTATGGTTTTGGTCTTGCCGGTTTTCATGTTGAGTTTGCGAATTTTTCCGCCAGCCCAAAAAATAAGGTGCCTGCCATTAGGGGTGAAATCCA
>JAZGFA010000091.1:0-5263 GCA_036478975.1 Robiginitomaculum sp. | reverse complement strand
ATGCAGACCGCCTATAATGGGCTGAAGGAAGTTATCAAACTCGAAAGCTATCCTTCGGTCAATTATGATTATGGCCGCAGCTATTCAAGCTGGCAGAGTAGCTATCGCACGCAAAGAAGCGCCGAAGCCGCCGCTTACGCCCATTATATCCTCGCGAGAGCCGGGCAGGGCGACCTCTCTAAAATGCGCTATTTCTACGACAATCAAGGCGGCAATATGAAAAGCGCAATGGGCTATGGCCATATTGGCGCGGCCCTGTCGATGATGGGCGATAAGGTGCGTAGCCGCGCCGCGTTTAATGATGCGGCGAGCGCGCTAGGCTATAGCGATGAGCGCGATTATTACCAATCGCCTTTGCGCGACACGGCGGGGCTTATCGCTCTGGCGGCTGAGGTCGGTAATAATGACCATGAGGAGGCGCTGATAAAAGCTTTTGACGCGGACCTTAAGGAGCCGTCTAGGCTGCACACGCAAGAAAAAGTGCGCGTGGTTCTCGCCATTCGCGCTTTAATGAAAGATGCGGATAGCGTGCATGTGACGGGCGAGAATATCGCCCTCAATGACAAACATCGCGGCCATCTTTACGCGAAAGGCCTAGAGGCTAAACCGGTTATCACCAATACGGGTGAGGAGTCGATTTTGCTGACTATCAGCACAACGGGCACGCCGCTCAAAGCGCCGCTTCCCTTTGCGCAGGGGCTTGAAATGACCAAGCGTATTTTGACTATGGATGGTAAGCCCGTCGATATGTCCAAAGTAGCGCGCGGCGACCAGATGGTTGTCTCCTTAGAGTTTAACTCTCTGATTAACCGTGAACGTCAAATCGTCATTGCTGACCTTTTGCCGGCGGGGGTTGAGATTGAAACCCTGCTGCGCAAGCGTGACGGCGAGTCCTATGACGATGATGACGATTATTATAACGATGATGACGAGGATGATGATGGCCCCTATGCGTGGCTTGGCAAAATCTCAAGCTTTGATGTGATAGAAGCCCGCGATGACCGCTTTGTCGCCTCGCTGAAAACCGAGCGCAGAGAAACTTACCGCGCCGCCTATATTGTGCGCGCGGTAACGGCGGGTGACTTCATTGTTCCGGGCGCCAGCATTGAGGACATGTATCGCCCCGATGCCCAAGCCGTGACCAAGGCAGGACGCATGACCATTAGCGTTGCCCCTAAAGGCTAGGGTGAAAATCGTCTCTTCGTTTCGCGTAAAATGGCCACTCTGGCTAAAATGGAGCGTGAGCGCTTTTGCGCTCGCGGCCATTGGCGGCAATGCGCTTTTGCCGCCGCCGCTCACGCGGGCAGACGCCGTGTCTACGGTGGTCACGGATAGTCAGGGTAAATGGCTGTCGGGCTTTACGGTGGAAAATGGCCGCTGGCGCATTGCCCCTAATATGGAGACGCTCGACCCGCGTTTTGTCGCAGCTTTAATTACCATTGAGGATAAAAGGTTTTACGGCCATGGCGGGGTTGACCCCATTGCCGTGGGGCGGGCGAGCCTAACATGGGCGAAATCAGGCCGCGCGCAATCGGGCGCATCAACCCTGACCATGCAGCTTGTAAGGCAGTTAGAACCGCGTCCGCGCACATTAGGCTCCAAGGCGATAGAGAGCTTGCGCGCCGCCCAATATGAGATGCGCCTTAGCAAGCGCGAAATCCTCAAGCATTATTTAACCCATGCGCCGTATGGCGGCAATCTTGAGGGCGTGCGCGCGGCGAGCCTGTCCTATTTCGGCCAAGAGCCAGAGCGGCTCACCGATGCGCAAATAGCCTTACTGATTGCCTTGCCGCAAGCGCCGGAAGCCCGCCGCCCTGATTTGCGCCCCAAAGCCGCCCGCGCCGCCCGCGATGAAATCTTGGATAAATTAGAACAGGCGGGTTTTCTGACCGCCCGCCAAACCCGCGAGGCCAAAGAGGCGAGTGTGCCGAGCCGCCGCTTGCCCCTGCCGGAAAATGGCTGGCTTACGGCCCAAAGGCTGGCGAGCGGCGATACGGGAAACCACCAGATACAAACGACCCTTGATGGCAATCTGCAAAGGCGGCTCGAAAAACTGGCGCGCCATTTTGTCACCGGCAAAGACGCGGCGATGAATTTGTCTATTTTGGTGATAGAGAATGAGCGCAACCAAGTGCGCGCCTCTATCGGCTCTGCGGGGCGGGAGCGTCCGGGCGGCTGGATTGATATGGCGACGCGCACGCGCTCCCCCGGCTCGACCCTAAAGCCGTTTATTTACGGGCTGGCCTTTGATGACGGCATAGCCGCGCCGGGCACGCGCATCCTCGACGCGCCGACCCGTTTTGGCAGCTATCAGCCGGAGAATTTCTCGCGCCGCTATCACGGCAAGGTCACGGCGGCGCAGGCGCTGCAACATTCCCTAAATGTGCCCGCCGTTGCCGCGCTTGAGCAAGTGGGCGAGGCGCGTTTTGAAGCCGCCCTGCGCGCTACGGGCATAAAGCTTACCGTGCCCAAACAGGTTGGCGGCAAGGCCGGGCTAGCCGTGGCGCTTGGCGGGGTCGGCGTATCATCGGAGGGACTTGGGGTGCTGTATGCGGGGCTTGCCAATGGCGGCATTGCGCGGCCGCTCAATTGGACTGAAAACGACGCGCCAACCGATCAAGCCTATCCGCTACTGTCGAAACAAAGCGCGGCGCGGATTACGAAAATCCTGCGCCAAGCGCCTACGCCAGAAGGGCGGGTGCCGCCTTGGCTAACTAAAACCGCGCCGCCAATCGCCTATAAAACCGGCACGTCTTATGGCTATCGCGACGCATGGGCAGCGGGCTACACCGATAAATGGACAGTGATTATCTGGACGGGCAGGGCGGATGGCGGCCCGCTTCCGGGGCAAACGGGCCGCAAAAGCGCCGCGCCTTTGCTCTATGACGTGTTCGCGCAATTAGGCCGCAGTGAAACCTCTATCGCTTACGCCAAAATGGACAGGGCGCCAAAGGGGCTGGCCGATATTCAGGGCGTAGTCAGTGAATTGCCGGTCATTCTATTCCCGCCCGACCGCTCCGAAGTGGCGGTAAGCGCATTTGGCGAAACCGCGCGCGGCGTGTCCCTCTCGGCGCGCTCGCCTAATCGCAGTAAATTGACATGGTATGTGGACGGCAAACCCATGGCGAAGCAGGCTAGCTCTGGCCGCGTCATTTGGCGGCCCGACAGCGCAGGATTTTATACGCTCAGCGTGGTCAATGCCCTTGGCGAAAAGGCCGTATCGCGCGTGCGGGTTTTGACGGTTAATTAGTCTATATAGGGCGAAAAATGCCATCCTAAATAGGCAAATAATCCCAAAATAAATCCAAATTACCCCTAACGTTTCGCGCCTCTCTTTGTTAGCCTGCCCTAACAGGGAGCCGGTAATGAGCAAAGAAATTTTTTACAGTGACATAAGCGCGGAGCTATCCGAGATTAAAGCGGCGGGGCTTTATAAGTCTGAGCGCCTTATCACTGGCAAGCAATCGCCGCAGATTACCGTCGATGAGGGCGGGAGCCGCCGTGAGGTTTTAAACTTCTGCGCCAATAATTATCTCGGCCTCGCCGACCACCCTGACCTTATTAAAGCCGCGTCCGATACGCTCTCTAGCCACGGCTTTGGCATGGCAAGCGTGCGCTTTATTTGCGGAACCCAGACCATTCACCGCGAGCTAGAGCAAAAGCTCGCCGACTGGCTGGGCTATGAGGACGCGATTTTATACGCGGCGTGCTTTGACGCTAATGGCGGAGTGTTTGAGCCTTTGCTTGATAAACGCGACGCGATTATTTCCGACGCGCTCAACCATGCCTCTATCATTGACGGTATCCGCCTGTGTAAGGCGGCGCGCTTTCGTTATAAAACGAGCGATATGGATGATTTACGGACGCAGCTTGTCGCGGCGAAAGACGGCGGCGCGCGGCGCATTATGATTGCCACGGACGGGGTTTTCTCCATGGACGGATTTATCGCCAAGCTGCCGCAAATTTGTGATTTGGCCGAGGAATTTGGCGCGCTGGTCATGGTCGATGATTGTCACTCTACCGGATTTATGGGCGCGGGCGGGCGCGGCACGGCGGAGCATCTGGGCTGTTTGGGCCGCGTGGATATTCTGACCGGCACGCTGGGCAAGGCGCTAGGCGGGGCGATGGGCGGGTTTACCTGCGCTAGCAAAGCGGTGGTGGATATGCTGCGCCAACGCTCTCGGCCCTATTTGTTTTCCAATAGCCTAGCCCCCGCCCTCGTCGGGGCGAGCCTTAAGGCGATTGACCTTGCGCAAAACGGCGATGATTTACGCGCGCGGATATTTGCAAACGCCAAGCGGTTTCGCGCGGGCATGGAGGCCGCCGGCTTCACCCTGCAAGCAGGGGAGCATCCGATTATCCCCGTCATGTTAGGGGAGGCGAAACTGGCCCAAGACATGGCGGCGAGATTGCTTGATGAAGGCATTTACGTCACCGGATTTTTCTATCCTGTCGTCGCCAAGGGCAATGCCCGCATCCGCACCCAGATGAGCGCCGCCCACACATTCGATCACATTGACCGCGCCATTGCCGCCTTCACCAAAATCGGCAAAGACTTGGGAGTTATTTAAATGAGCAAAACCATGAAAGCCCTCGTTAAGGCCAAAGGCGAAAAAGGCCTGTGGATGCAAGACGTGCCCGTGCCAAAAATCGCGCCCAATGAAGTGCTGATAAAAATTCACAAAACCGCGATTTGCGGCACGGATATGCATATTTATAAATGGGATGAATGGGCGCAGGAACATGTGCCCGTCGGCCTGACCATTGGCCATGAATATGGCGGCGAAGTCGCGGCGATTGGCTCTACGGTTAAGCGGGTGAAAGTCGGCGACTTTGTCAGCGGCGAAGGCCATGTGGTCGGCAATAAAAGCCGCAATGCCCGCGCGGGCCGTACCCATTTGGATCCGGGTACCAAAGGCATTGGCGTCGACCTGCCGGGAGCGTTCGCGCAATATTTGGCCCTGCCGGAATTTAACGTCATCCCGCTCGGCGATGATTTTGACCTTGATATTGCCGCTATTTTAGACCCGCTTGGCAATGCGGTGCATACGGCGCTCGCCTTTGATTTGGTCGGCGAAGACGTGATGATAACCGGCGCTGGCCCTATCGGGATTATGGCGGCGGCGGTGGCGCAAAGGGCAGGGGCGCGGCGCATCATGTTGACCGATGTCAATGATTGGCGTCTTGACCTCGCGCGTAAAGTCGCGCCGGGTATTCGCACGGTCAATGTCACCAAAGAGCACCCGCGCGAAGTGATGTATGC
>JAZGFA010000090.1:0-5400 GCA_036478975.1 Robiginitomaculum sp. | reverse complement strand
GTCGCCGCTCTGAGCTAATGGAAGAAATCAAAACCATTGCCAACCAAACCGCGCGCGATTCCGATAATGGCATCGTCATTACAGATGTGCGTATTAAGAAGGCTGAGCTTCCGGCTAAAGTGGCCGATAGCGTGTTTAACCGGATGAAATCCGAGCGAGAAAAAGTAGCCCGTAAACACAGGGCCGAAGGCAATAAACGTAAGAACGAAATCATCGCCGACGCCGACAAGCAAGCGGCGATTATACTCGCCGATGCTAAGGGTAAGGCCCAAGCCATTCGCGGTGAAGGGGATGCGCTTTCCAATAAAATCTACGCCGACGCATATGGCGCGGATCCGGAATTCTTTGCTTTTTACCGGACAATGGAAGCCTATAAGCGCGGCCTTGGCAAAAAGACGTCTTACATCCTGTCGCCCGATAGTGACTATCTGTCCTATCTTGATGACCAGTTCGGCAAAAAACGCCGCCGCTAAAATTATGGCCTGCGCGAAATGCTTGCGCGTGCCTTTTACATTGTTGATGATGCGTTTCACATTTAACGGAGCCTGATAATGCGCCACTTGCTTACGCCGCTTATTCTGCCTGCCATGCTCGCTCTTGCTCCGCTCGCGAGCGCCCAAAGCGCCGTAGAGGGCGCAGGCGCATTATCTGGTCCATTGTCCGGCCCCGGCATTGATCGCCCCGTAAGCTTTGCCACGCTCGCCAAACGCCTTAGCCCCGCCGTGGTCAATATCTCCACCTCGCAAAATATCGAAGCCAATGTGGACATGCCCGAGTTTCCCAAGGATTCCCCGCTAGAGCGGTTCAACGATTTTTTCGGCAATGGGGAAGGGCGGGTTTCCTCCTCCCTAGGCTCCGGTTTTGTCATTGATGCGGCCGGCCATATCGCCACTAATAATCACGTTATTGACGAAGCCGATATTATCGAAGTGACCTTTCCCAATGGCGATAATTACGTGGCTAAATTATTAGGCCGCGACGTGCAGACCGATGTGGCTTTGCTAAAAATTGAGCGTGACGAGCCGTTCCCGTTCGTGGAATGGGCCGATAGTGACAGCGCCGATGTCGGCGAATGGGTGATGGCGATTGGTAATCCTTTTGGCTATGGCGGCTCGGTCACGGCGGGCATTGTCTCGGCGCGAAACCGTAATATCTCCCATGGCAAATATGATGATTTCATCCAAAGCGATGTGGCGATTAATAAGGGCAATAGCGGCGGGCCATTATTTGATATGAGCGGCAAGGTCGTCGGCATGAACACGGCTATTTTATCCCCGTCCGGCGGCTCGGTTGGCATTAGTTTCACCACCCCGTCCAATATCGTCTCCCATGTGATTGACCAGCTTGGCGAATATGGCGAAACGCGGCGCGGATATTTGGGGGTTAATGTGCAAGAGGTCAGTGCCGCCCATGCTAAAAGCTTTAAGCTCGATGCGCCCTATGGCGCGCTAGTCACCAAGGTTTCAAAGGGCGGGCCTGCGGCAAATGCGGGGCTAAAGCGCGGCGATTTACTGCTAACTTACGGCGGGGAGCGGCTAGAAAAATCTTCAGACCTATCTCTGTTAGTGTCCCTGACAAAAATCGACGCCGTGGTGGACGTTACCTATATGCGCAAGCGCAAAACCCGCACGGCAAAAATCACCATTGAGCGGCTAAAAGAAAAATCCACGAGGGCCGATGACGCCGATAATGGCGAGGTGCAAAAATCCGCCGCCCTTGGCCTCAGCGTGCAAACTATTACGCCCCCCGTGCGCCGCAAATACCGTATTCACGGCGAGGCCAATGGCCTGCGCATTGATAATATTGACAGCAAAAGTGACGCCTCTGGAAAGCTGCGCATTGGCGACGTTATCGAAGAAGTCGAATTTGAGCCTGTCGCCAATGTCGCCGAGTTTAAAGCGGCGGTAGACGCGGCGAAAGACAGTGGCCGCCCTATCATGCTGCTGATTAATCGCGGCGGAACCTCGCTGTTTTATGCGATATTTAGCGAGAGCTAACCCTGCGCGAATTCATCTTCGCTATAGCCTTGGTAAAACAGCGCCGTGGTTAAATCCGTATGCTCTATCGCGCAATGGGCAGCGGCGGCTACGGCGGGTTTGGCGTAATAGGCTATGCCAAGGCCTGCGGCATTTATCATCGCCAAATCATTCGCTCCGTCGCCAATGGCGATTGCCGCGCTCGCCCCGCCAAGGGTCTCGCTGTGATGGCGCAGGGCCTCGGCCTTGGCCTCTCGCCCTAATATCGGCATGGACACCGCGCCCGTCAGCGCCGCTCCGTCATCGAGCAGCACATTGGCTTGGTGGACTCTAAAGCCGGCGTTCGCCGCTATGCGGCTAGAGAAAAACGTAAACCCGCCGGAGACGATAACGGTTTTGGCGCCATGCTTTGCCATGGTGCGAGCAAGGGTTCGCGCGCCGGGGTTTAGGGCAATGCGCTCATCATAGCATTTTTGCAAATTTTCTAGCGGCAATCCCTTAAGCAGGCCAACGCGCTCTTTTAACGCCGCTTCAAAATCAAGTTCCCCGCGCATGGCCCGCTCGGTAATTTCGGAAACATAGGCTTTAACGCCGGCGAAATCGGCTAGCTCGTCAATACATTCTTGGCCGATTAACGTGCTGTCCATATCGCAAATCAGCAGGCGTTTCTTGCGGCCCGCACTTGGCATGACGCAAATATCGGCGCTAATGCCCGCGCCGGATAGGCGCGCGCGCAGGGCGTTTTGGTCGCTCCCCTTGCTGGTGAATTCAAAAGCGCGGCCCTGCGCTAAAACGCGGTACCCGTCAAGATCGGCGCTAGGGCCAAAACACAGGCCCTCGGCGGCGGCAAAGGCGCGGGCGTCGCGGACGGGCAAAACAACTATTGTCGTTAGGCTCTGGATATTTGTCGCTGTCACGGGTAAGCCGCCTTATGTCATTGATGAATCAGATTGCCTGTATTGCAGGCCCCACGGCGAGCGGCAAGAGCGCTATGGCGATAAAACTTGCCAAAAAAATCGGCGGAGAGGTCATCAACGCCGATGCCTTGCAAGTCTATTCCGACCTGCGCATCCTAAGCGCCCGCCCAAGCGCCGCCGAAGAAGCGAGCGTGCCGCACCATTTATTCGGCCATATTGACCCAAGCGTGCGCTATTCGGTTGGCCAATGGCTAGGCGAGGTTGAGCCGGTGATTATCGACGTGCTCGCGCGCGGGCGCGTGCCGATTGTCATTGGCGGAACCGGCTTATATTTCAAAGCTTTAACCCAAGGACTTGCCAAAGTTCCCGCCCCGTCAGAGGCGGGAAAGCGCGAGGCCGCCGCCTTGCTAGAGCGCGGGATTGAGCCTCTGCAAGCGGCCGCCGCGCGCCTAGACCCGCTCGCCTTTGCCCGCATACTTGGCAAGGACCCCCAGCGGCTTTTGCGCCTAACCGAGGTCGCCCTTGGCACGGATAAACCGCTCAGCGCATGGCAGGCGGCCACGCGCCCGCTAATCCCGCGCGGCTATTGGCAGGGCATGGTGCTGCTGCCAGAGCGCGAGGGGCTATATGGCCGCATTAATGCCCGCTTTGACCAAATGGCGAGCAATGGCGGCATGGAGGAAGCGGCCCGTATTTCCGCCTTAGGCCTAGACCCCATGCTCCCCGCCATGAAAGCTATCGGCCTGCGCGAACTGATGGCGGTTAATAGCGGCGATATGACCATGGAGGAGGGGCTAGGCCATGCCAAACGCGAAACCCGCCGCTTCGCCAAACGCCAATATACCTGGTTTCGCGGACAGGCCAAGGACTGGCCCGTCGCGGTAACGGACGCGGAGCGCGAGGGCTTTGCGGCGATGTTGCATAGGGTTTAGCGGCCTGTTATCAAAGGGTATGAAAGCGCTTAAAATCATATTGTCCTTTTTTGGACTTCTCGTTTTAATCTTGGTCATCCTTATGGCTTTGCGGCCTAAACCTACGCCGTTTCACGTGGCTAATTTGACAATTGAGAACCGGCCATTATGCGAGATTTTGGCCGATGTGCATCAGCAGTCCGGCGCTCCTGCCATGGCGATAATGACCGCCAATAGCGCAGGGGTGACGCAGATTTGTGTAGCGGGCGTGCGGGCCAATGGCGATAGCGCCCTGCTTACCAAAGATGATGTCTGGCACCTTGGCTCCAATAGCAAAGCGATGACCGCGGCATTGATTGGGCGTTATGTCAGTGATGGCAAGGCGCGCTGGGATGACAGGCTTGGCGATATTATCGGCGCGGCGACGGCGGGGGAATACGCTGACGTTACTTACCGCGACCTGCTAACCCACCGCTCCGGCCTTACGGCGAATGCGGGGCTTAAAACCACAATGACCTTGCTGGGCACGGATAGGGCGCGCGACGTGAAAGCTGACCGCGAAACCTATGTCAAAGCCGTGCTCGCCAAGCCGCGGGGGGCGGAGGGGTTTTCTTATTCCAATGCGGGCTATACTCTTGCGGCCCATATGCTGGAAGTTCAGCAAGATAGCAGTTTTGAGCATATGATAGAGACGCGGCTATTTGCGACTTTGGGCATGGAGAGCGCAGGTTTTGGCCCGCCGGGAATAGCGGGCATAATTGATCAACCGCGCGGCCATATGCGTGGACTTTTTTTTGGGCGGTTAAAACCCCAACATCCGCCGCTGGCCGATAACCCGCCAGCGATAAATTCGGCGGGCAGGGCGCATATGAACCTGACCGACTATTCTAAATTCTTGATAGACCAAATGCGCGGCGCCAATGGCGCAGATGGAACATTTTTACCGCCTAATATTTATGGCCAATTGCACAGGCCAAATGGTGATTATGCTATGGGCTGGGGCGTAAGCGGCGATGGGACGCTCTCCCATTCCGGCTCTAATACGATGTGGCTGGTCAGCGCATCTATATTTGCAAAGCATGACCTTATCGTGGTGGTCGCGGCTAATGAGGGACGTATTGGCCACCTTCAGCCCTATTTTAAGGCCCTAGAAAATGCGGCGCGGCGATAAGCCCCGCTAATCTAACGCAAAGTTTATTTGCCAGTCTGCGATTACGGGCTATGCATTACCCATGTCATTTTCACGATTCATAACCCAGCTAGATAAGAAGGCCGTGCGCGCCATTGGCGTGACACTCGCTATGTTTACGCTTGTCTTTGCTATGATAATTTTGGGGCGTCACTATTTGGGGGTTGACGAGTCGACTTTGCAAAACTGGTTTAGCGCGGTGAATGGCTCCGCTTGGGCTTTGCCCGTAACCATTTTAGTATTTGTTTTGGCCGCCTTTATCGGGGTTCCGCAATGGGCTTTGATAGCGGGGGCGGTGGTGGCGTTCGGGCCAGCGCACGGGGCGGCTTATTCCTGGGCGGCGACCATGCTGTCGGCGAGCGTAGATTTCATGATAGGCCGCGCGATTGGTGCAGAGCGGGTCAGCC
>JAZGFA010000089.1:0-4516 GCA_036478975.1 Robiginitomaculum sp. | reverse complement strand
TTTATCCTCAATTCGCAGAAATATGGGTGAAAGAAATTGACGGCAAAGTCGCCGGGTTTATCGCCCTTATTGAAAACGAAGTTGGGGCTATTTTTCTTGCCTCTAACCTTCATGGACAAGGGATAGGCCGTGAAATGATGGATTTTGCGATCCGCCAAAAGGGGTCGGTTTCCCTAGATGTTTTCAAGGAAAACAAAATAGGTCGACGTTTTTATGATAGCTACGGCTTTGTAAAGTCCAAAGAGTACCTCCACGAAGACTCCGGTCAAATAACAATCACTATGATGTTCACTGCCGCATCCTCCTCGTCATGAGCCATAATAGCAGCACGCTCCAGCCGGGAAAAGGCAGGGATGGCGGTTGAGGTTTTGTGAGGAGGCTAACCGTCCTTCGAGACGCCGCCTGCGACGGCTCCTCAGGATGAGGTGATAAAAGCACAAAACAGCCCTCATCCTGAGGAGCCAGCCCTTGGCTGGCGTCTCGAAGGAAAGGGGCCGCCCACAAACACCTGTTCCCGGAAAGCTGAAGGCTTATCCGGGACCTCCCCACGTTCATGCGCGGCAATCCAACGCAAGGGGGTCCCCGCTCAAGGCGGGGAACATTATTGGGGAGGGATGGCCTGCGCAATAGCGGGGGCTAAATGCGCGCGCCGAACAATGCCGACCCGACCCGCACATGGCTTGCGCCCACTTCAATGGCGGTTTCAAAATCTTGGCTCATACCCATGGAAAGGGTTTTTAATCCATTTTCATCAGCGAGGGTTTTCAAAAGCCAAAAATGCGGCGACGCGGCTTCATCTTGCGGCGGGATACACATCAAGCCTTCGGGGGTGAAGGCATATTCGGACTTTAACCGCGCTAGAAATGCGCCCAAATCTTTGGGCGCTATCCCTGATTTCTGCACCTCATCGCCGGTATTGACCTGCACTAAAAGTCGCGGCAATCGCCCGGCTTTATCAGCCGCCTTCAGCAAAGCTTTGGCCAATTTTTCGCGGTCGAGCGTTTCGATAACGTCGAATAGCTTTACCGCCTCTTCCGCCTTATTGGTCTGGAGTGGGCCTATCAAGCGCAACTCGATGTTTTCGCGGCGTTCCGCAAATCGCTCCCCCCAACGGGCTTGTGCTTCTTGAACCCGGTTTTCACCAAAAACCCGCTGTCCCGCTTTGAGCATATCGGCAATCCGTTCATCAGGCTGCACCTTGCTGACCGCCACTAATGTCACATCAGCGGCGGGCCGCCCTGCCCGCTTGGCAGCCGCCGCAATTCGCTCTAGGATATCCTCACGTTTCTCGGCTATGGATTTATCATCACTCATGCAAACAGCTTACTCCGAATGGACTTATAAGGGAAGCGATGCGCTCGCGCTCGCGGCAACAAAATTATTTGCCGCCCGCCCTCATCCCTCGCGGCTCTCACCGCTTATTTTAATGGCAGATCCGGCGCGCATAGCGGATGTTTTATCTGCGGCGCAGGCTTTGCTCGAAGGTGCAACTCTTATCTATCGGCACTTCGGCAAGGAAGGCCGCGCCGCAGAAGCCAAAGCTCTCCGCCACATCACCTTTGAACGGCGGCAGCAATTTCTAATCGGCAATGACCCTGACCTCGCCATAGAGGTCGGCGCGGACGGTGTTCATTTTAGACGCGATGCCGCCGTGAGAGATCCCGCACTCTGGCGCACCCGGTGTCCTGACTGGCTAATCACCATGGCGGGAATAAAGGCGGGAGATTATAGGGGTGGTTTAGACGTGCTGGACGGGTTGTTTGTCTCGCCTGTTTTCGATAGCCAAAGCCCAAGCGCAGGCGACCCTATCGGCCTAAAGCGCTTTTCCAATAGTGTGAAAACCTTGAAGGCTCCCGTCTTCGCACTTGGCGGAATTACGGCCGCCAATGCGCATGAGCTCGCGGGTTCCGGCGCGGCGGGCCTTGCGGGGATAAGCGGCTTTGCGCCTAGAACTTAAAGCCGCCCTCGACAAACAGCGCCGTGGCTTTCTCTTTTTCGTTATTTAAAACAAGGCCGCTTAGCACAGGCGCGCTGCGTTCAATATATTGCACCCCGGTTCCGAGGGTGAATTTATTAAATTCATAGGTCGCGCCAAGGACAAATTGATCCGAGGTGAGATTGATATTATCATCTTCGGCATGGCCATAGCTGGCGGTGAATCCCAGTTGCGACGGCTTCCAAGTGATGCCGGCGTCATAGGCGGTGTAATCGCCGTTACTCAATCCGTTATTGCTGTGCAGATAAGAGCCGCCAACAGTCCAGTCAGCGAGCGTGACTTCGATGCCTGTATTCCAGGCGCTAAGGTCATCAAAGGCGGCAAGCCCGCTTTGTTCCGAGGCCCGGGCGTAAGAGCCGGTCACTTCAACCCCGAGGCCGTTATCAAATTTACGATCAAGCGAGAGGCCGAGCTCCATGACGTTTTCAAGGTCAGGCGAGATGGCGCCGGAGGGGTCTTTGAAATCGCTCTTGACGCAATAATCAACGCCGCAGACATTAATACCGGGCGCGTAAGATACGCCGATTTGCACGCCGACTCCGATTTGATCGCCGAGCAAGCGCGGGCTGGTATAGGTGATTTTTTCAGCAAAGCCCGACGCGTCATTAACCGTCTTGACGCTGTCCAGCCCAGTATAGTCCACCGGCGAATTGGACGCATTGACCGCAAGCAAGCTCGGCGCGCCGAGCGAGAACAGATAAGCCGCGCCGTCATCGCGCCCGACCGTGACATCGCCATAAGCGGAGCGCAGGAAGATATGCAAACTTTCAATCCCGACCTGAACCTCGTCTTGATTGGCCGGGCCCGAAGTATAGAAGCGGGAGGTATGGCCGCGCACAGAGGTGGGCGTTCCGCCGACCAAAACCGAATTACATCCGGCAATACCGGGCGGGCAATCGCCAACGCGGCCGCCAAAGCCTTTGCGGTATTTATCATATTGCCCGCGGATTTCGACATTGACGCCATATTCCAGCCCGCCTTGAGTGATTGTGCTGGCTTCAAATTCGACCGCACCGTCACCGATGAAGTCCTCGCTCCAATTACTCCCCGCCGCGCTCTTGCGCTGGGTCGCCGCCGCGCCGCCGCGAATAAAGCCGTCAAAGGCGAGCTTGACCTTGCCCAGACCATATTTATTTTTCCAAGACTGTTTGATGAATTGTTTTCTCTGCCCTGGAATCCGCTGCGTCATGCGGCCGGGCGCGGCGGGTTGCCCGTAATTCGGGTTTTGGGCGTAATTTGGAGTCTGGCTGTAATTTGGCAATTGTTGTGCCTGTCCGCCTTGTTCGCGCCCCGGGAAATATGCGCCGCTTGTTGGGGCAGGTATTGGGGGCGGCCCTGCCAATGGCGCGGAAACGCCTTCATATTGCTGGAGCGAGGGCTTGTACTCATAATTGGAACCGCTGGGCGCGGGCGTGGTGGGCGCAGACGTAACCGGCGCGGGGGTCTCCCAGGCCTGTTTCTTTTTCTTGACCGCGAATGGCGAGCCGGATGTCTGGGCGCTGGCCACAGTCATCGCGCCTAAGCCGGCAATGACCACCGGAACCCAGAATGTTTTTGCGCTAATTAAGCCCGGCATGACGGTCTCCCAAAACCTGATAGACGCGCCAGATCGCAAATCACTTGCAAATCAGCGGGCCATAAAGGTTAATATTGACGCCCCGCATCCTAAAAAATGGTTAACAAATCCTAAAACAAGGCGGTTTTATGGGGGTTTATGCCGTTTTACCCTGCGTCATTTTCTGACAGAAAGGCTAGGCGCGGCGAGATTAAGTGCTATAACGCCCGAAATGATTTGAACGCTTACCCCTTTTTCGGAGCTCTTTATGAAACCGACCCGCATTACAGCCCTTTTGGCCTCATCCCTAATGGCCTCTGTCCTTCTCGGCGGCTGCGGCACTTTGGGCATTGGCAAAAGCAAAGCTAAAAAAGTCTCAAAGGCCCGCGCCACAGCGCAAGCGCCGAATATGGGCGTTAACTCTTATCTTTGGCGCGCTAGTCTAGAGACGCTCAACTTTATGCCCCTCGCGCAAGTCGACCCCTTTGGCGGCGTCATCGTCACCGATTGGTATGCCAGCGCCGAAGCGCCCAATGAACGCTTCAAAGCCAATGTCTATATTCTGGACACAAACCTGCGCGCCGACGCTCTCAAAACTTCGATCTTCAAACAGACCCGGACAGCCAGCGGCTGGCAGGACGCGGCAACGGACGCCGACACGGCCCGCCAGATTGAAAATGCGATCTTAACCCGCGCCCGCCAGCTTTATATCGCAACGGTCGATAGCCAGTAATTCACGGCCTGTCATCGCTCAAAATTGAGATTTAAATATGAGTGACGACAGCCGTTATAATGCCGCCGAGGTAGAACCGCGCTGGCAAGCCCTTTGGGACGAGCGCGATGTTTACCGCGCCAATGACAGCTCGGACGCCCCGAAATTCTACGCCCTTGAAATGTTCCCTTATCCAAGCGGGCGTATCCATATGGGGCATGTACGCAATTACGCCATGGGCGATGTTGTGGCG
>JAZGFA010000088.1:0-3732 GCA_036478975.1 Robiginitomaculum sp. | reverse complement strand
GGCACGCGGCCCATTTGCCACGCCGCGCCAAGCACAATCATATTGGCGTAAATCGCGTCGCCGAGAAATTGGGTCGAGAGCAATTGCGCATTGAGGCGCGACAGGGTTTTCGCCGTCGCCTTCACGTCTTTGAGCATGCTGTCCTTACCGTAGGATAAATCGCGCGAGGATAGATATTCCGCCGTGGGCACAATCTCGCTATTCATCACAATATGGGTGCGGCTATGGCCAAAGAGCTTCATGACGTCAGCGTCATGGGAGACGATAATATCGCCGCCAATCACCACATCCGTGGCGGCGGGCGGAATGGAGCCGGAGCGAATATCGTCGGGCTGGGGCGCTATGCGCACATGGGAGGTCACAGCCCCGCCCTTTTGCGCTAGCCCCGTGGCGTCGAGCGTGGTGGCGGCATGGCCATCCACATGGGCCGCCATGCCGAGCAGGGCCGATATGGTCGTCACCCCCGCCCCGCCAATACCGGTGACGAGAATATTATAAGTATCCGCCAAATTAGGCAGACTTGGCATGGGGATTTGCGCCGCGTCAAAATCTACGGCGCTCGTCTTAGCCATAACAAATTTGCCATTATTAATGGTGACAAAGCTGGGGCAAAAGCCCTTCACGCAGGACAAATCTTGGTTACAGGTCGATTGATTGATAATGCGCTTTAGGCCAAATTCCGTCCAGTTAGGCTCGATGGAAAGGCACTGACTTTGTACGGAGCAATCACCGCAATTTTCGCACACCGCCTTGTTGATAAACATGCGGCGCGGCTCTTGCTCCATCAGGCCGCGTTTACGGCGGCGGCGCTTTTCCGTGGCGCAGGTTTGGTCATAAACAATGACGCTGACGCCCTTAGTTTCGCGCAGCATTTTTTGCACGGAGTTTAAGTCTTCACGCGGGAATAATTCAACGCCGCTCTCTAGGCGCACGCCCTTATAGCGCGACACATCATCGGCGACGACGACGATTTTGCTGACCGCTTCGGCGCGCAATTGGGTGACGATATGGGGAACGCTGCGGCCCGCTAGCTCTGGGGTTTGCCCGCCGGTCATCGCTACCGCGTCATTATAGAGCAATTTATAGGTGATATTAGCATTGGCGGCGACGGCGGCGCGAATGGCAAGGCTCCCCGAATGGCTATAGGTTCCGTCGCCCAGATTAGCGAACACATGCGGCTCGTCTGTGAACGGCGCCATGCCGAGCCACGGAATACCTTCGCCGCCCATTTGCGTGTGCATGTCCGTATTTGGGTCGTTAAGCATGGAGAGGAAATGACAGCCAATACCGGCGAGGGCGCGGCTACCGTCTGGCAATTTCGTAGAGGTATTATGCGGACAGCCGGAGCAATAAAACGGGCTGCGGATATTATTGTCGGCGCGGTGACCGACTTTATGAATACTCTCGCCATAGGTTTTAAAATAGGCGCTGGCGGTTTTGATATGCCGCCCTTTTGGCAAAATATCAAGCAGGGCGGCGGCGATGGTCGGCACGGGAATGACGTAAGTATCGGGAAATAATGTTGTGCCATCCTTGCGGCGTTTACCGATAATGCCCGGGCGAGATTTAGCCGGCATGTCATAAAGAATCGCCTTGAGTTGGTCTTCGAGTAGCGGGCGTTTATGCTCAACCACAAGAATGCTATCGAGGCCCTTGGCAAATTTGCTAATCGCGCTCGGCTCTAGGGGCCAGCTCATGCCGACTTTGAAAATTGTTAAGCCAAGGGATTTCGCAATATCTTCGGTCAAGCCAATCGCGTCCATCGCTTCATAAACATCACGGCTAGCGCGGCCCGTCGTAACAATGCCGATTTCACGCTTCTTGCCGCCAAGAATGACGTGGTCCAGATTATTGGCGAGGGCAAATTTTTGCGCCGCCGGAAGGCGCTGCTCGCGGTGGATAATTTCTTTAATGGCGCGGCCATCCTTGCGCTTAATAAAGCGCGCGGCGGTCAGCCCGCTATCGTCAGGAATAGTCAGCTTAAGACGGTTATCATCGACATTGACCACCGCGCCGCCGTCCATCGTATCCGCGAGGGCTATCATTGATGTCCAGCACCCTGCAAAGCGGCTCATGGCGAGGCCGTAAATGCCGTAATCGAGAACTTCCTGCACGCTGGCCGGATTAAGCACGGGCATTTCACAATCCATCATCGCGTATTCGGACTGGCTTGGCAGGGTCGAGCTTTTACAGGTCGGGTCATCGCCAAGGATAGCCAGCACGCCGCCGCTTTGGGAGACGCCGGAAAAATTGGCGTGCTTAAACACGTCGCCGCAGCGATCAACCCCGGGTGCTTTGCCATACCAAATACCAAATACCCCATCATATTTAGGGGCTTTTCCCGGCGCGCTAAACAGTTGCGTTTGCTGGCTGCCCCATACGGCGGTGGCGGCAAGGTCTTCGTTCAGCCCTTCTTGGAACACGATATTGCGCGCGCCTAAAAAACTACTTGCGGCGGAAAGCTGTTGGTCATACCCGCCCAGCGGGGAGCCGCGATAGCCGGAAATATAGCCGGCAATATTACGGCCCGCATTGGCGTCGCGGCGCGCTTGGTCTAGCGGCAAGCGCACAAGGGCCTGAATACCCGTCATAAAGGCGCGGCCCGTCGTCAAACTATATTTATCGTCAAGGGTGACCGTACTGGGCTGCATATCAAAATTCCGTGACGTAAATTTTTGCCGATTTTAGGGCGATATTTCATTGATTAGTGCTATCATTGCGCATAAAGGTGGAAAAAATATAGCGTAATAATGCAAATTAGGGGTTAATAATGCTACAGAAACTCGACTCTATTGACGCAAAAATTTTGCATCAAATTCAAAGTAATGCGGCGCTTTCTGTCGCGGAAATCGCAGAGCAAGTCGGCCTGTCTTCTTCCCCGTGCTGGAGACGGATTAAGCGCATGGAGGAGGACGGCATTATCAAGTCGCGCATCACCGTGCTTGACCGCCAAAAACTTGGGCTTGATTTTGAAGTTTTCGTCGCCGTGAAACTCTCCCTGCCTAACCGCGATAATATGGATAAGTTTGAAAAAGCCATTGGCCGTATGCCCGAAGTCGTCCAGTGCAGCGTCGTCACCGGCGCGGTGGATTTCATGCTCCGCGTGGTCACTACGGACATGCACGCCTATGATTATTTCTTGCGTGATATTTTACTGCAAACCGGGCTTGTTTCCGACGTGCAGTCACGCATTGTTTTGCGCACGGCCAAGGATAGCAATGCTATCCCATTAGGTCTTGTCAGCAATAGCGTGCCCAGAATTTAAGAGAGAATCTAAGAGAAACTTTAGGCGATTTACTACGGGCGCTGATAAACCCGCACATAGTCAATTTCCATTTGAGTTGGGAAGGCCTTCGGGTCGACCCCTTCTTGGCCGCCAAGATTGCCGCCAATTGCGATATTTAAAATCATAAAGAACGTCTTATCAAAGGGGTAATCCGCCGAACCTTTGCCGGTGTTTTCAAAGGTGAAATACACCTTATCATCAATGGAAAACTCAATTTTCTGCTCGGTCCAATCAATGCCGTAAATATGGAAACCGTCTTCACTGCCGGTAAAATCAAGATGACGGCCTTTATGGGTTGCAATCATATGGTTGAAGCTTTCCGTATGCACGGTTCCGCTAATCTCATCAGGCCTATGGCCGACATGTTCCATAATATCAATCTCGCCGCTTTTGGGCCATTCGCCGTAGCTCATATCCGTTGGCAGCATCCAGATAGCCGGCCATGT
>JAZGFA010000087.1:0-4409 GCA_036478975.1 Robiginitomaculum sp. | reverse complement strand
TAATGGATTTTGACGCCTTGCGTGAGCATATGTCGGGCCTTGGCTCTGCGGGCGTGATTGTCATGGTTAATAGCACCGATGTGGTTGCGGCGATTGCCCGTCTGGCCTATTTTTACAAACATGAGAGCTGCGGCCAATGCACGCCGTGCCGCGAAGGTACGGGCTGGATGTGGCGCGTTATGGAGCGCATGGTTTTGGGGCAGGCCGACACGTCGGAAATCGACATGCTGCTGGAAGTCTCCACCCAAGTTGAAGGCCATACAATTTGCGCCCTCGGCGACGCGGCGGCTTGGCCCATTCAAGGGCTTATTCGTCATTTCCGCCACGAAATCGAAGACCGCATCGACAATTACCGCGCTGGCAAGCCGGTTTTTGTCCCAGTGATTGCGGCGGAGTAGGGATATGACTGAGTTACGCAAAATCAATATTGACGGCCAAGAGATTGAAGTGCCGGGCGATTACACTGTTATGCAGGCGTGCGAGCAAGCCGGCGCGGAAATCCCGCGTTTTTGTTACCATGAGCGCCTGTCCGTAGCCGGCAATTGCCGCATGTGCCTTGTGGAATGGGTTGGCGCGCCAAAGCCGCAAGCGTCCTGCGCTTTGCAAGTCAAAGATATGCGTCCCAACCGTGATGGCTCCTGCGCCAATATTCGCACCGATAGCGCCGTGGTCAAAAAGGCCCGCGAAGGGGTGATGGAATTTTTGCTGATAAACCATCCGCTAGATTGCCCAATTTGTGACCAAGGCGGCGAGTGCGACCTTCAGGACCAAGCCATGGCCTATGGCCGTGATAGTTCGCGCTTTGAAGAAAACAAACGCGCCGTGGATGATAAATTCATGGGGCCTTTGGTCAATACGGTGATGACCCGCTGTATCCAGTGTACACGCTGTGTGCGCTTTATTACCGAAGTGGCCGGAGTCGAAGAAATCGGTCTGGCGAGCCGCGGTGAAGACGCGGAAATCACTACATATTTAGAGAGCTCGCTCACATCCGAATTGTCCGGCAATGTTATTGACCTTTGCCCCGTCGGCGCGCTGACCTCCAAGCCCTACGCCTTTAATGCGCGCCCTTGGGAACTAACCAGCACCGAATCCATCGACGTGATGGACGCGGTTGGCAGTAATATTCGCGTGGACTCACGCGGCGGACGCGTTTTGCGCATTTTGCCCGTTACCCATGACGATGTGAATGAAGAATGGATTTCCGATAAGACTCGCTTTGTTTGGGACGGGTTAGGGCGACAGCGCCTTGACCAGCCTTATATCCGCGAGAACGGAAAACTGCGCCCCGCCGGATGGGACGAAGCGCTCGCGCTCGCCGCGGATAAGCTTAAGGGCGAGCCGGAAACGATTGCCGCGATTGCTGGCGATTTGTGCGACGCGGAATCGATGAAGGCGCTTAAGGATTTAATGGATAGCCTTGGGGTGCATAATATTGATTGCCGCCAAGACGGTAGCCTCATCGGCGCCAATGGCCCGCGTCAGGGCTATATGTTTAATAGCGCGATTGCCGGAGCGGAAACCGCCGACGCGATTTTAATCGTTGGCTCTAATCCGCGCTTTGAAGCGCCGCTAATTAATACGCGCATTCGCAAAGCCTGGCTGCATGGCAATGCTAAAATCGGCGTCATCGGACAGGCGAATGATTTGACCTATGATTATGAGCATTTGGGCGAAAAGCCGGCTGACCTTACGGCTTTGCTTAAATCCACTAAGGGTTTTGCCAAAGCGTTTAAGGCGGCCAAGCGCCCGATGATTATTATCGGCAGCGGCGCTATGGCGCGGGCGGACGGGCCGCAAATTTTGCGCCTATGCGGAGAAATTGCTAAAAAGTTCAAATTGCTGAAGCCTGACTGGAACGGCTTTAACGTGCTGTCATCGGCGGCCTCGCGGGTTGCGGGGCTTGATATGGGCTTTGTGCCTAGCGCGGGTGGTCTTTCCACCGTTGAGATTGCTCAGGGCGCGAAATCTGGAAAAGTGAAAACGGTTTATTTGCTCGGCGCTGATGAAATGGGCGCGGACTTTGGCGATGCTTTCGTGATTTACCAAGGCAGTCACGGCGATAATGGGGCGCACCGCGCCGACCTTATTCTGCCGGGCCTTGCCTATACGGAAAAAGATGGGCTTTACACCAATACCGAAGGCCGCGTGCAAATAGGCGCGCGGGCGGTTAGCCCTAAGGGTGACGCAAAAGAAGACTGGGCGATTATTCGCGCGCTCTCTGCGCATTTAGACCGGATTTTGCCCTATGATAATATTGCGCAATTGCGGGAAAAACTGATTGCCGACCATAAGGTTTTCGGTGGCCTTGGCCATGCGCCCGGCGCAGGCGGCGCGGCGGATTTTGACCCGTCTAAACTTGGCGCATCCGGCAAGCCAAAAGCGGCGGCGTTTAGCAAAGCTTTAACGGACTTCTATCTAACAAACCCAATTGCGCGCGCATCCAACGTCATGGCGGAATGCTCGCAATTGCAGCAAGACCTTACCGGGCAAAAACAGGCGGCCCAATAATGGCTGATATGATTGTAAATTTTTGGTCTGACCTTTCCCCCGGCGCATGGCTTGGCTGGAAAACCGCCGTGGTTGGCGGGTTTGTTTTGGTGTTGTCGGTTCTGCTCGCCTTTTTAATCTTGCTTGACCGTAAAATCTGGGCGGCGGTACAAATGCGGCGCGGGCCAAATGTGGTCGGCGCGTTCGGCCTGTTGCAAAGTTTTGCCGATCTTTTGAAATTCGTCTTTAAAGAAATTATTATCCCGTCAGGCTCTGATAAAGCGCTGTTTATTCTTGCGCCAATGATTTCCCTGACCATGGCGTTTCTGGCGTGGGGCGTTGTGCCCGTGGCTCCGGGCTGGGTGATGTCGGACATTAATATCGGCGTGCTCTATATCCTCGCTATTAGCTCTCTGGGCGTTTACGGCATTATTATTGGCGGCTGGGCGTCTAATTCCAAATACCCTTTCCTCGGGGCGCTACGCTCCACCGCGCAGATGATTTCCTATGAAGTCTCCATCGGTTTTATCATCATTACCGTATTGCTATTGACCGGCTCTTTAAACCTTACCGAAATTGTCAACGCGCAGGCGGGCGGCATGTTTAACTGGCATGCCTTCATGTTTAACCCGATGGACTGGAAGCATTTTATCATCGCGCCGATTATGTTTTACATGTTCGTGCTGTTCTTTATCTCGGCCCTTGCCGAAACCAACCGCCCGCCCTTTGATTTGCCCGAAGCGGAGTCAGAGCTTGTCGCCGGTTATCAGGTGGAATATTCCGCCACGGCCTATTTGCTATTTATGTTTGGCGAGTATTTAAACATCACGCTGATGTGCGCGATGATTACCATCCTGTTTATGGGCGGCTGGCATGCGCCGATTGACTTTGGTTGGGAGTCGCCAATCATCCCGCCGGTTTTATGGTTTGTCGCGAAATGCCTATTTGTGTTCTTCATGTTCGCCATGGTGAAAGCGATTGTGCCGCGTTACCGTTATGACCAATTAATGCGCCTTGGCTGGAAAGTCTTCCTGCCAACCTCACTTATCGCGGTCATGCTCATTTCAACCTGGGTTGTCTTTATTGGCGGCCAAACCGTGATCGGAGGTTAGAATGTTTACCCGTATTAAACAGATTATTCGCGGCGCATTCCTTTTGGAATTTGTCAGCGCGTTTTGGCTGGCGATGAAGTATTTCTTCCGCCCGAAAGTGACGATTAACTACCCGTTTGAAAAGGGGCCGCTCTCGCCGCGTTTTCGCGGAGAACATGCCCTGCGCCGTTATCCAAACGGGGAGGAGCGCTGCATTGCCTGTAAGCTTTGCGAAGCGATTTGCCCGGCCCAAGCCATTACAATCGAAGCCGAGCCGCGCCCTGATGGCTCGCGCCGCACGACGCGCTATGACATTGACATGGTCAAATGTATTTATTGCGGCATGTGCCAAGAGGCCTGTCCAGTAGATGCGATTGTTGAAGGGCCGAATTTTGAATTTGCCACGGAAACGCGCGAAGAGCTTTACTATGACAAAGACAAACTGCTCTCTAACGGTGATCGTTGGGAGCGCGAAATTGCAATGAACCTAGCACTGGACGCGCCGTACCGTTAGCGCGGTTGGTAGTTGGCGAGAGGGCCGAATATGTTACATATTATATCATTTTACCTGCTAGCCGGAATGGCTATCGCCGCCGCCTTTATGGTGGTTGTGGCGAAAAATCCCGTCCATAGCGTGATGTTTCTTATCCTGACGTTTTTCTCGGCGGCCGGCCTATTCGTCATGCTCGGCGCGGAGTTTTTAGCGCTATTGCTGATTATGGTTTATGTCGGAGCCGTGGCGGTGCTGTTTCTGTTTGTGGTGATGATGCTCGATGTGGATTTTGTTGAAATGAAGCAGGGCTTTTTGCAATATTGGCCACTGGGGGC
>JAZGFA010000086.1:0-19339 GCA_036478975.1 Robiginitomaculum sp. | reverse complement strand
GCGGGAAACATAACAAGAGGCGAATGTCGGCAAAGCCGACTCGGGAAACATAATGAACAGACGGCAAAATGAAATTGGCTGGACGAGCGCGAAAACCCTTTCAGAGGCTTTGCCTTTCATCCAAAATTATGCGGGCGAAACCGTAGTGATTAAATTTGGCGGCCATGCCATGGGCGATCCTAAACTGACCGAGGCTTTTGCTAAGGACGTGGTGCTTTTAAAGGCGCTCGGCGTCCGGCCGGTTATTGTCCACGGCGGCGGACCGCAAATTGGCCGTATGCTGGAGCGCCTGTCGATTAAATCTGAATTTGTCGATGGCCTGCGCGTCTCCGATATTGAAACCGTAGAGGTTGCGGAAATGGTGCTGTCCGGCGCGATTAATAAAGGACTTGTGCAAGCGATTAACGATGCGGGCGGACGTGCGGTTGGCTTGTCGGGCAAGGATGCCGGCCTTATCCACGCAATTCCACTGAGTAAAGATCTTGGCTTTGCTGGCAAGCCTGACACAGTGGATACATCGGTTTTGGACGTTTTGGCCGGCGCCGACTCCGGTTTTATCCCCGTAGTTTCTCCGATTAGCGCCGGGGATGCAGGCGTGACCCTTAACGTTAACGCCGACACGGCGGCGGGGGTCATAGCGCAAAAACTGCGCGCGAAACGGCTTATGCTGCTCACCGATGTTGCAGGGGTTTTAAATGCTGATAAACAGCTTATTACTAATGTGTCCGCCAATGATGCGCGCGCGCTTATTAAAGACGGCGTAGCCATGGGCGGAATGATTCCGAAACTGGAAACCGCTATTAATGCGGTTGAGGACGGGGTTGACGCGGTAGTTATTTTGGATGGACGCAGAGCCCATGGCCTGCTGGTGGAGTTATTTACGGATCATGGTGCAGGTACGCTTATTCATTAGTTTTGCCCTTGCGGCATTTGCGGTTTTATTTCCCGTGCGCGCCAGCGCTTGGGAGGTGTGCAATGAGACCAGCTTTGGTCTGCGCGTGGCCGTGGCGACGACCATTGACGGGGCGTTGACCCCTAAGGGCTGGAACTTTGCCCGGCCCGGTCAGTGCTTGTTATTCACCGCCGCCGAAGGCACGGCCCGTTATGTCTACGCCGAGAGCAGTAGCGCGCACCAAGGCGGCATCCGTGAATGGCGCGGGGCTACGGAGCTTTGCACCGATGAGACGGACTTTGAATCCAATAATGAGGTGAGTTGCTCCCTACAAGATATGGGATCGCGGCATTTTCTGTCCGTCGATCCGGCCGAGGAAAAATCCAGCTTTGTTGAGATTGAAGAATATGGCGATAAGGCCCCAATTGCGGGCCTGCAAAGATTACTGCGCGATTTGGGCTATACGGTACCGAAAATTGATGGACGTCTAGGGCGCCAAACCAATCGCAGTCTGGCTAAGTTTTTAAAAGCGGAAGGCCTTGCTAAAACCATGCGGGTTGAGGGAAAACTCGACGCGCTCGCGGCGGCCTCGCTTAAAAAAGCCGATGAGATTGGCATTACCCTGTGCAATAAAACCGAGGCGCGCATGTGGACCGCCGTGGCCTATCGTCAGGCCGCCTCTTGGGAAGCGCGCGGTTGGTGGGCGATTGAGCCGGGCCAGTGTTTGCGCCCCCACACCCAAAGCATTAAATCCGATGACGCGCATATTTTTGCCTTGCTAGAGAACGAGGGCGGCGACGATAAAATTTTAAAATCCACCACTGCTGTTCCAGCGCAGTTTTGCATTAGCCAGTCACGCTTTAGCGCGACCCAAAGAGAAAATTGCGCCGACCGTGGTTACCGGGCCGCAAGCTTTCGCCCGCTCCCGACCAATAAGGACGGGGTGACGCTTACTCTAACCGCGGCGGATTTCACCGCGTCTAAGACGGGCGGACTTAGACGCTAATGGAGGACGCTAATGGCCAGCAAATGTCATTTGATCGGTTGGCCCCTGCGCGCAGAGGCGAAATTAACTGCTGGATTTTTGATTTAGACAATACGCTTTACCGCGCTGACGTCGCGTTTTTCTCGCAAATCGACCGCAAAATGACCCAGTTCATTAGCCGTTATTTGGCGCTTGGCCATGACGAAGCGCGGCTTTTGCAAAAGCAATATTTGGTGGAATACGGCACATCCCTATCGGGGCTTATGGCGGTTAATGGTATGGACCCGGCCGAGTTTTTAGACTTTGTCCATGATGTTGATGTGTCCATGCTCGCGCCTAATCCGGATTTACGCCGCGCCATAGACGCCCTGCCGGGGCGGAAGTTTATTTATACTAATGGCTCGCGTGGCCACGCAAAAAATGTCGCGACCCATTTAAATCTGTTTGACCTTTTTGACGGCAGTTTTGGCATTGAAGACAGCCATTATACGCCCAAGCCCAAGCGGGCGGCCTATGATATGTTTTGCGAGAGTTATAATATCGAGCCACGCCGCGCCATGTTCTTTGAAGATAGCGCCCGTAATTTGCTCGCCCCGCACGCAATGGGCATGGCGACTTTGCTGGTGACTTCGGATATGGATTGGGGCCATGAGCCAGAGGCGGTTCGGCCTCAAGCCCAAAGCGCCGAGCCGCATATTGACGTGGTGACATCGGATTTGACCCGCTGGCTCACCTCTCGCTGCGGTTGACGTCTCGCCCCTGCACGCCTATTTAGCCTATGAGTTTAAACGGAGCCCATAATGCCTTTTTCCAATGCCCATATGCCTTTTGATACCGCCCAGATGATGGGGGCCAAAGCGTGGCCCTTCGAGCTAGCGCGCCAGATTGTCAAACGGCTTGATATTGAGAAAAAACGCGGCATTGATCGCGGCGACCGTCCGGTGATTTTTGAGACCGGTTATGGCCCGTCCGGCCTTCCCCATATTGGAACCTTCGGCGAAGTGGCGCGCACGACCATGGTGCGCAAGGCGTTCATCGCCTTAACAGACGGTAAAATTAAAACCCAAATGATTGCGTTCTCCGACGATATGGACGGCTTTCGCAAAGTGCCGGTCAATATGCCTAATCAGGACATGCTGGCGGAATATTTAGGCAAGCCCTTATCGGACGTGCCCGATCCATTTGGATGCCATGATAGCTACGCCGCCCATAATAATAATATGCTGCGCGAATTTCTCGATAGCTTCGGCTTTGATTATGATTTTAAATCCGCCAGTGAGGAATATCGTAGCGGCAGATTTGATGATGTTTTATTGCTCGCGGCGCAAAAATATCAAGACATTATGAATGTCATGCTTCCCACATTGGGGGCGGAGCGCCAAGCGACCTATTCGCCGTTCCTGCCCATATCCCCGTCAACGGGCCGCGTGCTTTACGTGCCGATGAAGGATGTGAACGCCAAAACCGGCGAAGTGACATTTGAAGATGAAGACGGCAGCGACGTGACCATGGCTGTCACGGGCGGCAATGTGAAAATGCAGTGGAAGCCAGACTTTGGCATGCGCTGGGCCGCGCTCGGCGTGGATTTTGAAATGTTTGGCAAAGACCATCAGGCCAATGCGGGGGTCTATTCTAAAATCTCTAAAATTCTCGGCGCGATACCGCCCGTGCAATATGTCTATGAGCTTTTCCTCGATGAAAAGGGCGAGAAGATTTCCAAATCCAAAGGCAATGGCATTGCTGTCGAAGACTGGCTGAAATACGCCATGCCGGAGTCGCTGTCTTTGTATAATTACACCAAGCCGCGCACGGCCAAGCGCCTGTCCTTTGACGTTATCCCTAAAGCCACGGATGAGTATTTTCAGCACCTTGCGGCCTATGCGGGCCAAGAGGCTGATAAGAAAATCGGCAATCCGGTTTGGTATATTCACGACCAAAAACCGCCGACCGATATTCCGCCGGTCAGCTTTTCCCTCTTGCTGAATTTGGTTAGCGCCGCCAATGCGTCCGACAAGGATATCCTCTGGGGTTTCATTAGTAATTACGCGCCAGACGCTACGCCGCAAAGCAGCCCCGCCCTTGATAAGCTTACGGAATATGCGGTGCGCTATTACCAAGATTTCGTCAAGCCGCACAAATCCTACCGCGCGCCAAGCGATCAAGAACGCGCCGCCATGGAAGATTTGAAAACGCGGCTTACGGCGCTTGGCTCTGATGAGCGCGATTCTGGCATTATCCAAACCGAGGTTTTCTCTGCGGGTAAATCGGCGGAATTTGAAAATCTGCGTGACTGGTTTAAAGCGCTCTACGAAGTGCTGCTCGGTCAATCCCAAGGCCCGCGCTTTGGCAGCTTCGTGGCGATTTACGGGGTCGATGAAACCCTAGCGCTTATCGAAAAAGGTTTAAGCGGACAGCTGCTGGGCTAGGGCTGACACGGCCAGCCTCATCATCTATACTGCGCTCATGATAAAGCCCGCTATCTTCCGCTTTGCCCTTATGGGCGCGCTACTCAGCTTCGCGCCAGTAACTCTGGCTGACAGCGCGCGCGATTTATTTGAGAGCGGAGATTACGCCGCTGCAATCACGCAAGCGCGCAGGCAGCACACGGCGGCGGGCTACGCGCTGGCGGCGGAGGCGGCTTCGGTGCAGATTATGCTAACCGTTACGTCCAACCCCGTGAAAGCCGCGCGCAGGGCCAAAGCCTCGGCGCAAAAAGCGCTCGCCCTTGAGCCGCAAAACCCCGAAGCGCTTATCCAATATGCTGTGGCGCTGGGCCTTGAAACCCGCGCCCTTAGCCCGATGAAGGCGGTGATGGGCAGCATGGCGCAAAAGAGCAAAACGGCCAATGAGATTGCCTACGCCGCTGCCCCTGATGACGCGCGTATTATGGCCCTGCAAGGGGCTTGGCATTTGGGCGCGGTGCAAAAGGCGGGCGAGAAGCGCGCGATGAAAATGTTTGGCGCCAATATGGAAGAGGGGCTTGCTTGGTATGAAGCGGCGATTGTCCGCGCCTCCGATGACGTTCTTGTCACCAGTAATTACGCCCTGTCTTTGCTCGCAATTGACCCTGCGCAATATCGCAGTGAATGCGAGGCCCTATTAAAACGGCTTGCTAGCCTTACGCCGAAAACGGCGGCGGGGGCGGCGATGCAAACCCGCATGGCCGTGTTTCTGCCAATCCTTGATGACGTTAAAGCGGTTAAGCGCGCGGCGGAAGATTTAGGCGCTTAGCTACTGGGTCACCCAGACAATGCGGGCAATCCACAAAATTTCCATACGGTCTAATGTGCGCCCCGGATAGTCCGGATTAAGCGAGATAAGCTCAACCTTAGTGGCGCTCATGCGCTTTAGCTCCTTGGCCATAACCTCGCCGCCAAGGGTTTTCACCACTACGCGGTCCCCGCGCCGCACCTGCTCATTAGGGGCGATAAGCACGCGGTCACCGGCGCGCAGAACCGGGGACATGCTATCGCCGGAAATTTCTAAGGCGTAGACATTTTCATCCTTAATGCCCGGCACGCGCACTTCGTCCCAGCCGCCGCCAACCGGAAACCCGCCATCGTCAAAAAAGCCTTCATCACCCGCCTGCGCCCAGCCGATAAGCGGCACGTTAAGCCCGCTGGCCCGCGCGCCTTTTTGCGTCACCATGGCGGCGAAATCTTCAAATTCCACACCCATCACCATCAGCACTTTCGATAGACTTTCCGTCGACGGCCAGCGCGGTTTTCCCGCCGCGTTCTGACGCTTGGATTTGTTAAATGTGGTCGGGTCAAGGCCGGCGCGCCGCGCAAGCGCCGACGTGCTCATGCCAAAACGCAGGGCGAGGCGGTCTAGGGCGCTCCAAATATCGCGGTGTTTAAACATAATGGCTTCATCATGGCAGTTTATCGTGAAACGCAACAATAAGAATAAATTCCTATCGCGTCAAGCTAATCATTATAGGCGCAGGGTAGCTTTGGGCAAAAAAACACCCCCATAACCGCTAGGCCATGAAGGTGAAGTTTGCAGGGAAAATGGGGCGGCCAATAAGCCGCCCTTAAAGTTTAACTAGTTGACGAATTCCGGATAGGACGGCACGCCGACTTCTGCTTGGTCAAGACCGATATATTCGTCTTCTTCGCTAACGCGGATACCGACGGTAAGTTTAAGCAGCATCCAGACGATTGTGCTGACGATAACCGTGAAGACGCCAATGGCGAGTACGCCCATAAGCTGACCCATAAAGGTCGCGCCGGGGCCGATAGCGACAACAAGCGTGCCAAAGATACCAGCAACCAAATGCACAGGGATCGCGCCGACAACATCGTCAATCTTTAGCTTATCGAGCAATGGCACGACGACGACGACGATGAGGCCGCCAATACCGCCAATGATGATGGCTTGCAGGGCCGTTGGAACGAGTGGCTCCGCCGTGATAGCCACAAGGCCGGCTAGCGCGCCGTTAAGCGCCATGGTGACGTCCATCTTTTTATAGATAAGCTGGGTGAGCGCTACGGCAACAACTACGCCGCCCGCCGCTGCCAGATTAGTATTGGCGAAGATTTTGGACACGTCCGCCGCGTCGGCAATTGTGCCCATGGCAAGTTGTGATGCGCCATTAAAGCCAAACCAACCGAGCCATAGAATGAAAGTGCCTAGAGTAGCTAGCGGGATAGAGGAGGCGAGCATCGGCATAACTTTGCCGTTCTTGCCATATTTACCCTTACGCGCGCCAAGGATAATCGCGCCGGTCAGAGCAGCCCAGCCGCCTACGGAATGAACCAATGTGGAGCCAGCGAAGTCAGAGAACTCTGCGCCAAACATAGAGGCGTATTTCTCGCTATTAAGCCAGCCGCCGCCCCATTCCCATGAACCGGTAATCGGATAAATAAACGCGGTCAGCACGGCTACGAAAGCAATGAAGGGCCAAAATTTAATGCGCTCGGCTACGGTGCCTGACACGATAGAGGCCGTGGTCGCGCAAAATACCATTTGGAAGAACCAATCAGAAGCGCCGGAGTAATCTCCGCCTTCAGAGGCGCCGGCTGCTGGCCAGTCATAACCAAAGGGATTGTCTTTGCCAAAACTCGCGCCGCCCATAAAGCCGCCGTCCACGCCCGTATACATAAGGTCGTAACCAAAGGCCCAGAAGAGCAGGCCGGCTACGGAATAGAGCATGATGTTTTTAAGGCACTGCATGGAGACGTTTTTGGAGCGCACAAGCCCTGCCTCTAGCATGGCAAAGCCCGCCGCCATCCACATGACGAGGAAGCCGCCAATAAGGAAAAGCAATGTGTTAAACACAAAGCTTGTGGTGGCCGCATTGGCCGCTATTTGGTCGGATAGGGACGCGTCCTGCGCCATAGCCATTGCTGGAAGTGCCAGATAAGCGGCCCCCGCCAGACTTAATTTTAGTAGTGTCCGCATGAGAATCTCCAGTAACGGTCAGATGATAAGATAAGGCTTTCTTAAGGATTGGGGCGCGCGGACTCTAATCACGGGGCCAAGACTCCTGTGAGTCAGGGACGTGTGATGCATTGCGGTGCGCAATTGACCATTTTTCGCCCATGTTTTAGGCGCGGCTTGAGGCGAGGCGACTCTTGGGCTATGAAACGCCCATGACCTCACTCTATAAAATCCTGCGGCCAGAGCAGTGGCGCGAATTCCAAGCGCGCGGCTTGTTTACCGGCGCGCCCGTCGACATTGCCGATGGCTATATCCATTTTAGCACCGGGGAGCAGGCGCGGGAAACGGCGGCGAAACATTTTGCCGATTGCGAGCGCATTGTGCTTTTGAAAGTCGATAGCGCAGCCCTGCCAAAGGCGCTCGCCCAAGCTTTGAAGTGGGAAGTTTCGCGCGGCGGGGCGTTATTTCCCCATCTCTATGCAAACCTGCCGCTTGACTGCATTGCCGGCTCTTGGGAGATTACAAACACGGATTCGGGGTTTGATTTCCCCGCAGAGATATAGTCAGTAAAATTAGAGAGCTAGATGAACTTTTTACAAAATAGCGCCATGCGCCTCATGCAATCCATGCCCGCCGAGCCTGCCCATAAACTGGCCGTGCGCGGCCTGTCCATGGGATTTGGCCCCAAGGCCGATAGCGCAAAGCACGCCATATTAAAGACCGATTTATGCGGGCTGTCCCTGCCTAACCCGGTTGGCCAAGCGGCGGGCTTTGATAAGGACGCGCAGGTTCCAGACGCTATGCTTGCCGCCGGTTTTGGCTTTACTGAGTGCGGAACCGTGACCCCGCGCCCGCAAGCGGGAAACCCCAAGCCGCGCCTGTTCCGCCTGGCCGAAGATGGCGGCGTAATTAACCGCATGGGCTTTAATAATGGCGGGCTAGATATTTTCACCGCCCGTCTTAAGGCGCGAGCCGGACACGGCGGTATTGTCGGCGCGAATATTGGCGCCAATAAGGATAGCGAAAGCCTCGCTAAGGATTACGAAATTGGCCTGCGCGCCACATGGGGCCTGTGTGATTACGTCACCATTAATGTCTCCTCCCCCAACACGCCCGGCCTGCGCGACTTGCAAGGCGAAGCGGCGATGGAAGACTTGCTCGGCAAGCTCCAAGAGGTGCGCCAAGAGCTGACAGGCGAGCGGCCCGCCGCGCCAATATTTCTAAAAGTGTCGCCAGACCTAGAGGTCAGTGCCGCCGATCGTATTGTCGAGCAAGCCCGGCTTTACGGCATTAGCGCGATTATTATTTCCAATACCACTATTGCCCGTCCCGCGAGCCTAAAGAGCGTTAATGCGGCGCAGGGCGGCGGGCTGTCCGGCGCGCCATTGCGCGATAAGGCCAATGCTATGCTACATGAATTTGCCGGCGCGGCGGCGGGGCGTATCCCGCTTATCGGGGTTGGCGGCATATCGAGCGGCCAGGACGCCTATGATAAAATCCGCCTTGGGGCGAGCGCCGTGCAGCTTTATTCCGCGCTAGTCTATAGCGGCCCGCAGCTTGTCACCGCCATTTGTGATGACCTTGCGGCAAGGCTAGAGGCTGACGGGTTTAAGTCCGTGGCTGAGGCGGTCGGCACGGCCTAAACCTTTCCATATCACGCAATATTTTCGGATAACCGACAGCGAGGGTTAGCGCCCGCGCGATATAATAAAGCAAAAACGCTATCCAAATTCCGTGCGCGCCGAGCAAGGGGTAGAGCGCGAAATGCACGCCTATATAAATGATAACTGCGACAATGCCTGCATTGCGCATGGGGGCTGTCGCGGTGACGCCGATGAATATGCCGTCAAGCTGCCACGCGGCAAAGCCCGCTATCGGGGCAAGGGCGCAATAGGGCAAATAGGTTTTGGCGCTGGCGCGCACCTGCGGCTCCGTGGTGAGAAAGTCAATAATATAGGGGCCGAGGAGAAATACGGCGGCGCAAGCCAGCAGCGCGGCGATAGCGGAAAATTCCGAGGTCAGCCGCACGGCGCGTTTAAACCGCAATTTATCGCGCGCCCCGTAAGCGGCTCCAACTGCGGCCTCTGCCACATGGGCGAAGCTATCGAGGACAAGGGCGATCATATTGATAAATTGCAGCAGCACATGATTGCCGGCTAAAAATGTCTCGCCCTGATTAGCCGCCTGCCATGTGAAAAAATTAAAGCCGAGGGTCAGCGCCAATGTGCGGATGAAAATATTGCTATTGGTGACGCCCAGTTTTGACAGGGCGGCGCGATCCGTCAGCGCCTTGCGGGTTAAGGCCTCTCTGCGCCAACCGCCGCGCGTGATAATTTCGGCTCGCGCCAGCCATAGCCCGATAATTAGCCCGAAAATTTCCGCTATCACAGAGGCCGTCGCCACGCCGGCTATGCCCATATTCAGTCCCAAAACAAACCAAAGCGACAGGGCCGCATTAATTATATTAAGCCCGATTTGCATGTATAATGCGCGGCGCGGACGGCCTATGCCGATAAACCAGCCCATGAGAGCGATGCCGCCTAATGTGGCGGGCAGGCCCCAAAGGCGAATGGATAGATAGGTGCGCGCCGCTTGCTCCACAGCCTCCCCCGCCGTGTAAATCGCAAACACCCCCCCAAGCAGAAGCGCTTGGGCAGCCAGCACAATAAGCCCGATAAAAACCCCCAGCGGCACGGCGCGCATCAGATGGGCTTGCAATGCACCTTCATCTTTGGCCCCGACAGCCTGCGCCGCTAACCCGGCCGTGCTCATGCGCAGGAACCCAAAGCCCCAGTAAAATATCGCGTAAATTACCGCGCCAAGCCCAATGCCGGCGAGGGCGGTTTTATCGCCAAGCTGGCCGATAACCCCCGTATCGACAAGGCCGACAATCGGGCCGGCGCTATTGGCTATCATAATCGGCCAAGCCTGCAAGGCCACGGATTTACGGGTGAGGTAGCGGCTATCGGCGGGGGCCGATATATCAGTCATCTTGGGAAATCATGAAATTGCCGTGCAGGGCGGTAATGGGCTTTTCAATATCGTCTTGCCAGGCGCTAACCCGCATATTGGCGACCCTGCGCCCTTGGCGCACAATGCAGGCGCGCGCAAAGCAATCCTTAGGATGGCCGCGCCGCAGAAAGTCAATATTGATACCGACAGTGCGCGGCAGGCGCGCGCTATCGCCGGTGAGGGCGAGCTGTAATATGGCGGTGATTTCCATAAAGGCGCTGACCGCGCCCCCGTGCATGGCCGGCAATACCGGGTTGCCAATCAAATCGTCATGATAGGGCAGGCGCAGGGTTAGCTCCCCGTCTTTTAACATCGGCTCGACCCCTAAAACTTCGGCGTAGGGCATTTGCGCGAGGCGGGTTTTTACCGCCTCCATAGTGATTGGCGGGTTTACAGGCTTGCTCATGATTTACCCTCCGTACTATCCTTCATCGGCTTCATATAATCGCGATTGCCGCTAGGGGTGGTCATGAAAATAGCTTGGGCGCTGGCCACCGGATCGTCCGGATCTCCGTCATGGGCGATGGCGCGGATAAAGGCGACATTGCGGGTGGCTTTATAACAGCGTGCTTCGGCGATAATATCCTCGCCGGGGCTCGCCGCGCGCATGTAATCAATGCGCAAATCAAGGGTGGCAACCGAGGACAATGTCTCAAAAGCGCTCATCGCCGCAAGCCCGCAAGTTTGATCAAGCAGGGCCGTCACCGCGCCGCCGGCCATAACGCGGGTTTTCTTATCGCCAATAAATTTAACATTATAGGGCAGGGCGATTGTGCCCGCCGCAATATCCACAGATACAAACCGAAAGCCGAGCGCCTTGCCATGCGGCGTGCCCGTCACCATCATAGGCGCAATTTGCCAAAGCCGAGTTAGGGTTTCCGCCTTGCTGGGCTTTGGGGCTTTGGTTTTTTCGGCCATAAATACCTCTACTGATTTCAAGGTAAGGTAAGGCAGAGCTGATAATTAGGCGAGCGCTAATAGCGGGCAAGCCGCGATTAAGCGCCAGTAACGGTTTCTAGGCGCTGAACTAGTTCGTCGCTGATAAGGCCTGTTTCGGCGAGGCCGCTCGCGCGCTCAAAATCTTTAATCGCGTCTCCCGTGCGCGGCCCCATGGCGCCGTCGGCAATGCCGGCGTCATAACCAAGTCCGACGAGCAGGCCTTGCACTTTAGCCACTTGGCTATTGCCGCTTTGGGCCGTTTCATTCCACGGTAAATTTCTAAAAATGCCATTGGTCGCTTCGTTAAAAGCGGCGGGTTTATAGGCGGCGATTTTGTTGTCCATGCGGGCGATAAGGGTCGGGTCTAGCTGTTCTCGGAGCTGCTTGGCGCGCCCTGCCGCGTCTTGGTCGCCTTGCGCGCCGGCAATGGCGTACCAGACATAGGCTTGTCCGCCGTCCGCTTTTACGCCGGTTCCGCGCTCGAATAAAACCGCAAGATTATATTGGGCATCGGTCATGCCAAATTCCGCGGCCTTGCTAAACCACTGGGCCGCAATCGCCATATCTGGCGCAACCCCGCCCTTGCCTTCAATATAGTAAAGGGCAAGGTCATACATGGCAATGCGGTGACCGGATTGGGCGGCGCTTTGGGTTAATTTGCGGGCTTGCTCCGCGTCTGCGCTAACCCCTTGGCCATTTTCATATAAATTACCCAGATAATATTGCGCCGCCGGCTGGCCTTGATTGGCAGCAAGGCGGATATATTTGGCCGCCTCTTGCTCTTGGCCATTTTGCAAAAGCGTAAGGCCTTTTTGCAATTGTGCCACCGGATCGCCGGCCTTAGCGGCGGCGTCGAGCGTGGCGTGGGCGGAAACCTTTGGACGGCTAGGGTCAATGGTTAGGCCTTCGGGCTGGCTCATCGCGCCCGTAGCTTGGGTGATTGCAATTTGCGGCATGGGGGCGGCCACGCCTTCGGCGGAGGTCTGAAGGTTTGGCGCTCTGCGCTCTGCGTCAGTGGGGACGGGGTTAGCGCGCGCAGCAACTTGCAAGGTGCGGCCTTCGTTTTTGTTAAAACCGGGGAGGCGGTCCTTGGCCATCCATGCGCCGGTTCCGACAATCGCGACAAGGGCGGCGGCGCTGGCGGCGGTGCGTAATGTGCGCGGGGTAAAGGCGGGTAGGGCCGGTATTTTCAGGCTTGGTTTTTTGGCCTGCGGAGCGCCGGGGCGGGCGGCGGCCATGCTTTGATTATCCATAACGCCTAGCGGAGCCGCATAGGGATTTGCAGCCGCATTTGGCGCCGCGTAAGGATTAGTGCTCGTATCCGCTAATGGGGCGACCGGAATATCATAGTCATGGAGGGCTGCGACCGCATCGGATAGGGGGGCGCCAGAGGAAATAGGGGCGGATAATGGCGCAAGGCTAGCATTAACGCCTTCATCCGGGAGCGGAATAAAATCTATTGCGGAGCGTTCAAATGGGGCGAGCGCAGAGGCGCCTTGGCTAAGGGCCGGGGCGGGTAAATGCACGGCGGGATCAAAAGGTATGGCCTCGCCTGTATACTCAATTTCAATTGGCGCAAGGGCGGGCGCAGGCGCGGCTATTGGCGCAGTAAACGCATCTTGCGGGGCAGGGGCCGCAGCTGGCGCAGGGGCCTGACCGGGGAATGGCGGAAGCTCTTGGGCCGGCGCAGCCATAGCCATAATCGGCTGGGGCGCTGTGGAGGCCTGCGGGCGGGATAATGTGGTGAAGCTTTGCTCAATGGTCGCGAGGCGCGCGGACAGCGTAGCCACGGCGCGGTGCATGGGCGCGAGGCCATCCTGCTGCTCGCGGTTTTTGCCTTCATAACGCTTTTCCATGTCGGCTTTAAAATCTTCAAGCTCGCGTTGATTTTCAAGGGAGGCTTCAAAAATACGGTCGCCGGTTTGCTGCATAAGCGCATCGGTATTGCGGTTTATTCGCTCTCCAAAATCGGCGACTTGCGTGCCAATGCCGCGAATGGCCTCGGCGGTTTGCTCTTCAACGGCGTCAAAGCGCGAATCAAGCCGGCTTGCAAGGGCTTCGCGTTCGCGGGTTTCCGTGCGCACGCGATTATCAATGGCAGTGGCAAGGCGGATGATTTGCTCATTTATCTTTTGGATCGATTCCGCTTGGCGCAATTCCGTCTGGGTTAGGCGGGTGGTCGCGCGGGCAAGGCTTTCACGCACATGGTCAATTTGCGGATTATCGAGCGCGCCGGACAGTTCTTTGTGGATTTCTGTGCGCGCTTTTTCAAAATTGCCTTCAAGGTGGCTGGCAAGCTCCTCGATATGGATGCGCAAATCGGCCACGTCATGGGATCCGACACGGGTGCTGAGCGCGTCAAAGGCGGCGTTAAGGGAGGCGACAGATCGGACTGTGGCTTTATTAGTTCTCTTGAGGCGGCGTTCCATGTCCAAAACATGGGCGCGAACTTTGGAAAGACTGTCGCGTCCGACTATCTTTGGACCAGAAGGTTTTGATAGTGGGGGCTTTGAAACTGTGGGGGCTTTAAGCGCAGCCGGTTTGGCTTTTACTGTTTTAGCTTTAGTCTTAGCTGTAGGCTTTGCGCTCTTTGCTGTTTTACCTGATGTCTTAGAAGCCGTCATGGCGTTTCCCATATCTAAATCGGCCTTGCGCGCACGCGCTGACCCTTTGTAACAGCTAGGCCGATTTGTGGTTAACGTCTCCTTAAAACTATGACGATTTTAACGATTTATCGCTGTTTTTAGAGGGTTTTTACAGTTGGAGCAGGATTTGAGGGCAATTTACTGAACACAAGGCCCTAAGGTCGCTCGGCGATAGCTGAGAGCATGAAATAGCCCGGGGCGCGATTTTGTAGCTTTGCTTCGGCGCGTTCCACAGGAATTTTCGCCTTGGGGTCGCTTAAAATAGAGACGCGCAAAGCATCATAAACATCCCAAGCCGCTTCATAATTGCCATTTGCCGCGTAAAATTGGGCGAGGCCTAAATAGCTATGCGGGTCATAAGGATCTTGTGCAAGGGCGCGGTTAATCAAGGGGCTAGCATCAATCATTTCAAGTCCGGCCGCTTTGGCCGTCACCGCGTTTATTTTCGCGCGAGTTACGCCGATTGTGCGGGTGATGATAGCGGGGGCGTCGTCTTTTTGCGCCCAGGGCTTAAGCGCCTGCAGGGCGCGCACGCGGGTCTTTGACGACTTTGCGGCCTTAAAGCCGGAGATGAGCGCGGTCAAATCTTCGGGTAAATCCTCGCGCGATTCAATGGCGGAAAGAACTGTGCACGCGCCGCGTTCATCAGCCGCGCCGCAGGGTTTACTATAGGCCATATAGCGTTGGCCCGTCAGCCAAGCTTGTGTCCAGTCTTTTGCATTAATTGCTGTTTCAATCTCATCGGTTAGGGCGTCAAGGTTTGGCGGGCCGCCAAGGGCGCGGCCCCGCGCCGCCTCATTGATGATGAAGGCCATTGGGCCTGATAAATCGCTGAGCGCGTCTTGAGGTAGCGGGAAAACGCCGGGATTAGTCACGACCTGCTCTAACGTCCATATTTGTAAAGAGCCCTCAGGAGTTTGGGGCGTGATCGCGGTTACGGTCAGGTTTTTAACCGGTGCAGGGGCCGCGTAGAATTGACGCAAAACGCTAGGATGTAAGGGGAGCTTGTGGTGGGCGAAGGCTAAAAATGCATCCGAATGGGACGGGTCAGAATAGGGGGTTTTGTCTAGTCTATATTTGGCGATTGGTTGCTCTTTATAGGTGATGAGCGTCCCTTCTTCGAGCGTCTGTGTGTGCAGATCTTTTAGGCGATCATTCATTGACCAGCTCATTGCGCTCTCTAGCCAGAACGCATCAATATCGCCGTTAGGGCCGCCGGATATCGTATTGAGGGCGCCCTTATTGGTGGCATTCGCGATGAGCCGCGTATTGCTATGGGCTGTAGCGTAAAGCGAGCTATTGGTGAAAGCGGGGTGAGCGCCGTCTTGCGATGGGTCGCTAATGCGTAAGAGGCGATTGAAACGAAAATCATAGATGGTTTTTTCTAGCCCGCCTTTTTCTATATCCCGCGTCATCATGACGAAATCTGCGCCGAGGGTTAAGATGATTTCTTGGGGTTTAAATTCCCGCGTATCGTCATTTCCATCGGCTGAGAGCGGCTTGGTGACGACGCTATAGGTCAAACGGGTTTGCGGGTTAGTTTCATTGCCGCGCAGGGCGAGATATTCGCGCGCCGTAAGATAAAAAGGCGCAATGTCCGTGCGCACGTGTTTAAGTTTGGCTAATTTAGGCAGAGGGTCTTGCTTGGGCGGAAGAATGACATCGGTTTTAGCGTTAATGGCGGTTGTGGTCGTATCTTCAATCTGGGTCTCTTTTAGCGCCGCAATATTTTCTTCGTCACCGTCTTCTTCTATTGCTTCTGGCGTTTCTGAAGGGGTCTCTAAAGTCTCGCCTTGCGCCAACGGGGCTTCATCTTGGGAAGCGGCAGGGGCTTGCGCTTCCAGCTTGTCTTTATAGAGGGAGTACGGGTCAATGTCTTGGGCGCGTGCCGGCGATGCTAAAAGGCAGGCCGCCCCTAGCATGAGACAAGAAAAGCGGGTCAGATGGGTGGTAATTTTCATAAGGCCTTTATTGACGGTTTGCCTATTTGGGGTCAAGGCGAGAAAACATCTTGTCCTTGGCTCTTGCCCTTGACGTTAACGTTAGCTATATATGCATAATGTTGCATATGAATATACAGGCTGAAGCGGGAGATATGGTTAGCGCGACTGCGCCCCGTGAAGACGCGCTCTGGACGATTAGAGAGCTTGCGCGCGATTTTGATGTTACTGCGCGCACTTTGCGATTTTATGAGGACAAGCAATTGCTTGCGCCAAAACGGCTTCGGGGTGCGCGGGTGTATGACGCCAAGGACCGCGCCAGATTGGCCTATATTTTGCGCGGCAAAAGACTGGGCTTTTCCCTGTCCGACATGCGCGGCGTGCTCGATGTAACGGACGGCCATATCCAAAGCCGGGCGGAGCTAAAACTGCGCCGGCAAAGCTTTGACGTGATGATAGAGGGTCTGCGTAAGCGCCGATCTGACATTGAGACCTTGTCAAAGGACATGGAGACCCTTTGCGTTTTAATTGATACACATATTGAAAAGAGCAGCGATGAGGTCAGCGAAAATGAGGCGGCGGTATTTAAACATGCCAAGGCCTATGACGCGATATTTCGCCAATATATGGACGAAGATTTTTTGTCGCTTTAGCGGCGCTAATACTGATTAAAAAATAATAATTTTTGAGGAGAGAGACTAATGCCAACCTATAAAGCCCCCACACGGGACATGAAATTCCTTTTGCACGAAGTCCATAATGTATCGCGTTTTTCCGCGCTTGAAAGCTTCCAAGATGCGGATCCAGAAATGATTGACGCGATTTTGGAAGAGAGCGCAAAATTTTCCGAAGAAGTGCTAACCCCGCTTAACCGCATTGGCGACGAACATGGCTGCGTGCGTAATAAGGACGGTAGTGTCATCACGCCTCCGGGTTTTCACGAAGCGTTTGATCAAATGCGCGAAAATGGCTGGATGGGCCTATCCGCCGATGTTAAATATGGCGGCCAAGGGCTTCCGGGCGTATTGGGCATTGCCTGCGCGGAAATGACAAGCTCTGCCAATATGGCCTTTGCGATGTATCCAGGCCTAACCGGCGGCGCGTCCAAGGCGATTTCCATTGGCGGGTCTGACGCGCAAAAGGATTTCTATTTGCCGAGAATGTATTCGGGCGAGTGGACGGGCACAATGAACCTCACCGAGAGCCATTGCGGCACGGATTTGGGCCTGCTGAAAACCAAAGCTATTCCCCAAGCGGATGGCAGTTATAAAATTACCGGCCAAAAGATTTTCATCTCGGCTGGCGAACACGGCATGAGCGATAATATTATCCATCTTGTGCTTGCGCGTATTGAAGGCGGGCCAGAAGGGGTGAAGGGTATCTCCTTATTTATCGTGCCTAAATTTAAGGTCGATGCCAATGGCACGACGGACGCAACCAATGGGGTAACTTGCGGCTCTATCGAAGAGAAAATGGGCATTCACGGAAACTCCACCTGCGTGATGAATTTTGACGACGCTAGCGGTGAGCTTATCGGCGAGGCCCATAAGGGTCTTAAGGTGATGTTTGTGATGATGAATGAGGCGCGCATGGGCGTTGGCATGCAAGGGCTTTGCCAAAGCGAAGTTTCCTATCAAAACGCGGTTATCTACGCCAATGACCGCCTGCAAGGGCGCTCTCTTACGGGCGTGAAAAATGAAGCCGGCCCCGCCGATCCGCTTATGGTGCATCCGGATGTGCGCCGTATGCTCATGGATAGCCGCGCCTTTAACGAAGGCTCGCGCGCGTTTATTTACTGGCTCGCCTTGCAAGAGGATTTGCACAAAGTATCCCCTGATGAAGGCGTGCGCGAACGGGCCGATGATTATCTTGGCCTGATGACCCCGGTGGTTAAGGGCTATATCACCGATGTCGGTTTTGCTAATTGCGTTAACGCCCAGCAAGTTTACGGCGGTCATGGCTATATTGAAGAATGGGGCATGAGCCAATTTGTCCGTGATGCGCGTATTGCGCAAATCTATGAAGGCGCCAATGGCGTGCAAGCGCTTGACCTTGTGGGCCGTAAATTGGCGCGCAAAGGTGGCCGCGCTTTGATGAGCATCTCTGCGGAGATTGACGCATTTGTAAAAGACAATGAAGGTAATGCCGAGCTTAAGCCATTCCTTGACGGATTATCCCACTCTAAAAACACCCTGCAAATGGGCACAATGTGGATGATGCAAAATGGCATGAGCAATCCTGATAATGCCGGCGCGGGCAGCGTTGACTATATGTATATGATGGGCATTTCCATGCTCACCTATATGTGGGCGAAAATGGCGAAAACGGCTTTGGCAGCGATTGAGGCCGGAACCGACGATCCGTTCTACGCCGATAAAATCATTACCGGTAAATATTTCCTTGCCCGTATTTTGCCGGATTTGGACGCCCATCTTGCGAAAGTGCAAAGCGGAGCCGAGCCGGTTATGGCCCTGGCCGCTGACCGTTTCTAGGCAATAATTTTGGCCGCGCTCAGATTTACTGGGCGCGGCTTTTTATTTAAATTTCAGGAGCCATCATGGCCGCAATTAATTTCACCAATCCCGATTGGTATGACGAAGAAGACATCAATATTTTCCGCGAAGCGGTGAACGGTTTTTACAGCCGCGAAATGGCTCCCCATAGCGAGAGCTTTCGTAAGAATAAAAAAGTCGACCGCAAATATTGGGATATGGCCGGCGATATGGGCCTGCTCAATTGCTCCATGCCGGAGGAGTATGGCGGCGGCGGCGGCGATTATCGCCATGAAATGATTATCATGGAGGAGCTGATTAAAGCCAATGTGGACGGCTTTGGCCTCTCCCTGCATAACGCGATTGTTGCGCCTTATATTTTGCATTTTGGCACAGAGGAGCAAAAGCAAAAATGGCTCCCGAAAATGACCAGCGGCGAATATGTCGGCGCGATTGCCATGAGCGAGCCGGGCACAGGCTCTGACCTGCAAAGCGTGCGCACAACGGCCAAAAAAGATGGCAATGGCTGGATTATCAATGGTTCTAAAACTTTCATCACCAATGGCGGCACGGCGAATTTAATTATTGTTGTGGCGGATACTGGCCAAGAAACAGGGAGCGAGGGGAAGCATTCCAAATCGCTATTTGTCATTGAGACGGACGGGCTAGAGGGTTTTCGCCGTGGCCGTATTTTAGATAAACTTGGCCTTGACGCCCAAGATACGGCGGAGCTTTTCTTTGACGATATGAAAGTGCCGGCCAGCGCTTTGCTCGGCACGGAGACGGGCCAAGGCTTTATTCAATTAATGCAAGAATTGCCGCAAGAGCGCCTTAACATTGCGGTGCAGGGCGTGTGCCAGATGGAAGCGGCCTTAGAGCTGACCATTGAATATGTCAAAGAGCGCAAGGCGTTCGGCAAGCCTATTCTCGCCTTTCAAAACACCCAGTTCGAGCTGGCCGAATGTAAAACCATCACCACCGTGGCCAAGACGTTCGTCTATGACTGCGCCGCCAAGCATTTGCGCGGAGAGCTAGACACGGTCACCGCG
>JAZGFA010000085.1:0-2887 GCA_036478975.1 Robiginitomaculum sp. | reverse complement strand
CCACCTTATCGATGTGACCACCGGCAAAGTTATTGAATTTATGGACGAGGAAATCGAAGCCCTACAGCACCGCATTGCCGAAAAACTCGGCTATGTTTTGGTCGATCACCGTATGGAGCTTTACGGCAAGCCCAAACCAAAATGAGCATTGCCGACTCCTCCGGTTCTCTTATGACCCCCGCGCAAATTAAGGCCGCCCTTGAGGCGCAAATCATATCACCCGAGCAAGCGGCAAACATGCTCGCAGGTCACAGCCCCCAAAGCCCGCACGTTGATGTTTCTCAAAATGAAGCCCAAATCGGCGATGAGGATAATCTAAGATTTATACGCGGCTTTTCCGATGTTTTCATTAGCCTTGGCATTGTCATTTGCCTGATGGGCCTGTCTTTGCTGACGCGCCTATTTGGCGGCGGGGCGCTATATTTTGGCGCGGCGGCGGCGTGCTGGCTCGCGGCGGAATATTTTGGCCGTAAGAAACGCGCCCATTTGCCAACCCTGATTATTGCCATCGCCTTTATGCTGTATATCCAGCACGGGGTCGGGGCAGTATTTCCCAATGCGCAGGCCATGGCCGCAAGCCTAACCGCCGGGGCCGTGACCTCCCCGACATTGCTAGCGGCGCTTATCGGCTTTGGCGCAATGGCTTTGTTTTACGCGCGCTTTCGCCTGCCCTTTTGCATAGCCCTAATGGCGTGGAGCGCAGTCTTGCTGGTCTTCGCCGTCTTAAAAATGCTTTTGGGGCCAAAAATTGGCGGCGTATTTAGCGAGGGGTTTTCCTTTGGTCTTCTGCTCTGCGGCGTCGCCATTTTCGCCCTCGCCTGTTTTTACGATATGCGCGATACGGACCGCAAAACCCGCTTTTCCGATAATGCGTTTTGGCTACATTTAATCGCCGCGCCAATGATAATTCACGGTCTGGTTTTAAAACTTCTTAGCGTCAATGTGCGCTCTTTATTTGGGTTTAAATTTCCGGTTTTAGAATCTGGCGACGCCGCGGTTTTGCTGCTTATTCTCACGGTTCTCGCGGGGATTGCCCTTGCCCTAAACCGGCGCGCTTTAATCGCCGCCTCATTAGGCTACGCCGGATTTGCCCTCGCCTTTTTATTGCGCGATATCGGCATGGGCCTATCCATGACCCTTGTCGTCACCCTGCTTATGCTTGGCGCGGCCGTGGTATTTTTAGGGGTGGCGTGGCACGGGGCGCGACGTTTGCTTTTGAAAATATTGCCGCGCAAAGGCGGGTTTAAAAAACTCTTCCCCGATAGCCCCAAAAAGCTTTAGCGCTTTATAAAAACATACCACGCGCCCATGCCGCCATGGCGTTGATGGGCCGGAGCGTAGCTGGCAATCAGCGGGCGAATATCCGGCGCGCTCAGCCAAATAGGAAACATGCGCCGGAGCACGCCGCGATGGCTAAGCCCGCCCTTGCCCGTCACCACAAGCACGCAGCGCTGGCCGCCGCCCTTGGCCCGATAGAGCGCGCGGTGCAAAGCGCCGTAAGCCTCATCTTGGGTCATATCGTGTAAATCAATTTTACGGTCAATGGCGATTTTGCCGCGGCGCGTGCGCTTATCTTTACTAATTTGCGGCGCGGGCTTCACCCCGATAGAGCCGCGCATAACCGGCCTAGAGCTTATCATAGGCCGAAGCGGTTTGGGTTTATTTGCAAAGGGGGCCGCCGGCTTTGTGATGATTTTTTGCGGACTATTATCATAGGCGCTCACGGTGCGCGAAACCCGCTGCCACACTTCAAGATCGGCGTCGGTTAAATATTTCTTGCCGCCATTTCCGCTTTTAGCCATGGCTATGAAATCGCGAGGTAGCGTAGGGCCAATCCGGTTGGCAGAAACAGCGTCCATGTCACGGGGTGCTTCATCACCCCCGCCTTTGCCCCCGCCTCAAAGCCCGAGCCAAAATATAAATCCGCGCGCAGCCGGCCTTTAATTGCGCCGCCGCTATCTTGGGCGCTAACCAGAAGGCTTGTCGGCGCGCCGATATAATCGCCTCCGGTTTGCGGCAAAACCGTATCGAGCCAAGCTATCGTGCCGTAGGGGTGATAGCGATTATCCACCGCAATCGTGCCCATCGCTTCAAGCGGCGCGCCCATGGATCCGCGCGGGCCTTCTCCGGCGGAAATTTCCTGAGCCGCGAAATAAATATAGCGCGGGTTTTCATTAATGAGCGCCGTGGTCGCGGCCGGGCCATTAGCCGCCATCCACGCCTCTATCGCCTGTTTGGACGCCTGATCTTTTGTCATTTCACCGCGCGCAATTAATACGGCGCCGATGGATTTATATGTGTGCCCATTATGGCCGGCAAAAGCGGCGCGCACGGCAGTGCCATCTTCAAACATGATGCGGCCACTGCCCTGCACTTGCATGAAAAACACGTCAATCGGTCGGCCATAACCAATCACGGTCGAGGCGCTGGCTTGCACCTGGCTACGGGGGCGGTTTTGCGCGGACAGGTCTGATGGCTTTGTCAGTATCGCCTCGCTATAAAAGCTGTCTTGGACGCGGCGCACGCTGATTTGCGGTTCGTAATATCCGGTTAAAAGCCCTTGCTCAATTGATGCGTTCACGGGCAGAAAATATTGCTCAAAGAAGCGCCGGGCCGAGCCGCTATCATCGCTGGCATAATCGGCGGCAAAACAGGCGCTCTCCCAATCGGAAAGCTTTCCATATTCTGGCAGATTTGCATCAAGCGCCCGCGCGCTATCACGTCGGCCCCAAATCGCGCAGGCGCGGCGAAAAGCGAAAAGGGCGGGGGCGGGATTGTGGTTTTGCCAATTACTTAGCGCGTTAAATTCTGCGGGAACCTGCCAGCCGCCATCGCCATTTGACCCAGATGTTGGGCTTGGGTTTGTAGAGCCTAGCCCGCCAGAGCC
>JAZGFA010000084.1:0-3834 GCA_036478975.1 Robiginitomaculum sp. | reverse complement strand
GTTTCTCAAATCGCCAATCCGCCACAGCTTTGTGGTTTCCTGACAATAGCACCGAAGGAATTTCCATTCCTTCAAATTCTCTTGGCTTTGCATAGAGCGGATACTCAAGGAGTCCGTCTTCAAAGCTCTCTTCTTCGGTCGAGCCGTCGCCGCCAAGGGCGCCGGGGAGTAACCTTACGCACGCTTCTATCAGCGCTTGGGCAGCTACTTCTCCGCCGGCGAGTACAAAATCGCCAATGCAGATCTCTTCCATGTCGCGGCTCTCAATGACCCGCTCATCGAGCCCTTCAAAGCGCCCGCAAAACACTACAAGCCCCGGACCGGTCGCTAGCTCCCGTACCCGTTTCTGGGTTAGAGGCGCCCCGCGCGGGGTTAGATATATAAGCGGGCGACCCTTTAGGGCCACACTCTCTATTGCCTTTGCCGCTATATCAGCGCGCAGCACCATGCCGGGGCCGCCGCCAGCGGGCGTATCGTCAACAGAGCGGTGCTTATTAGACGAAAAATCGCGTATGTCTACCACATCTAACGCCCATATGTGATTCTTTTTTGCGCCGCCTATGACAGATATGTCCAATACGCCCGGAAAGGCGGCCGGAAACAGGGTCAAAGCCGTCGCTTGCCACGTAGAGGCTTGGGGTGGGTTTATCGGATTTTTGTCAGTCATGGCGGGCGTTTAGCGCGTAATCGGGCCTGTGCCAAGCGTGGAGTGCTTATGCTTGGGCTGGATTTTGGCCCTTTTCGTCCATAATTTCTGCCGGCGGGTCAATAACCACGCGCCCGCCCTTAATATCGACGCGCGGCACGGCGCTAAGGCTAAAGGGCAGATAATAGTCCTTTTCCCCTGATTCTCTTTGGGCGAGGCTAGGGCTTATCTCTAGCAAATCACCGGCGCCGAAATTATGCACGGTTTTGACCGTGCCAATGGTCTCTCCGCCCAATGTCTCAACCGATAGGCCGACAAGGTCGCTATAGTAATACTCATCTTCGCCTGGCGCAGGCATATCGCAGCGATAAACGTAAAGCTTTGTGCCCTTTAAGGCTTCGGCCTGCTCGCGCGTGGTGATTTCCTCGCACCATAGGGCAAGGGCCTTTTTGACGATGCGAGAGGATTTGGGGGTCAAGATGATTTTGCCCTGCTCATTCCTTAGGGGGCCATAGGTGAGACACGCCTTAGGCTCGGCGGTGAAAGCGCGCAGCTTGACTTCTCCGCGCACGCCAAAGGCTCCGCCAATGGCGGCAATGACGATAAGGGTTTTGTCGGGCGTAGTGTTCATAGCGGCGGTGTATAGGGCTGCTCGGCACGATGCAACTGCGTTTCGTTGTGGCCCCATTCAGCTTGGCTTTGCTAAAAGGGGGTGAATTAAGGAGACCACCATGAAAATTTTCGCCATTTTGCCACTATTAGCTATTATTGCCGCCCCGTTTTTTGCCCCTGGCGCTTCTGCTCATCCCTTGCCAGAGGATAAGCCAAAGCCGGCAATCTCCATGAAAGACATCACGCTTCCGAGTAAGGCTGAGATTGAAACGATGAAAGAAAGCCTTCCTGACATGAACGTCATGATGGGCTCGATGATGAAAATGATGAAGGATGAGGACTTTAGGGCTGGCATGGACAAAACTGCCGATGTGATGAAACGCAAAATGGGCGCGCTTGACATGAAATCTAATAAGGACGGCATGCCCGATATGAACGCGATGATGGGCGCCATGTTAGAGCTGTTTGGCGATGAAGAGATGATGGAAAGCCTTATTGGGCAAATCGCGCCTTTGCAGGAAATGATGGAGGAGGCTCTGCCCGAAGCGGCAATGAAGCCAAAACCCGCAAAGCCGCTGCCGAAAATCCCTGATTTGCCAAAATAAATTGCCCGCCGCCTTTATTTGGTCAATATGCGCATAGAAATATGTTACGATGATTCATCTTAATCAAAGGAATTGAACATGCAAAAAACTCTAATGACGCTGGGCGCGACACTTTTAATGGGAGCCAGCTTTGCCTTTGCTCCGGTAGCTGCGGCGAAAGACATTCATACGCGCTTCACCGCCGATGAGTTGATGGAAATCCTCAAGGCCGAAGGCTATAGCGCGGTAGAAGATTACGGCGACGGCGACGTTAAAATTAAAATTAATGGAAAAAACTATGTGCTGTTTAACCAGCCCGATGGCGACCTTCAGGGCTATTACGCCATGACTGGTTATGATCTTTCCACCGATGATATGAATGAATGGAACCGGACAAAGCGCCTATCGCGCGCCTATTTGGACAATGATGATGACCCGGTTATCGAGGCGGATCTTTTAGCCAATGGTGGCTTGTCCCACGAAAACGTCAGCGAGTTTTTCGAAGTGTTCACCGGCTCGGTTAGCCAGTTTAGAAAATTCGTCGCCGAGCATGACGACGACTAATTAATATGAGGGCAGGGGTTAATCCCCTGCCACTTCAAACTCTAATATAACCGCGTCAACGGCGAGATTATCCCCGGCCGCGCAATTGACCTTCGCCACCACGCCCTTTTTCTCGGCGCGCAAAGTGTTTTCCATTTTCATCGCTTCAACCACGCAGAGGGCTTGACCGTCCTCGACTGCGTCGCCTTCGCTCACCAGCAAGCTAACGATAACGCCGGGCATGGGGCAGAGCAGGAGCTGGCTAGTGTCCGGCGCGACTTTAATCGGCATGAGCCTAGCCAAATCGGCGGCGCGCGGCGTGCGCACGGCAACCCGCATATCCGAGCCGCGATAGTGAATGTCAAAGCCCTGCGCGGTTTTTTGCGCCTTTAAAATCATCAGCTTATTATCATAAAACGCGCGCACGAGTTTTTGCCCCGGCGTCCAGCCCGTAGTCAGCTCTATCTCAATTGTCGCCTTATCCCCGTCCTCATCAATCGCGGCGAGGGTTAGCCCGTCCTCATCTTTTAAATCGACGGTGAAATGATAATCATCAACCTGCACCGCCCAAATGTCGGGGATATGGCGCTGATGGTTAGGCAAGCTGCCGGTAATATGCGCGTCGCGATGCTCTGATATGTCATGCATCAAAGCGCAAATGGCGGCGATATAGCGGGCGTGGCCCTTGCCCAGTTCCACCCCGTCAAAGCCGTCCGGATATTCGTCCGCGATAAAGGCTGTGGAAATGTCGCCGCGTAAAAACCGGTCATGGCCCATTACTGCGGCAAGAAACGGAATATTGTGGCCAATGCCTTCAAGCTCGAAATTATCAAGGCTTTCCTTCATGGCGCGCAGGGCTTCGCCGCGGTCGCTCCCCCACGTGCATAGCTTGGCAATCATCGGGTCGTAATAGAGGGAAATCTCGCCGCCCTCATAAACGCCGGTGTCATTGCGCACGATAGTGCCGTCCTCGCGAGTCCCCTCCGCCGGCGGGCGGTAGCGTTTGAGCCTGCCAATTGAGGGCAGGAAATTACGGTACGGGTCTTCGGCGTAAATGCGGCTCTCTATCGCCCAGCCATTCAGCTTCACATCCTTTTGCTTAAGGGCAAGCTTTTCACCCGCCGCGCTATTTATCATTTGCTCGACCAAATCAATGCCGGTGATTAATTCGGTCACCGGATGCTCCACTTGCAAGCGGGTATTCATTTCTAAAAAATAGAAATTTTGGTTTTTATCGACGATGAATTCGACCGTGCCGGCGCTGTCATAATCGACCACCGCCGCCAGAGCCACCGACTGCTCGCCCATGGCCTTGCGCGTTTTTGCGTCGAGAAACGGAGAGGGCGCTTCTTCGATAACTTTTTGATTACGGCGCTGGATAGAGCATTCGCGCTCGCCCAAATAAATGATATTGCCATGCTTATCGCCCAGCACTTGGATTTCAATATG
>JAZGFA010000083.1:0-15522 GCA_036478975.1 Robiginitomaculum sp. | reverse complement strand
GCTAGAAACAAGGAATGGAAACCATGAGCAGTTCAATATTTGTCGGCACGGATACCGATGGCAAGCGCCAAGAATTATTATTAAAACTTGCCAATCGGCACGGGCTTGTGGCCGGCGCTACGGGTACGGGCAAAACCGTCACTTTGCAAATTTTAACCGAAGGGTTTTCCAAGGCCGGCGTGCCGGTTTTCGCCGCCGACGTGAAGGGCGATTTATCCGGCATCTGCCAAGCCGGTAGCAAAAGCCACAAGCTGCATGACAAGCTATTGAGCCGCGCCAAGAAAATCGGGCTTGAGGATTATAGCTACGAAGCCATGCCGACAATTTTTTGGGATTTATATGGCCGGCAAGGTCACCCTGTTCGCGCAACGATTTCGGAAATGGGGCCGGTTCTGCTCGCCCGCTTGATGAACCTCAACGCGACCCAAGAGGGCATTCTGACCATCGCCTTTGAGCTGGCCGATGATGACGGCATGCTCCTGCTTGACCTTAAGGATTTACGTGCCCTGCTGAATCATATCTCAGATAACAAAGCCGAAATTTCACGCGAATATGGCAATGTCACCGGCGCGTCCGTCGCCGCGATTATGCGTAGTCTTTTAGTGCTTGAGCGCGAGGGGGCGGAGCAATTTTTCGCCGAGCCAGCCCTTAAATTATCCGACTTGATGCGGGTGGACAAAGACGGGCGCGGGGCCGTGTCGATACTCGCCGCCGACGAGCTTATCAATTCCCCCGGCCTGTATTCGACATTCCTGCTCTGGCTTTTATCAGAACTGTTTGAAGATTTGCCCGAAGTCGGCAATCCAGACAAACCGGTCATGGTGTTTTTCTTTGACGAAGCGCATTTGCTGTTTGACGGCGCGCCCAAGGCATTAGTCGATAAAATCGAGCAAGTGGCGCGGCTTATCCGCTCCAAAGGCGTGGGCATTTATTTTGTCACCCAAAACCCGATGGATATTCCCGATAGCGTGCTGGGACAGCTCGGCAATCGTATACAGCACGCCCTGCGCGCCTATACGCCCAAAGAGCAAAATCCGTGCGCGCCGCGGCGAGCAGCTTTCGCGAAAACCCCGCCTTTGACACGGAGGACGTCATCACGGATTTGGGCATTGGCGAAGCGCTTGTCTCACTTCTCGATAAAAAAGGCGTGCCGGGCATTGTTGGCCGCACCCTTATCCGCCCGCCCGCATCACGGCTTGGGCCTGCGCTGAAAAAAGAGCGCAAAGCCATTATGGACGATAGCCCCGTGAAAGGGGTTTACGATGAAACCATTGACCGCGAGAGCGCATATGAAATCCTAGAGGCAAAACATGCGGCGGCCGAAAAAGAGCAAGCCAAGCTAGAAAAAGCCCAAGCCAAGAAAAAAGCGAGCCCGCGCAAGAAAAGCACGCGCACTAAATCCTCCGGCGGCGGGCTGGGTAAAGCCACCAAGCGCGAGATTGCCCGCGCCACACGGCAAGTAGGCCGCACGGTCGGGCGCGAGCTTGTGCGCGGCATATTGGGCGCGATTATGCGCAGATAAGTAGGCGGCCAAAAGTCGCAGCCTGCTCGCAATGTTATACTATTGCATTACGGGCTTTTTCAGTGTATGCAGGCATATGGTTAAGCTTACCCACCATTGGTTTTTAAGCTTTGTGCTTGTCGCCGTGTTAGCGCTTACTGGATTTGCGGCGAGCGCGCACTCTATTTACGCCGCCCCTTAAGGCCCGCTTAATCTGCCTTGACCAGCCCGCCCCTTCGGTAACCCGCAGCACGGATAGCTGCGCCCGCAGCCCGCCTACCGCATAAATCACGACGCCCCTCAACTATGACCGCCCGCTTGGGCGAATGATTTATGGAATCCCAGCCATGTTTACTTTATTTTCACGCACCCACTGCGTCCTCGGCGCTTTACTCACCGCGTCCGCCTTCTGCCAATCCGTACTTGCTCAAGAGCAAAACGAGCATGACGAGATTATCGTCACAGGCTCACTGCTCTCGGCTACAAGCAATGAAAACTTGATTGGCGTGTCGGTCCTCACCAATGAAGAATTGCAACAACGCATGTCAGGCTCATTGGGCGAGACCTTAAAATTTGAACCCGGCATTTCATCCAGTTTCTTTGGCGCGGGCGCTTCGCGTCCTATAATTCGCGGACAGGGCGGATTGCGGGTTTTGGTTTTAGATAATGGCATTGGCTCAATTGATGCTTCCGCCGCGAGCCCCGACCACGCCGGCGCAGTGGAGCCTGCCATGGCCAGCCGCATTGAAATTATTCGCGGCTCTGGCCTTTTGCGTTATGGTAGCGCCGCATCCGGCGGGGTTGTTAACGTCATTGATGGCCGCATCCCCGACCGCCTGCCCAATGACCGCCTGCCCAATGACCGCCTGCCCAATGACCGCCTGCCCAGTGGCCGCGCCAGCGCAAAGGCGCGCATAGGTGTCTCCAGTGTTGATAATGGCTATGAGACCGCCATGGGTGGCGACGTGCATTTAGGCCGCCTAGGCCAAGGCGATATTGTCGCCCACGGGGAGTTATCTCACCGCACTACCCGCGATTATGATATTCTGGATTACGCGCGCTCGCCCGCCCTGCGCCGCATTGATCCCCTGCCCCAAGCGCAAGAGCCGCGCAACGCATTAGCCAATTCTATGACCGAGGCCACAAGCCTCGCAGCTGGCCTGTCTTATATCCGGGAGGACGTATTCCTTGGCGGCGCGGTTAAAGATATTTCCAGCGCTTACGGCATTCCGGGCGGGGAAGGCTCTAGCATTGCGCTGGAACAAACCCGTTATGATTTTACCTCCAAATTTGACTTGGCCGCACGGAGCGCGCACCGACGACCGAGGAGCTTTTTTCAAATGGCCCGCATCTGGCCACGCAGCAATTTGAAATTGGCGATGGTAACTTGGGCATGGAAACCGCCACTGGCGCAGAAATTTCCCTGCGCTACCGCACTGACACGCGCCATCTAACCCTCAATCTCTTTCACACCCAATATGATGATTACATATATGAAGCCAGCACAGGAGAAAGCCGCCTAACCGATGAAGGGGATAGCTTGCTCGTGTCACGCTTCACCCCCGCAGACAGTATTTTCCAAGGATTTGAAGTGGATATAGGCACAGATTTAGGGCAATGGAACGCCGTGGATTTAAAGCTTGATGCTTCGCTAGAATATGTCGAAGCCCGCCTAACGGGCGGCGGCAAGGCCCCCTTACCGCGCATTCCTCCACTCGGCGCAACCCTCGGCCTTAGCGCGGATGCGGGCCATTGGGGGCTACGCGGTGAGGCCGAATATGCGCACAAGAAAACCACACTTGCGCAGGGGGAGCTGCCAAGTGATGGCTTTGTTTTGCTTAATGGCTTCGCGCATTATGATGTGAGCGACGCGATGACCCTTCGCGTCTCTGTCCACAATTTGACAAACCAAGAGGCCCGTCAACACAGCTCATTTTTAAAAGAGACTACGCCGATGCACGGCCGTAATTTCAAGGCAAGCTTATCTGTGAGTTTTTAGCGTAGGCTTAAATGGGTGATTATGCGCAGATAGCCGCCAAATCATACCAAACCGTAACGCATAAAACCCTAGCCCCGCGCGCCCATCGTGGTATATAGCGAGCTAGACATATTCATTTCGTGGCCGCGCGCCGCCCTAGCAGACCCTTTCGGAGACCGTAATGGCACTTAAAATTTCAAAACTCGTGATAACGGCCACCGCCGCCATTGCTCTCACTAGCGGCCTGTCCGGCTGTAAAACAGTGCGTGATAAAATTCCTGGCATGAAGAGCGGTGCAAAAGCGGCGCGCACGGCGCAGACTAGCGCGCCCCAACTTGGCGTTAACGCGTTTTTATGGCGCGCTTCGCTTGAAACGCTCAATTTCATGCCGCTTTCAACCGTTGACCCATTTGGCGGCGTTATCATCTCCGATTGGTACGCCAACCCTAAGGCGCCCAATGAGCGCTTTAAATCGACCATCTATGTGCTCGACACCCAGCTTCGCGCCGACGCCCTAAAGGTCAGCGTGTTTAAGCAAGCTCGCGGCGCTCAAGGCTGGGCCGATGCCCCTATCGACGCGGACACGGCGCGCCAGATTGAAAACTCCATTCTTACTCGCGCCCGCGAGCTTTATATCGCGTCCAACTAGGCGGTTTCCGTCCCAATGGGCTAAAATAAGGACTAGGCTATGAGCCGCTATAACGCTGCGGCCGTCGAGCCGAAATGGCAGGCTGCGTGGGACGCGGCGGATATTTACACAGCCTCTAAAATGGACGCAAGCAAGCCGTCCTATTACGCGCTTGAAATGTTTCCCTACCCCTCCGGTAAAATCCATATGGGCCATGTGCGTAATTACGCCATGGGCGATGTTATTGCGCGCTATAAACTGGCCCAAGGCTATCGCGTCCTGCATCCTATGGGCTGGGACGCTTTCGGAATGCCGGCGGAAAACGCCGCCATGGAGCATGGCGTTCACCCCAAAGGCTGGACCTATGAGAATATCGACGCCATGCGCGCCCCGCTTAAACGGCTCGGTTTTGCCCTCGATTGGAGCCGTGAATTTGCCACCTGCGACGTCGCCTATTACAAACAGCAGCAAGCCATCTTTGTCGCGTTTTTTGAAAACGGTTTAGTCTACCGTAAAAAAGCCAAGGTCAATTGGGATCCGGTGGATATGACCGTGCTGGCCAATGAGCAAGTGATTGACGGCAAAGGCTGGCGGTCCGGCGCGGAAATTGAGACCCGCGAACTTGACCAATGGTTTTTCAAAATTACTCAATATGCGGACGAGCTTTATTACGGGCTAGACGCGCTTGAGCGCTGGCCCGACAAAGTCGTCACCATGCAGAAAAACTGGATTGGCCGTAGTGAAGGTTTGCAGTTTAAATTTAGCTTCACTAAACCCGTCGACAGCTTTGACGGCATAGAGGTTTACACCACCCGCCCCGACACGATTTACGGCGCCAGCTTTGTCGCCCTCGCCTACGACCACCCGTTAATTAAAGCGCTCACACCTGACAATGCTGACTTGCAGAACTTCGCTAAGGCCTGCGAGAAAATGGGCAATACGGCAGAGGCGATTGAAAAGGCTGAAAAGCTTGGGGTTGATACGGGCTTGCGGGTTCAGCATCCGCTTGATGACAGCATCACCCTGCCCGTCTACGCCGCCAATTTTGTCCTGATGGGTTACGGAACCGGCGCCGTATTTGGCTGTCCGGCCCATGACCAGCGCGACCTTGATTTCGCCCGTAAATATAATCTGAGCGTTACCCCCGTTGTGCTGCCCACGGGCACTAAGGAAGAAAACTTCCTCATTGAAAACGAGGCCTATACCGGCCCCGGCACATTATTTAATTCGCGCGAATTTAACGGCATGGATGTTAGTCAGTCCATTGGCGCGGCGATTGAAACATTTGAAAACCTCGGCCTTGGCGCGCGGCAAGTGCAATATCGCCTGCGCGATTGGGGCGTTTCGCGTCAACGTTATTGGGGCGCGCCGATTCCGATTATTTATTGCGAGGACACATCGTGCGGTGAGGGCGGCGCGGTTCCTGTGCCGGTCAAAGACCTGCCCGTAGAGCTTCCTGCCGACGTGGTTTTTGAGCCGGATAATCCCGGTAATCCGCTAGAACGTCACCCGACATGGAAAAACGTCAATTGCCCAAACTGCGGCAAGCCGGCGCGCCGCGAGACCGATACGCTCGACACTTTTGCTGACTCATCATGGTATTTCGCCCGCTTTGCCGGCGGCCAAGGGGACGGCCTTCCGGATGACAAACCGTTTGATAAAGAGCAAGCGAGTAAATGGCTGCCGGTTGATCAATATATTGGCGGGGTAGAACATGCGGTTTTGCATCTTCTCTATGCGCGGTTTTTCACGCGCGGCCTGCGCGATTGCGGCTTGCTTGACTTGCCGAGCGGCGAGCCCTTTGCCGGCCTATTTACCCAAGGCATGGTGACACACGAAACCTATAAAAATGAAAATGGCGATTGGGTTAATCCAGACGATATTGCAGACGGAAAGCAAATCTCAAATGGCCAAGCCATTACGGTCGGCGCGATTGAGAAAATGTCCAAGTCCAAGAAAAACGTGGTCGACCCCAATGAAATCATTGCCGGCTATGGCGCAGACGTAGCCCGCTGGTTCGTGCTCTCCGATAGCCCGCCAGAGCGCGACGTGGAGTGGACAGAGAGCGGCGTAATTGGCGCGTGGCGCTTCGCGAATAAAGTCTGGGATATGGTCGCGGAAACCAGCGACCATCAAAACCCGATGAGCGTTGCAAGTGGCGCGGACGGCGATGCGCTCGCCCTACGTAAATTTGCCCATAAAGTCGCCGAGCGCGTCACGACGGGCATTGAGGGCTTTCGGTTTAACACCTCGGTCTCTGCCATTTATGAGCTAACCAACGCCATCCGCAAATATAAAACCAATGACGCGGCCCGCGCCGAAGCCCTTGGCATATTGATCCGCATGATAACCCCGTTCATGCCCCATCTGGCCGAGGAATGCTGGAGCCATATGGGCGGGGACGGCCTTGTTAGCGTCGCCGCGTGGCCCGTGGCTGACCCGGATTTGCTGCGCGAGGACAATGTCACCCTGCCCGTGCAAGTAAACGGCAAACGGCGCAGTGAAATCACCGTAGCCAAGAACGCCGACAAACAGAGCTGCGAAGCCCTCGCCATGGCGGACGAGAAAGTCATCGCCTCTATTGGCGATAAGGCCGTGCGCAAGGTCATCGTTGTGCCGGGCCGGATTATCAATATAGTGGTCTCATGATAACCCGTTTCACCTTGATCCTCTTTGCCGCGCTAAGTCTTGGCGCGTGCGGTTTTACGCCATTACATAGCCCGGCGACGAGCGGAATTTCAGCGCCGCTTCCCAACATGGCCATAGAGTTCACCGACACTAAAGCCAATGGCGCCACCGGAGATAAGGCCGAATTTCTTATCCACCAAGCGCTTATGGCGCGCATGGGCACGGGCGCGAAATCACCCTATAGCTTGACCCTAAGCCCGACGGTTTCGCGCGGCTCCATCGGCATTCGCTCCGATGATGTGGCTTCGCGCTACGATTTAAACCTCGTCATTAATTATGTGCTGACCGAAACCGGCAGTGATAAAGTCATCGCCAAAGATAGCGTGCGCGCCGTTTCTACCTTTAACGCGCCAAATGATCCCTATGGCCGCATTGCCGCCCAAGATAATGCCCAAAAGCGTGCCACTATGGAGGCCGCCGATCGACTTGTCCTAAAAATTGCGGCTGATCTTCGCAGGGCGCAATGAGGCTGAAGCCGTGAAACTCACGGGCGGGCGCGCCGATAGATATTGCACAAATCCCCCCGCCGATACGCTCGGCGCCCTGTTTTATGGCCCTGACCGCGGCCTTGCTAGAGAGCGCGCGCAAAAACTCGCAAGCCGGTTTGTCCCCGATATCGATGACGCCTTTAACGTCACGATTTTAACCAGTGATGATATTAGCTCTGACCCGGCACGGCTGGCTGATGAAATGGCGGCCCTAAGCCTGCTCGGCGATAAGCGTCTTATCCGTCTGCGCCTTGACCATGAACGCCAAGGCCTTGCCATTGGTAAATTAATCAAAGAATTTGACGCCAATCCGGGCCGCTGCGCCGCCAAGCTTATTATAGAGGCGGGGGAGCTAACCCCGCGCTCCCATGTGCGCAAAGCTTTTGAGGCGGCGGCGGGATTTACCGCCATTGCCTGCTACGCGGACACCGGCGCGGACCTCGCCAATATTGTGCGCGACGCCCTTGGGAAAATTGGTGAACATGGCATTGGTATTGATAAGGACGCGCTCACCGCATGGACGCCTTTGCTCGAAGGCGACCGCGCTTTGGCGCGCGGCGAAATTGAGAAAATGGCGCTCTATATGGGCTACGGGGAAACCGCCGGAACTCTCATCAGCCTTGCCGATGTGCACGCAAGCGCGGCGGGCGGACAGGCGGGTAATATTGACGAGATTATCAACGCCGCCTTTTCCGGAAGGCTCCATGAGGCCGATGACGCCTTTCGCCGCGCCATGAGCGGGAAAATGCACGCCGCCGTTATTTTGCGTTCGGCCCAGCGCCACATGACGCGCTTGCACGGGGCGCTCGCCGCCATGTCCGGCGGGGCCAGCGCATCGGACGCCATGCGCAATTTGCGCCCGCCAGTCTTTGCCATGCGTAAACATGATTTTGAAAGCCAGCTGCGTTTATGGAGCATTCCGATATTGGATAAAATCATCCGCGAATCTTTGGAAACGGAGAAGCGGGTTAAAAGCGCCGGCGCGCCCGTGGAGGCCTTAACCGGGCGCTTGCTTAACGCCATAGCCACAATCGCCATGCGGCGTAAAAGATAGGAAACATTGCAATGAGCATTCCAGATTTAGCAGAGAAATGGTCCCAAATACGCGCCGCTAGTCCCGCATTTTTTGACATGGGCCTCGGCGTAGCCAATGCGTTTTTAATTCTTATCGTCGGCTTTGTCATCGCACGCTCCCTGCGTAAAAAGTTTCGCAAATCAAGCTTTGGCGGCCACCGCATTGACGCGACCTTGCGTCCGGTTATGGCGAGCCTTATTTTTTATCTTATCCTCGCCCTCACCCTCTATGCGTTTTTGACCAAGCTCGGCATTCCTGCCACCGCCCTGCTCGCCGTCTTTGGCTCGGCCGGCCTTGCCATTGGCCTCGCATTAAAGGACACGCTCAGTAATATTGCTTCGGGTTTTATGCTGATATTTCTGCGCCCCTTAGAGGTTGGCGACTTTGTGGAGACCTCTAATTTTTCCGGTACGGTAAAAGAAATCGGCCTGTTTTCCACCACGCTTATCAATAGTGAAGGGCTTTATATTTACGTGCCCAACGGACAAGTTTGGAATAATAGACTGCAAAATTATGGCCGCCACACATCGCGCCGCCTGAGCATTAATATCGGGGTTGGCTATGATACGGATTTAAAAGCGGCGCAAAAAATCATGCTCGGCGTGCTGTCCAAAGCGCCCAATGTTTTATCAGAGCCCTCAGAGCCGCAATGCTACGTCACTGGTTTTGGCGATAGCGCGATTGACATGACCGCGCGCTGCTGGCTCCCCGCCGACAATTGGGGCGAGGCCACATCCGACATTCGCATCGCGCTAAAGGCTGCGCTCGACACGGCCAAAATCGACATTCCCTATCCGCACCGGCTTATCATTACGAAGACGAGTTAGTGACCGCTATGGTCCATTTTGCCATGGCGCATCATTTGACCAGGCTCAACAATCATCGCCTTAACCGTCATATCGCCGCTATTTTTAAATGTCAAAGTTAGCGGGGCTATGGCCGCGTCGTCAGCAATGACAGCGTTAAATATCATCAAATGCTCGCCGCCGGATTTAAGGGTAAGCGTGCTATTGGCCGCAATCTGCATCATTTCAACCCGCCGCATTTTCATCACCCCATCATCGGTTACGATATGCGTATGCAATTCTATACGCTCGCTAATGGGAGAGCTTACGGAAAGCAGCGTATCCGCTCCGCCTGTGTTTTCTATCGTGAGCATGCCCATGGCCGTGGTTTGGCCAGGCAAAGCGCGGCGAACTTTCGCATCTGACACGGTGATATTTGCGGCGCCATCATTGGGCGCGGAGCAGCCGGTAAAGGTAAGCACACCGATGATGGCGGTAGAGGCTGCGGTGATAAATAAACGTTTCATATTAGCTTCCTAGAAATCCAATCGTGGAGCGAACCTCTTGCATAATCGGCTCGCACAGATCGCGCGCACGGTCAGCGCCGCGCATAAGAATGCGATCAATCTCATCACTATCGGCAAGGTAGCGGTTCATCAAGGTCGTAATCGGCGACATAATGTCCACCGCCAAATCGGCGAGCGCCGGTTTAAACGCGCCAAAGCCTTGGCCTTCAAAGCGGGCAATTACCGCCTGCTCGCTTTCGCCCGATAGGGCCGAAAAAATCGAAATTAGGTTAGCGACTTCGGGGCGCTCTGATAAGTCCTCGCCGATAGCCGGCATCACGCCCATATCGGTTTTGGCTTTTTTAAATTTTTTAACAATAATCTCTGCTGTGTCGGTCAAGTTAATGCGCGAATTATCCGACGGGTCGGATTTTGACATTTTGCTTTTCCCGTCACGCAAGGACATAACCCGCGCGCCGGGGCCTTTGATTAAAGGCTCCGGAAGTGGGAAGAAATTAGGAACGGAAAAATCATTATTAAATTTTTGCGCAATGTCGCGCGATAGTTCCAAATGCTGTTTCTGATCTTCGCCCACGGGAACATGAGTCGCCTTAAACAGCAAAATATCCGCAGCCTGCAAGACCGGATAATCGTAAAGCCCTACCGACATATTCTCTGAATTTTTACCCGCCTTATCTTTAAATTGTGTCATGCGGTTGAGCCAGCCGACCCGGGCCACGCAATTAAAATACCACGCCAGTTCGGTGTGGGCGCGCACGGCGGATTGCGGATAAATAATCGCTTTGTCCGGGTCAACGCCCGCGGCCAAATAGGCGGCGGCGATTTCGCGGGTTTGTGCTTTTAATTTAGCCGGCTCTTGCCACACGGTAATGGCGTGCATGTCGACAATGCAAAACAGGCACTCATAATCATGCTGAAGCGCCGCGAATTTTTTAAGCGCCCCAAGGTAATTACCAAGGTGCAAAGCGCCGCTTGGCTGCACGCCGGAAAACACCCGCTCGGGGCCGCTATAAGATGTCGTCATGATAAGTCCTTTAATATCTCAAATGCTTTTATCATCGCCGTGCGCTCTGGCAAGCCTAGCCTTTTTTAAACGCGGACTTCATATCGTCCAAAGATACAGCCCTTAGCGCAAGGGCGAGAACGGCGTAGAGCGCAAGCCCCGCCGCCGATACGCCGAGCAATAGGGCAATATCGGCAAGGATTTTTCCGCCAATCGCGCCGCCAAAATATTGCGCCATGAAGTAAACCGCTATCCCCATCAAAACCGAGGCGATAACAATACGCGGGAAGCGCATCATTAAAGCCCCGTCCGGCGATAAATGTCCGCTCGCCTTAAGGCTTCGCCACAGCAAAATCACATTGGCCCAAGCGGCAACAGAGGTAGCGAGGGCTAGGCCGTAAAAACCGACCGTGAAAAACAACGCCGCGCCCAGCGTCACATTGATGATTGCGCTCGCCCCCGCATAGAGCATGGGGGAGCGCGTGTTTTCGCGGGCAAAAAAGGCTGGGGTCAGCACTTTAATCAGCACAAAGGCGGGCAGGCCAAAGGCGAACATGCGCAGAGCCTTCGCCGTCTGCGCCGTGTCCGCCGCGCTAAAGGCTCCGCTTTGGAACAGGCCCGCAATCAGAAAATCCGGCATGGCGGCAAGGGCGGCGGCGGCGGGTAGAGTTAAAAATGCCGATAATTCTAGGGCGCGGTTTAGCGAATGGCTCGCCCCGCGCTCATCCCCCGCCCTCAAGGCGCGCGATAGGGACGGCAGCAAAGCTATGCCCATGCCAATGCCAATCATGCCAAGGGGCAATTGATAAAGCCGGTCGGCGTAATTAAGCCAGCTTGCGGCATTGGCTTGGGTAGTCGCTATGTTATGGCTGACCATCAGGTTAATCTGGGTGATACCCGCCGCAGCCGCTCCGGGCAGGCCGAGTTGGAATAAGCGCTTTACGCCGGGGGTCATGCGCGGGCGCTTTAACCCGATTTTCACCCCGGCCTTACGGCAAGCCCAAATCACAAGCGCGACTTGCAATATGCCCGACAGGGACATGGCGATGGCGAGGTAAACGCCAAGGCTTGCCTTGCCCCACCCCATAGAGCTTGCGCTAGCGAGGACGCCAACCAGCAAAATATTAAGCGCGATGGGCGCGGCGGCGGCGGCGGCAAAATGGTGACGCGTATTGAGTACGCCGGAAAATAGCGCGGCGAGGGACATAAACACCAAATAGGGCATGGTGATTTGCCCGTATAAAACCGCCAAATCAAAGGCGCTCGCCTGCCCCGCAGCAAGGCTTTCACGGCTTAATCCCGCGCCTAAAAGGTTCATGGCGTAAGGCATGGTTAGCTCAAATATAGCCACTAATATGGCGGTCACCACAAGCAAAGCGGCGAGGGCTTCACTCGCAAATCCGGTTGCTGCCTCCTCGCCCTCCTCCTCTAAACGGCGCGCATAGAGCGGGACAAAGGCGGCGTTAAAGGCGCCCTCCGCAAACACGCGGCGAAACAGATTGGGCAATTTAAACGCGGTAAACAGCGCGTCACTGACAAGGCCCGCGCCGAGAAACCGCGCCATAAGCACGTCGCGGATAAGGCCCAATATACGGCTCATCATGGTGAACGCGCCAATTATTGCCGTAGACTTAATCAGCCTCATGGCGCCACCTCACCTTGGGCCTCAATATCCGGCTCTATCACCGCTAGAATTTCAGCCCGCACCTTATCGCGCAAGGCGGCGCGCCAGCTATCATCGTCCTCTAGGCACTTAAGGTAAAACACATCCACCGCCATTGCCCCGACAACTTCGATATGGGCAGAGAGAATAATCATGTCATTATCGGTCAGCACGCGGGCAATATGATGCAAAAGCCCCGGACGGTCGCGCCCTTCAACCTCAAGCACAACCACGTCCATTGCCGCGCGCCCTTGAAAATCAACGCGGGCGGTGACAGGAATAGCGCGGGCGCGGCGCGACGGCATGGGCGCGCCGGCGCTTGGCTCAACCACTTCCCCGCGCGCGGCGCGTAAAACTTTATCGCGCAGAGCTTTAAGCATGTGATCAGATTGACGCCCAAAGGCCAAGCCCTCGGCGTTTTGCAAATAGAATATATCAAAAACGTGACCGTCGTCACTCGTATGCAAACGCGCGCCGGTAATGCTGGCCCCGCCCGCCGTAATCGCTCCGGTTAGCGCGGTAAACAGGCCCGCCCTATCCGTGGTCATTATCCAAAGTTCAGTAATATCGAGGGATTTATTGCGCCGCGTTTGAACGGCGTGCTCAAGCCCGCTCTCAAGCGCTCCGTCCAAAAACCGAGCGTGCAACACCAAGTCCGTGACATTGAAACTCAGCCAATAGGTGTCACTGAGCTCACGCATATACGGCATGGCCCGATCGCGCACACTTGCCGGCAAACGCTCGGACAAGGTTTCGCGCGCCGCATTGGCCCGGCTACGCGGCGCGATATTGGGCTTGTCATCAAGATAACCCGCCGTTGCCATATACAGCTCGCGTAATAATTGCCCCTTCCAGTCATTCCAAATCCCCGGACCGACCGCGCGAATATCAACCACGGTTAACGCCATCAACATTTGCAGACGCGAAAGGGAGCCAACGGTTTCGGCAAAATCAGCTATGGTTTGCGGGTCGGAAATATCGCGGCGCTGGGCGGTTTCGCTCATGTCCAAATGGCGACGAATGAGCCAAGAAATTGTATCGACTTCGGCGGGGTCAAGCCCCATGCGCGTGCAGGCGCGGCGCGATAATCGCGCGCCCTCAATACATTGATCGCCAACCCCCTTGCCCGTATCATGCAGAAGGCACGCCATATAGACAATGCGTCTTTGGCTTTTACTAAACCCTTTTGAAAACTCCGTCACAACGGGATTTTCTTTTTCCAAGTCGCCTTTTAAAATATCATCAAAATAGCGCACCAAGCCAATCGTGTGGTCATCCACCGTATAGGCGTGGTGCATATTAAATTGCGTGCGCGCGACAATGCCGCCAAATTCAATCAGGTAGCGGCCTAAAACCCCGGCCTCATTCATCGCCTTCATCACCGCGCCGGGAGCCTTACTGCCGAGCAATGTATCGAGGAAAATTTGCGCGTTTTTAGGGTGCTTGCGAAACGCATTATCAATTAAATTACGGCGAAAATCTATCGCGCCAAAAGCGTCCGGATGAATATCAAAATTCTCTATGCCGGCAATTTTAAACAGCTCTAATATATGCGAACTATTATGTTTTAGCTCCATAGGGTCAGCAAAATTAAGCCGCCCATGCTCCATAACAAAACCGGGCGCTTTTAATTTTCTGCGCGAGCGCGGCAAAAACCGGTCAAGCCCGCCGGGCAGGCGAATAGAGTTTTGCTGTTCTAATTTTGCGCAGGCAATACGGGTCAGCGCGCCAACTTCCCGCGCATTGGTGAAATATTCGCGCATGAATTTTTCTACCGCAACTTCCACAGAGCCAGACGCATAACCCATTTTGCGGGCCAGCGTGGTTTGGAAATCAAAGGTGAGGTTTTCCGTTGGCCGGCCTGACGCGTAATGCAGATGACAGCGCGTGCGCCACAAAAAATCCGCCGCCCGCACAAACCTATCCGCCGCCTGATTATCAAAAAGCCCAAGCGCCACATAATCGCGCGCGCGCTGCGGGTCCATAATTTTCCCGTCCTTATCAATGTAGCGCGCCATCCAGTAGAGCACATGCAAATCGCGCAAGCCCCCCTTACCCTCTTTAACATTTGGCTCGATAACATAGCGCGAATTACCCTCGCGGTTATGGCGTAAATCGCGCTCGGTTAGTTTTTCAGTGATATAGGCGTGACCCTTACCTTTGGAAATATCAGCGCGGAAACGCAGGCGTAAATCATTGGATAATTCCTCGTCCCCAACAATAAAGCGCGCGTCGAGCAAGGCCGTTAAAATGGTTTGATCTTCCCGCGCCAGTTTTAAGCACTGATCAATCGTGCGGCAAGATTGGCCGACCTTTAGGCCCATATCCCACAGCATATAGAGGATATATTCAGTAACCGATTCCCCCCAAGCCGAGGACTTAGCCTCCGCTTGCAAAAACAGTAAATCAAGGTCAGAGCCTGGAGCCATTTCCGCGCGGCCAAAACCGCCGACCGCGCACAGGGCAAGGCGTTCAGCCTTACTGCGGTTTTCTGCGCGCAAAACATGGGTGGTGGTAAAGTCGTACAGGGCGATAAGAATATCGCTATGCACGGCGGAAATACGCCGCGCCGTCTCTAATCCGCCAAGGCGCGCCTCTTCAAATAATTGCCGCGTACCCTTAAGGGTGCGCGCCAGTTCTTCTTTCAAACACGCCAAAGCCGCCGCCCGCACGGCGCTATCATTGCCGCGCGTATCCGTGGCAATTGACGCAAGTTTTTCCGACAGGGCGGTAATGTCCACGCCGCTATCCACGGCGTCAGGCATATCGGCGAGCACGGGGGCGGGCCGGCGCAATATGCCCATGCGGGGGCGGGGCGACGCCTTAACCGCGGTTTTTTCGCCTTCAGCTGTCATGGCTTTTTTTCTTTAAATCATAAAGCAGGTCGAGCGCGGCCCTTGGGGACAGGGCGTCAATATCAAGATTAGAAATTGCCATGTCTATTTCAGATGGCTGCGCCGGCGCCAGCGCCGTAGGGGCGCTAGCGCTAAATAATGGCAATTCTCCAAGGCCATTTGCGCTGTGTTCATGCTCCTCTTCAAGCCGCGCCAATACCGCGCTGGCCCGCGAAATAGCCAGCGGAGGAACCCCGGCTAATTTCGCCACTTGAATACCGTAGGATTTATCCGCCGGCCCCGTGCGCACATCATGTAAAAACACCAAATCCCCATCCCATTCCTTGGCCCG
>JAZGFA010000082.1:0-6865 GCA_036478975.1 Robiginitomaculum sp. | reverse complement strand
TGATATTGCTGATGTTTCTAGCCTTTCTAAAGGGGAGGCGGGCTGTGTCACATATTTTGAAAACCGCGCCTACGCTAAGGATATAGCCGGCTCTAAAGCCTCGGCCTGTTTTGTTAAGGCTGACAAGGCCGCGCTGATTATAGACGCGGGCATGACGGCGCTGATTACAGACCATCCCCGCGCCGCCTTTGCCCGCGCCATGGACAGGCTCTATAGCCAGATTAAGCTTGAAGCGATGGAGGTGTTCATTTCCGCAAGCGCAAGGATTAGCGAAAATACACGCATTATGCCAGGGGCCGTTATTGCGCAAAACGTATGCATTGGCGCTAATTGCGAAATAGGAGCCTCCGCCTATATCGGCCCGGGCGTAACCATTGGGGATAATACATATATTGGCGCAAATACGTCAATTGAATGCGCAATTATCGGTAGCCATGTGCGCATTTTAAGCGGAGCGTCCATAGGGCAAGCGGGATTTGGGGTGACCATGGGGCCAGACGGGGCGCTGGATATGCCGCATATTGGTAACGTTATCATCCATGACCATGTTTCGATTGGCGCGCAATGCGCCTTTGACCGCGGCATGTTAGACGATACGGTCATTGGCGCTCATAGTAAGTTCGATAATTTCTGCCAAGTCGCCCATAATGTTAGCGTTGGTGAAAACTGCATGTTTGCGAGCTTTGCCGGACTATCGGGCAGTTGCGTGATTGAAAATAATGTCGTCATGGGGGGGCGCGTCGGGCTGGCCGACCATCTGGTCATCGGCGCGGGCGCGCAAGTTGCGGCCAATGCCGGCGTGATGAAAAACATACCTGCCGGAGAGGTTTGGTCCGGCTATCCGGCTAAGCCTCTGCGTCAGCACATGAAAGAAGTGGCGACGCTGGCGCGCATGGTCAAGAAAAAGCCGGCTAAATGAGCGTAAAAACTGGTAAGCCTCTCCCGCCATTTGGCATAGAAGAGATTAAACGCTGTATTCCGCACCGCGACCCCATGTTGATGCTTACGAAAGTTGTTGCTGTCGGTGAGGGCTGGATTGAGATTGAACACCACGTCGACCCAAAGGCCAGTTTTTTTGAAGGCCATTTCCCCGGCAATCCCATTATGCCCGGCGTGTTAATCATCGAGACCGTAGCCCAAGCCGGCGCTATGCTGATTGATCTCACCTGCGAAATTGACCCTAAGACGCAATTCATGGCGTTTACCTCGGTTGATAAGGCCAAATTCCGCCGCCCCGTGAAACCCAATGACATAGTATGTGTAAGGCTAGAAATTGCGCGCAGTCGTGGCCCGCTCTATAAATTTAGCGGCGCAGCAAGCGTTGACGGACAGGCCGTAGCCGCTGTAGATTTTTCAGCGAGTATTATGAATTTCTAAGAAAGCATTATGACCACGCAAATCCACCCCTCCGCCCATGTAGATCCTAAAGCCCAAATCGGGGAGGGCGTAGAGATTGGCCCGCTTTGCGTCGTTGGCCCTGATGTTATTTTACATGACGGGGTAAAGCTGGTGTCACAGGTGAACATTGCCGGCATTACCCATATCGGTGAAGGCTCGATCCTTTATCCCTTTGTCTCCCTTGGTCACCCGCCGCAGGATTTCAAGCATAGCGGCGGCAAGGTGCGTCTTATTATCGGCGCGCGCAATACATTTAGGGAACTGGTCAATGTGCATCCGGGAACCGATGCGGGGCGGCGCGATACGATTATCGGCAATGATTGCTATTTCATGGTCGGCTCCCATCTTGCCCATGAAGGCCATGTGGGAAACAATGTCGTGTTTTCAAACGGGGTGCAGGTCGGCGGCTGCGTTACCATTGGTAATAATGTGATTATTGGCGGCCTATCCGCCGTGCATCAATTTACCCGCATTGGCGACCATGCCTTTATTGGCGGCATGGCCTGCGTTACCACTGACGTTATTCCTTATGGCTCCGTTGTGGGCAATTTCGCGCATTTAGCGGGGCTTAATGTTATCGGGCTAAAGCGCCGCGGTTTTGACCGTCAGGCTATCCGTGATTTACGCTCGGCTTATCGTTTGCTCTTTGCCAATGAGGGCACATTTAAAGAGCGCCTTGAAGATGTGTCCAAACTTTACGCCAATCATGAGCAGGTTATGGATATTGTTAGCTTTATTCAGGCCAAGGAAAATCGCCCCATCTGCATGCCGCATACGGGCCTATAGGCAATGGGCAGCTATTCTAGGATTGGCATAATAGCGGGCGGCGGAGATTTGCCCCATAGCGTTATCGCCGGAGCCATTGAAGGCGGGGCGCAAGTGTTCATCGCCGCCCTTGAAGGGTTTAGCGCGCCGGAAGATTTTGGCGATATGGACGCGCAGCCCTTTCGCCTTGGCGAGGTAGGGCGCCTGATAAAGACCCTTAAATCTAAAAACCTAGAGGCTATCTGTTTTGCCGGCATTGTGGCGCGGCCAGATTTTTCCGCGCTTAGGCCTGACCTTGGCGGCGTGAAATATTTACCAGGCGCGATAAAGGCAGCGACCAAAGGCGATGACGGGCTTTTGCGCTATGTCGCCTCCATCTTTGACAAAGAAGGCATTAAGGTCATTGGCCCGCAGCAGCTTTGCGAGGGAATCCTCGCGCCGCTTGGCCCGCTTGGCGCCCATGATATTCCTGACGCTATGATGAGCGACGCTATAAAAGCGCGCGAGACGGCAAAGGCTATCGGAGCGCTCGACATCGGGCAGGGCGCTATCGTTTGCAAGGGGCTTATCCTCGCCGTAGAGGCGCAAGAGGGCACGGACGCCATGCTGTCGCGCGCGGCGGGGCTACCCGGTGCGCTTATCGGCGATAGCGAGGCGCGCGCTGGCGTGCTGGCGAAAATGGTCAAGCCGGGCCAAGAAGACCGGCTTGATTTGCCAACCATTGGCGTGGGCACAATTATTGGCGCGGCTTACGCTGGCCTTGCGGGTATTGTCCTAGAGCAGGGCCGCGCATTTATTCTCGATAGGGAGGGCGTGATTGCGGCGGCGGACGCGCAGGGCCTGTTCGTGGTTGGGCTTGAAGCATCATCATGAAGCCCGCGCCGCTCCTCTATATTATCGCCGCAGAGCGCTCCGGAGATCAACTCGGCGCGCAGCTCATAGCCCACATAAAAGCGCGTGACGGCGCAATAAAACTCTCTGGTATTGGCGGCGGTTCCATGGCCGAGCAGGGGATTAAAAGCCCGTTTGATATAGCGCCGCTTTCCATATTGGGCTTGTTCGAAGGGCTTAAATCCTATCCAACAATAATGAAATTAGTCAAACATGCCGTTGCTGATGTGATGGAGCATCAGCCCGACATGGTGGTACTTATCGACAGTTGGGGTTTTATGATGCGGGTGGCCGAGCGGCTTAAAAAGGCGGGCTATGGCGGCACAATTGTTAAATATGTCGCGCCGCAAGTGTGGGCTATGCGCGAGGGTCGCACCAAGGTTTTAGCGCGCTCCGTTGACCATCTTTTGACCATACACAGTTTCGACGCGCCCTATTTTGAGCGCGAGGGCCTGCCCGTCACCTATATCGGCAACCCGATTTTTGACACGGATTACAAGGCAGGAAACGGGGCGGCTTTGCGGGCGCGTTATAACATTGATAAGGACGCGCCAATATTGGCGGTGATGTTTGGATCACGGCGCTCGGAAATAGAGCGCCTATCCGGCCCGTTCGCGGACGCGATTGAAATTCTCAAAAAGGACATCCCGAACTTGGTTTGCGTCTCAGCGCTAGCCGATAATGTGGCGACGCAAATTCGCGCGAAGGCCGGGGAGGATTTGCGCCTGCAAGATATTATATTGCTAGAGGAGCGCGATAAGCTCGCCGTGTTTGATATGGCGAGCGCCGCGCTGGCGTGTTCTGGAACGCTAACGACCCAGCTTGCCTGCGCGGGGGTTCCGACGGTAATCGGCTATAGGCTTAGCGCCGCGACATGGGCCGTGGCCGGACGTTTATACAAGCCGGACTATGTGGCGATTGTCAATATTGCGGCCAAAACGGAATTGATGCCAGAGCGTATTCAAAACCAATGCACAGGCGAGAAACTAGCGGCCGCCCTTACGCCCTATCTGAACAATAGTGAGCTGCGCGAAGCTGCATCAAAAAAACTCATAAAAGCCACGGACGCTATGCGCGGCGGCGATAGAAAAGCGAGCGCCCGCGCGGCGGACGCCCTGATAGAGATTTTAAACGGCGCGGCTTAGCGTTTGCCAAGTTCCACATAATCACGCGCCGGCGCGCCGGTGTAAAGCTGACGCGGACGGCCAATGCGCTGGCTGCTATCTTCAAGCATTTCATTCCACTGGGAAATCCAGCCAACCGTGCGCGCGAGGGCGAAGAGTACTGTGAACATGGATGTCGGGAAACCAAGCGCCGACAGCACGATGCCAGAATAGAAATCCACATTCGGATAAAGCTTTTTAGAGACAAAATACTCATCACTAAGGGCAATGCGCTCAAGCTCCATCGCCACGTCTAGGACAGGGTTGCTGATGTTAAGCTCCCCAAGCACGGCGTGGCAGGTTTTTTCCATAACCCGTGCGCGTGGGTCATAGTTTTTATAAACGCGGTGACCAAAGCCCATCAGGCGGAACGGATCATTTCTGTCCTTAGCGCGAGCAATATATTCTGGAATGCGGTCAACCGTGCCAATTTCTTGGAGCATTTTCAGGCAGGCCTCATTGGCGCCGCCGTGAGCCGGTCCCCAAAGACAGGCAATGCCGGAGGCGATACAGGCATAAGGATTAGCGCCAGAGGAGCCAGCAAGACGCACGGTCGACGTCGACGCGTTTTGCTCGTGATCCGCATGGAGGATAAAGATTTTGTCCATGGCGTCCGCGATAATCGGATTGACCACATAGGGCTCTGCTGGAACGCTAAAGCACATGCGTAGGAAGTTCTCAGAATAGCTTAGGGAGTTGTCTGGATAAACATGGGGCTGGCCGATGGAGTATTTATAACAGCGCGCCGCAATGGTTGGCATTTTGGCGATCAGGCGATGGCAGGCGAGGTCGCGCGCATCGTTTTCTTCAATATCCATTTCGTCATGATAGAACGCCGACATGGCGCCAACCGTGCCGCACATCATCGCCATAGGGTGGGCGTCGCGTCTAAAGCCGTGGAAGAAGCTTTCGATTTGATCGTGGAGCATGGTGTGATTGGTGATGGTTTTGCGATATTTATCAAACTCATCCGTATTGGGAAGCTCGCCATTCATCAAGAGATAGGCGGTTTCTAAAAATGTCGATTTTTCCGCCAGCTGCTCGATAGGATAACCGCGATATAAAAGCTGGCCCTTAGCGCCGTCGATAAAGGTGATTTGCGATTCCGTACTCGCCGTAGAGGTAAAGCCCGGGTCAAAGGTGAAGTCGCCGGACTGTTTGAAAAGCGTGCGAATATCAATAACTTCAGGGCCGCAGCTACCTTTTAGCACGGGAAGCTCGAAGCTTTTTCCGTCAATGGTCATGGTGGCTGTGCCGGTCTGAGTGTAATTGCTTTTCATTTTTTTATCCTTATCAGTGCGCCCATTATCAGGCGCGAAATTATTTAAAAGTCTCCAGGCAGTCGGTTAGGCGGCCCAAGCTTTCCTGTTTTCCAAGGCGATATAGCACCACAGCCAAATCCGGCGAGGGGGCGCCGCCCGTTAGCGCGGCCCGCAGGGGTTGACCGACTTTGCCAAATCCAATGGATTGGCTTTCAGCATATTCCGTGAGGCGGGCTTGTAATGGCTCCGGGAGCCACTGACTGTCTTTTACGCCTTCGAGCAGAATATGCAAATCAGAAAGCCGTAATATCGCGTCTCCCTTCACGCTTTTTTTCGCCTTGCCCGTAATCGGGATAGGGCGGTGACGGGTAAGGTAAAATGCCTGCTTAGCTATATCTATCAAAGTCTTAGAGCGTGGTTTTAAGTCATCCATAGACGCTTTTACCCGCGCAAGGGCCACGTCACTAAATCCATCGGGGTTTTCCGCGCGTAAAAAAGGCATGGCGGCGTCTAAAATATAGTCATTACCGCTCATCGCAATGTGCTGGCCGTTGACATAGGCCATCTTCTCAAAGTCGAGCCGCGCCGGAGATTTAACAATGCCGCTAAGGGAAAACGCCTCAATGGCCTCTTCATTGGTGAAAATCTCCCTGTCGCCGCTAGCCCAGCCGAGCTTCATCAAATAATTGCGCAGGCCATCGGGAATATAGCCTTCATCGCGGTAAGCATCCGCCCCCAGAGCGCCGTGGCGTTTGGACAGCTTCTTACCGTCCGGCCCGTGGATAAGCGCCACATGGGCAAATTCTGGCACGTCCCAGCCTAGGCCTTGGTAAATCAGGCTTTGGCGGCCCGCATTGATAAGATGGTCATCGCCGCGAATGACATGGCTAATGCCCATATTATGGTCATCAACCACAACGGCGAGCATATAGGTCGGCGAGCCGTCCGCGCGAAGCAAGATAAGGTCATCAAAGTCACTATTTTGCCAAGAGACGCTGCCTTGCACCGCGTCGTCAATCTGGGTTGCGCCTTCGGGAACCTTAAAACGCACCACATAATCGCCGCCATCTGGGTAGTCAGATGCGCCAAGTTCTCTCCACGGGGAGCGAAAGGCACGGCCTTCGGTTTTGGAAATCTCGCGCAGGGCCGCTTGGTCCTCGGCGTTAAGATAGCAGCGATAGCCATTGCCGCGCGCAATCAAATCATTAGCGGCTTTAACATGGTCCTCGGCGTTTTGGCTTTGATAGACAATATCACCGTCCGCCTTAAGGCCGAGCCAGTCGAGCCCTTCAATAATCGCTGCCGTCGCCTCAGGCGTAGAGCGCTTTTTATCCGTATCCTCAATGCGCAGCAGGAATTGCCCGCCATGTTTACGGGCATAAAGGT
>JAZGFA010000081.1:0-7927 GCA_036478975.1 Robiginitomaculum sp. | reverse complement strand
CTCAAAGGTGGACGGGCGGTATTTACGCGCAAGGACTTGATAATCGCTGGCGGTTTGGGAATCGGGTGTGTTGCTCATTGGGGCAGTATAGGCGAGAGCGGGGGCGCCGCAAAGGGGTTTAAGGCCGCGCGGCGCAAAGGGTTGAGATGCGCGCAGACGGCCTTATAATGGGGCCATGAAACCCGCCAGAAAATCTTTTGCCAGCTATCCGGCCATCGCCCTTTTGCGGCTTTATAAATATACTTTGTCGCCACTGTTTTCGGCGCTGGGGGTGAAGTGCCGTTATGATCCGGGCTGCTCATCTTACTCGGTGGAAGCCATATCAAAGCATGGCCTATGGCGGGGCGGCTGGATGACTTTGGCGCGGCTAGCGCGCTGTCATCCGATTAAGCTATTGGGGGCGTCATCGGGCATTGATAATGTTCCCGAAACCGTGCAAAAGGCGCCCATCTGGGCTCCGTGGCGATATGGGGTCTGGCGGCATAAATCCGATTTAGAATAGAGAAATATCATGGTCACTTTGACATTCCCTGACGGCGCCACGCGCGAATATGAAGCGGGCGCAACCCCGCTTTCCGTCGCCAAATCCATTTCTTCGGGCCTTGCGAAAAAAGTCTTGGCGGCGAAAATCAATGGCGAGATGCGCGATGCGGCGCGCGAAATTGAAGGTGACGCAACCATAGAGCTTATCACCGCCAAGGACCCGGAAGGGCTAGAGCTTATCCGCCATGACTGCGCCCATGTGATGGCCGAGGCCGTGCAAGAGCTATTCCCCGGCACGCAAGTGACCATTGGTCCGGTGATTGAAAACGGCTTCTTTTACGACTTTGCTCGCGACGAGCCATTATCAGTAGAAGACTTCGCCGCGATTGAAAAAAAGATGGGCTTCATCATTAACCGCAATGATAAAATCGTGCGCGAAGTCATGGACCGCGAGGCGGCGATAAAACTATTCACCGATATGGGCGAGACCTATAAGGCGGAGCTTATCTCTGATTTGCCCGTCGATGAAACCATCACAATTTACAAGCAAGGCAAATGGTTTGACCTATGCCGTGGCCCGCATTTGCCGTCCACTGGCAAGGTCGGCAAGGCGTTTAAGCTGATGAAAGTGGCCGGAGCCTACTGGCGCGGCGACGCTAAAAACGCGCAATTACAGCGCATTTACGGCACGGCTTGGGCGAGCCAAGAAGACCTTGATGCCCATTTGCATATGCTTGAAGAAGCGGAGAAACGAGACCACCGTAAAATCGGCCGCGAAATGGATTTGTTCCACTTGCAACCCGAAGCCCAAGGCATGGTGTTTTGGCATGATAAGGGCGCGACTATCTGGCGCGAAGTAGAAAACTATATCCGCCGCAAATTGCAAATTGCTGAGTATAGCGAAGTCAAAACTCCTATTCTCATCGACCATAAATTATGGATTAAATCGGGCCATTGGGAAAAGTTTCGCGAGAACATGTTTGTCTCCGAGGTCAGCCACGGGGAGCACGAGGAAACACACGCAATTAAGCCGATGAATTGCCCAGCCCATGTGCAAATTTTCAACCAAGGGCAAAAGTCCTACCGCGATTTGCCCCTGCGCATGGCGGAATTTGGCTGTTGTCACCGCAATGAGCCGTCCGGCGCTTTGCACGGCATTATGCGCGTGCGCGGCTTTACCCAAGATGACGCGCATATTTTTTGCACCGAAGAGCAAATCATTAGCGAAACGCAAACCTTCATTGATTTGCTGACGGGAATTTACGCCGACTTTGGCTTTACCGATGTGCTGGTTAAATTCTCTGACCGTCCGGAAATGCGTACGGGCAGTGACGCGACGTGGGATAAGTCCGAAGGGGCGCTGATGGACGCGGTCAACGCCGCGGGGCTTGAGGTTGTAATGAACCCTGGCGAGGGCGCGTTTTACGGCCCCAAGCTTGAATTTGTCCTGCGCGACGCCATTGGCCGTGACTGGCAGTGCGGCACGCTTCAGGTCGACTTTGGCACGCCAGAACGTCTGGATGCGAGCTATATTGCCGAGGACGACACTAAAAAACGTCCGGTCATGCTTCACCGCGCTATCCTTGGATCCATGGAGCGGTTCTTGGGCATTTTGATAGAAGAACATGCGGGGCGTTTCCCGCTTTGGCTAGCGCCGGTTCAAGTGGTTGTCGCCACCATTACCTCTGATGCCAATAACTACGCCAATGAAGTCGCCGCCCAAATGCGCGCGGCGGGCCTGCGGGTTGAGACGGATTTGCGTAATGAAAAAATCAATTACAAAATCCGCGAACATAGCGTTGGCAAAACCCCCGTAATCGCGGTTGTCGGCATGAAAGAAGCGGAAGAGCGCAAGCTGGCTTTGCGTTTCCTCGGTGACCGTAAGCAGGAATTTCCAACCCTTGATGAGGCGATTAAGAATCTAAGTCTTGAAGCGACGCCGCCGGATTTGCGTCAAAAGGCCTAGAGGTGACGAACTTGTAATAAGCCCCCTGACTTATGGGGGTTTATTTTTATCAGTCTGTCGTGCTAATCTGGCGGTGGACTTATAGTCGGGGCGCTATAAATAAGGCAACGCATGGACAGTAATATTATCGCCTTGCCAAAGGCGCAGACCTTGCCAACGATTTCCGTTGTCATGGTCAGCTATTTTACCGGCCCTGCTTTACTGGAGGCTATCGCGGCAGTTTTGCGCGATCGCGACATTTTTGAACTGATTATTGTCGATAATGGCAATACTGATAGCCTGCGTAAAAGCATTTCAGATTTTGTCATGCCATCCAATCGCGTGCGCCTCTTGCAAGGTCACGGCAATATTGGCTTTGGCCGTGGCTGTAATTACGGGGCGGGACTGGCCTCAGGCGACTATATTTTATTTTTAAACCCGGACGCGGTTATCACAGAAGGCACGGCGCGCATTATGACTAATGTCGGGGCAAGCCTAACGGCGCCTTGGATTGTAGGCGGCATGCTACGCGGCCCGATGGGGGCAGAGCAGCGCGGCGCACGGCGCGGCGAGCTGACCCCGCTCACGGCATTTTTCGGCTTTACGGGCCTTGCAAAGTTTCCTTTTATTAAGGGCATTAACCGCACGGACGAGCCGATGCCGGCGGCCCCCGTGCCGATGCCAACGGTTAGCGGAGCCGCGTTAATGCTGGACCGCGCATCGTTTAATCGGCTCGACGGATTTGATGAGCGTTATTTTCTTCACGTTGAAGATATTGATATTTGCCGCCGCGCACGGCTCGCTGGCGGGCAGGTTTATTTTGCGCCTTCCGCGACGGTTATGCATTACGGCGCGACCAGTGATGCCCGCGTGCAGACGGTGGAGTTTGAAAAGCTTAAAGGCTTTATTCGCTATTTTTGGAATTACTCGGATGCCCTATGGGCCAAGGCATTATGTCTTTTAAGCGTGCCCTTTATGGCAATTGCGATTATGGGCCGGGCTTGGGTGATTATTTTCAAAAAAGCGATTAAGGGCTAATTACTTATTTGGCGTGCAGGCAGTGCGCCGCATGATGGATAGCTTTACCGTGTCGCCTTTGCTGTAATTTTCGCCGTCTACCTCGCCGATATTTTCAAAACATGCAAGCTGGCTTTGCGCGTCCTGGGCAATGCGCGCCATTAAATCTGGCCCCTCTTTGTGCAATTTATCGACAATTAAAAGCGTGCCGGCGGGCAAGTTTGACAAAGCAGTAGGGGATTTGTCCATGCCAATTTTAATGTGAGAGCCGAGATGGTACACCAGACTTGGCTCTGAAAAATTCGGCGAGTACACTTGAGTTTGCGCGGGTAATGGCAGGGCATAACCCTGTTCGGTTTTTAAAAGTTTTGCTACGGATTTGCTAATTGTCAGGCGCTCAAGGCTTGGCATGATATGGCCGAAGGTGAAAATGGACAAGGCGGCTCCGCTAGCGATAACGCCCCATATGGCGCGAGCGCGTCCGCGCATTAGCAATATTGCACTAACGATAATGCCAATTATAATCAGCGCCGCGATAGCGTATTCCCAGCTTGGCGGCTTTGCGCCGCCGAAGCTTTGCGCGTAAACAACGCCGCCCGCCAGCAGGGCCCCGACAAGCATATAGAGCGCCGCGCCGATTGTGCGGGCGATAGGATGGGCTTTATCTTTGGCAATGGCAACCGCCGCCGCGCCCGCAAGTAAGCACAGGGCCGGATAGACGGGCAGGGTATAATGGGGCAATTTAGTCGCGCTTATTTCGACAATTATCCACCACGGGACAGCCCAGCACAGTAGAAATTTCGCCGTGCTGCCAAGAGCGCTTACGCCGGCAGTTTTAACGCCGCGAATATTTTTCCACGCCAGTGCTAACCCAGCCAGCAGAAACGCCGCGCCGGGCCAAAGCATAACCCATACGGTCGCCAGATAATATCCGGCGGGGGCGCCGTGTTTTTCCGCCCCGCCGGTTAATTTTGGCGCAAGGTCTTCGCCAATAGCGACGGCGAAAAACTGCCCGTCCGTCTTCGTCCAAATCAAATAAGCCCAAGGGGCGACAATGGCGATGCAGACCAGCGGGCCAAGCCAAAAGCGTAGTGGGCGAAGCCAGATCGCGCTGCGCTCCCAAATGGCGAGGGCAATAAAACAGGTCAATGCGATGAGCAGGGCTATCGGCCCTTTCATCATAATCGCCGCGCCTAGGGCCATCCAAAACACGAGGGCAGGGCCGCGGCCCGCGTAATTTTCCTCATCTGCGCCGACGCGCAAATAGGCCAATGCCGCCAGCATAAGCGCGCAAAATCCGGTGAGCAGGCTATCGGTTTTCGCGATATGGGCTTCAAAAACCATGGACAGGCTAACCGCTAAAAGCGCCGCGCCAATGGCGGCAGGCTCGCGCCCGATAAGCTTGGCGCCGCCCCAATAGGTGGCGAGAACCGCTAGCAGTGCGCCCAGCACGGACGGAACGCGGTGCGCCCAAATCTCGCGCGCATTTACGCCGGTAAACGCTTTAACCGACAGGGCCTGCGCCCAATAGGCTCCGGCGGGTTTTTTCCATCGCGGGGCGTCTTGGAAGCGAATGTCCACATATTCCCCGCTCTCCAGCATTTGCATGGTTGCTTGGGCGTAGCGCGCTTCGTCACGGTCAATGACCGATAGGGATGACAGCCCCGGTAGGGAAACGAGCAAGGTTAAAAGCGCAAGCAAGAGCGGGGCTTTTAAATTTGAAAATTTAGGGAATGTCGAGCCGTGGTTCATAGGCCTTACTAGCGCTAATATTTGCGTGGGGGAATAAAAAAGACTCTATTTGCATAGGGCGGTTTTACGGCTTAAACTTGGAGCAATAATTCAATTGTCGTTAGACCTATAAAGAGGATGAAATTATGGCCAAGCCACTTTCCGCATTACAATATTTGGACCGCGCTCTAGGGGGCTTGCGCGAGCTTGGCCTTTTGCAAGGCGAGAGCGACCCCGTGCCAGTGATTTCTCTGCTTAACCAAATCTCTGATTTGGATAAGGACAAAGTCGCCACGATTGCGCGGACTTTGGATCAGGCCAGCTATTTCAACGAAGTGGTGCGCGAGCAAATTTCCGGCATTAAAGTCGGCGAGCGTTATGAAGGTATCACCCAAGCCTTCAACTCTATCCGCGATGATAGCAAAGCTTTGGTTGATCAATATGCGGACGGTAAAATCGGCACAATGGAGCGCGCCTCTAATGTTTGGATGAAAATGACCCGCGGCTCTATTGCGAGTCGGTTTGGAAAAATCAAAAAACTTTATTTGGATGTGGCCAAGGAAAGTAAAAACCAAATTGAGCGCGAACAGCTTATCCTCGAAGCCTATATGGATTTTCGCGGCGCGATGAAGCATTCCGAAGTGCTGGCCATTGACGTTTTAAAGCTTGCGGAAAAAGAGCTTGAAACCGCCAAGGGCGCTGTGCAAACCGCCGTGGCCGCCGTTGAAGGCTTTACCGGCGATGACCTCGCCGCCCGCGCCCGCCTAGAGCTTTCCCGTGACGAGCAATTGCGCGGCTTGCAAAACTCCGACAAGCGCTATCAAATCACCAAGGATTTGTCCGATAATTTGACCATTGGGTATAATACATCCGAAGTGGTCATGGCCCGTCTTGTGCAAATGAAAAACGCCAAAGAACGCGTTTACGCGCAGGCGATTTCCTTTTTCGGCACCAATGAAGTTGTGCTAACCGCTCTAACCGCGACCTTTACCGGCATGCACGGATTGCACGAAAGCACGGAGACTCTCAATGCCATGAAAAAAGGTATTGAGGACAGCCTAGAGACCCTCGCCGAAGTCGGCGACAAGGTGCAAGAGGCGGCCATTCGCGCCGGTTACGGACCGACGGTTTCGGCGGCGGCGGTGAAAAAACTGCTCGACGCGGTTGTCGCCTACCAAGAGCGTAGCCAAGAAATTATCACGGAAATGCGCCAAATGGCGACGGATAATTCCAAGGAAATTCGCGTTATTGTCGAGGACGGAAAACGCCGCATGGCCCGCCTAGCCGACACGGGCGCGGCGATTGCCCTTGGCCTAGAGCATAGCTAATCGTTTTAGGTAACCGCCCATGTCCACGATAAATGCAGCCTTGCCAGATAAGCCGCTCGCCGGCGCAGACGCCCCGCTTGACGAGGTGATGCTGGCTATGGATGTGGTCGATACGCTGCGCCATGACGCGGCCATGCTCGATGCGGATTTGGGTAGCGCTGACCGCGAAGCCGACTTAATTGCGCGCCTGCGCGAAATTTACAGCGCGCAAGGCATTGAGGTTCCTGACCATATTCTCAAAGACGGGGTCGCTGCCCTAGAAGATGAACGCTTTTCCTATAGCCCGCCAAAACCGGGACTGGGCCGCGCTCTTGGGAAATTTTACATCCACCGCAAGGGCTGGGGCGTGCCGCTTATGCTGATTGTGGGGATTGCCGGATTTGCCTGGAGCGTTAATTACGCGGCCATAGAAATGCCCGCCAAGGCAGAGGCAAAGTCGGCGCAAATCGCCCTGAGTAAAACCCTTCCAAATGCGCTTAAACAATCCCGTGACCGTGCCCTGTCCATTGCCAAAACCCCCGCCCTTAAAACCCGCGCTAACGGTTTTTACGATGACGGCATGGCGGCGGTGGTAGAGGGGGACGTGAAAGCGGCAAAGGCGGCGGAGCAAAATTTAACCCGCCTCGCCGAAGATTTAAACAGCCGCTACGCCATTCGCATTGTCTCTCGCCCCGGCGAGGATAGCGGCGTGTCGCGCCTGCACGCGGAAAACCGCGCCGTGGAAAATTTCTATCTCATCGTCGAAGCGATTGCCCCTGACGGCAAGGTCGTACCGGTGATGATTACCTCGGAAGAAGATCAAAAAACCAAACGCACAACCATATGGGGCGTGCGCGTTCCCGAAACCGTATTTGAGCGCGTCGCCGCCGATAAGATGGATGACCAAATTATCAATGAAGCCATTATCGGCGCCAAGGCGCGCGGCTATCTTGAGCCTAAATATTCCATAGAAACCTCCGGCTCTTATATTTTAAAATGGCGGACACAATAATGGTTAGCGGGCTTAAAACTCTACATTCGATTGACCGCGCCATTATCAAAGCGCGCGGGCAAGTGTCGGGCGCCGCGAAATTGCCGGCGCGCATTTCTGGCGCGCTTATGGATGTGCGCCGAGAGCAAGCGGCGGCGCTTGGCTCCATTGCGCGTTTGCGCCTAGAGCTTATTGGCGCTGGCCACGCCGAGGATGATTTGGGCTATGTTGACAGGCAGGCCGCGAAACTTCTCGCCGCCCATGCAGACCAAGAAGCGCGCATGGCCCTGCAAGCGCAAAAATATGGCGAGCAGGTAAGCGCCCTAGAAACCGCGCGGCGCACGCAGGAAATGGTCGTGGAAAAAGCCGTACTCGCCTATGATAAAGCGGCGCTAGCGTGCCAGAAAAAACTGCTTAAGGACGCCGGCTATCTCGATAAAATTACCGAGGTAG
>JAZGFA010000080.1:0-3654 GCA_036478975.1 Robiginitomaculum sp. | reverse complement strand
GGACTGGCAAGTTTGGGGGTAACGACTCTTCTTCTTATCGCAGCATTTCTTTATTTTGGCATGCGAGATGAGGGCTATTTACGCAGCTTGGGCATTATAGTTCAGAAGCTGTTCAACGGCTCCCTGTCATCTTTGTCTCCAGATGGGCGCAAAATATTAGGCGTATCATTATTATCCTTCGTTTTCCTTCTTCCTTTTTTGGGAACGCTTTATTTCCTAACAATAGGGAAAAAATCTTTGGAAAGTGAAGCGATTTATACTGTGCCGATTATCGGAGACTTTGCGGATATTGTCCGTCGCACGGGCTGGATGGCGCTTGTTGTTTTTGCCATTGTTGCGACGTACCGAATTAGTGACACAACAATGGGCGTTATGGCGATGCCTCTTTATATCGATTTGGGATATACCAAGAGTGTTATTGGTGCTGTTAAAGGCGTATTTGGGATATCTATGCTCATAATCGGGGCCTTTGCTGGCGGGTGGGCGGCGACGAAATATGGCATGGGTAAGTCTATGATTATTGGCGCGGTTTTAACTATTGTGACTAATCTTGTCTTTGCATGGCTGGCGACGGTTTCCTCTCCAAAAGCCATTTATCTTTTTGCGACAATCGGTGCGGACAATATAGCGGCAGGCTTTGCGGGCTCTCTATTTATCGCCTTTATGTCAATTTTGACAAACAAGAAATTTTCTGCTTCACAATATGCGTTGTTTTCTTCACTGTTTGCATTTTACGGGAAAAGTATGGCGGCGTTTTCTGGGGTGCTTGCAGACAAAATAGATTACATGTGGTTCTTCGTTGTGACATCACTTTTTGGCCTTCCGGCCTTGATTTTTGTAATCTTCACATGGGCGAGTGGCTTTACGGATAGTATTAATGAAGAGGGTGTGCCGAAATCACGTCTTTAAGCTTGCCCTTTGGCGCTAAACCCACCATTTTACCGCCATGAATAAACCCGCCAATATAAAGCCTAAAAAGCCTCCCAAAAAGCCAAGCGGCCCAACGCCGATGATGGTGCAATATTTGGCGCTAAAGGCGCAGGCGGGCGAAGAGGCTTTACTGTTTTACCGCATGGGCGATTTCTACGAATTGTTTTTTGACGACGCCGTGCGCGCCTCCGCCGCCCTTGATATCGCCCTGACAAAACGCGGCAAATATGAAGGGCGCGATATAGCCATGTGCGGGGTTCCGGTTCACGCCGCCGACACCTATCTTGAGCGCCTGATAAAGAAAGGCTTTCGCGTCGCCGTTTGCGAGCAGACCGAAAGCCCTGCCGAAGCGAAAAAGTGCGGCTATAAATCCGTGGTTAACCGCGCCATTGTCCGCATGGTCACCCCCGGAACTTTGACCGAGGAAAACCTGCTCGATGCGCGCGGCAGTAATTATATTCTCTCCCTCGCTATCACGCCGGCCCGCGACGCGGCGCTTGCGTGGGCGGATATTTCCGACGGGCAGTTTTACGTGATGAGCGCGGCTATAGACGGGATAGAAAGCGCGCTGGCGTCGATAGCCCCGCGCGAAATTGTGATGTCGGAATCCGTCTACCAAGACAAAAATTTACGCGAGGCCCTAGAGGCGACCCGCGCGGCGATGACTCCAATATCCAATGCAAAATTTGACCCGCGCAGCGCAGAGCGCCGGCTAAAGGCGCGCTACGCCGTGTCACAGCTTGACGGTTTTGGCCAGATGGATCGCGCGGAGCTTTCCGCCGCTGGCGCACTGATTGAATATTTAGAGATGACCCAAGCGGGGGCGCAAACCCAGCTGAGCGCGCCGCGCCGGGTTGCCGCTTCTGGCTTTATGGCGATTGACGCGGCAACGCGCATGAGCCTTGAGATTGACCGCACCCAGCAAGGGCGCAAGGCTGGCTCGCTATTATCGGTGATAGATCAGACGGTGACCGGGCCGGGGGCGCGGCTATTGGCCGACCGCCTGTCCCGCCCGCTCGTGGATGTTAGGGCGATTACCCAGCGGCTCGATGGGGTGGCGTTTTTCGTAGAATCGGAAGGATTGCGCGAAGGGGTACGCGGCCATTTAAAGCAAGCGGGCGATCCGGCGCGCAGCGTGTCTCGCCTTTGCCTTGGGCGCGGCGGCCCTCGCGATTTGGCGACGATACGTGACGCGCTTTTGCAAGGGGAATTGCTAGACACATTATTTATCAAAGACGGGTTTACGCAAGCTCCAAGCCTGATAGGGCGGGCGCTTGACGATTTATCCCTCGCGCAAAATCCGCCGCTCGCGCAATATATTGCCGATTTATCGAAAGCGCTAAAGCCTGACGTGCCAATGCAAGCGCGCGATGGCGGCTTTATTGAAACGGGCTGGCGGCCAGATTTGGATGAGGCGCGCGCCCTGCGTGATAATAGCCGGCGTATTGTCGCCGGACTTCAGGCCGATTACGCCAAACAGACCGGCGTTTCTAGCCTGAAGATAAAGCATAATAATGTGCTGGGATATTTCATCGAAGTCACGCCGCGTCACGGGGATGTTTTGCTTGGCGAGGCCCATAAGGCCGATTTTATTCACCGCCAAACCCTTGTGTCGGGCGTGCGGTTTACCACGACAAAGCTGGCCGAGCTTGATGCGCAAATTGCCAGCGCCGGCGATAGGGCGCTTGCGCTAGAGCTGGAAAGTTATGAAATATTTGCCAGCCGCGCTCGCGATATGGCCCGCGATATTCGCCGCGCAGGCGGGGCGTTAGCGGCGCTCGATGTGGCGACGGGCATGGCGCAGTGGGCGGCGGGGTGCGGGGCTGTTCGCCCTATTATTGATGCGAGCGCAATTTTTAAAATTGAGGGCGGGTGCCATTCCGTGGTAGAGGCGGCGCTGAAAAAATCCGGCGAGGCGGGCTTTACCGCCAATGATTGCGCCCTTGATGCAAGCGGGGCGCAGGCGTCCCGATTGACCGTGATTACCGGCCCGAACATGGCGGGTAAATCCACCTATCTGCGCCAAAATGCTTTGATGTTTATTTTAGCCCAATCCGGTAATTTCGTCCCGGCGCGCTCTGCCCATATTGGCATAGCCGACAGTTTGTTTTCACGGGTCGGGGCCAGTGATGACCTCTCGCGCGGGCGCTCTACCTTTATGACAGAAATGATAGAGACGGCGGCTATCCTCAATCAATCCGGCCCGAAAAGCTTTGTTATTTTAGACGAGATTGGCCGGGGCACGGCGACCTTTGACGGCCTGTCTATTGCGTGGGCGGCGGCGGAGCATTTGCACGAAGTTAATGGCTGTCGCGCCTTATTTGCGACGCACTATCATGAATTAACTGACCTAGCCGCGTCCCTAGAGCGGGCGGGTAATGCCTCATTGCGGGCAAAGGAATGGGATGGGGATTTGGTGTTTTTACATGATGTGCGACCAGGGCCAGCAGATAAATCCTACGGCATTCAAGTGGCGAAATTAGCCGGAGTTCCTCCGCTGGCTATTTCGCGCGCCACGGCGGTATTAGCGCGGCTTGAAGAGGAGCATGAGCACAGCGCAAATGGCCTTGGGGAGCTGCCATTATTTAACGCTAGCGCCCCTATGGCGCTTGCGCCGGCGGAGCCATCCGAAATAGACATGGCAATTTCTAATCTTGATATTGACGCCCTGTCCCCAAGGGCGGCGCTCGATCTGCTTTATGATTTAAAGAAAAAAAGCCATGA
>JAZGFA010000079.1:0-7512 GCA_036478975.1 Robiginitomaculum sp. | reverse complement strand
TGCATTTCGGTGACGATTCTAAACCTCTGGATATGCTATTTTTGCACGCCAATGGTTTCCACGGATTAGCTTACCGCACATTATTAGAGCCGCTGGCCAAAGAGACTGGCGCGCATATCGGCGCGGTGGATTTGCGCGGCCACGGCCTAACGGATTTACCCATTGACCCGGGCGAGCTAAATAATTGGAAATGTTTTGAAGACGATATACTCGCTTTTCTGGGCAGCCATGTCAGCGCGCCGATTGCGATAGCGGGCCATAGCCTTGGCGCTGTAATAAGCCTTTTAGTCGCGGCCCGCGCACCGCAAAAAATCAAAGCCCTCACCTGTTTTGACCCGGTCTATATTCCTCAGCCCCTGCGCTCTATCACCTATTTTAAAGCGGGCCGAAAATTGCTGATTAGTAAATTAGCCCTGACGCGCAACGCCGCCAAACGCCGCGCGGTTTTCGATAGCCGTGAGGCGGCGTTTAAACGCTATCGCGGTCGCGGCCCGTTTAAAGGGGTGAGCGATACGGCCTTGCGTGATTACTTGGAAATAGGGCTTTTGGAATGTGAGGCGGGGGTAAAACTTAGCTGCGAGCCGGCGTGGGAAGCGGCTATATATGTCGCCCAAGCCCGCAATATTTTCAAAGCCGCAAAACGCTCCCCGGCCTATTGCCGTATCGTTCTTGCCAGCGCATTTGGTCCTGCCGCCCCGTCCATGCAGAAAAAAATATCGAGGATAGTCGGCGCGGGAAATGTCATGAAACACGAAGACCGCACCCATTTTTTTCCGCTGCAAGATCCGGATTTTGCCCGGACATATTTACGCGCTGCCCTGAAGGCTAAAAACGAAAGTTAAAGTTAAATCGACAAATCTTTGATGATTAAAGCGTTTAGGTTTTTTAAATTTTCGCCGCTGGTTTTCACATGTTTGCGCAGCTTTAAATCCATCAAGCCGGCCACCCCTTGCATGGAGGCGAAAACCTCTCCGGTAATCGGGCTAAACATTTTATGGACGAGGGAGCGCACATTTTTATTGACGCTCTCAATACCAGAGCAAAATATATAGCCGTCACCGGGCAGCATTTGCGCGCCAAATATTACGCGCGCTTCAAATAATGCGCCGTGAATGGGCGTCTCTATCACGCCTTTATCATCAAAGTTTTCCGGCCAAGCCTTGGTGAATTGCCCGACGGTTTGCGTCACTCGCCCCATAATCGCGCCGGCGGTGACGCGGCCAAATATATCGGCTTCGTCGGGCTGAAATACCCCCATGCCAAGGCGGCTCATGCCTAGATTATCAGCGCGTTCTAGGGTGATGGGCTGTGAAGGTTTTTGCGCGTCGAGCCCGCGCGCAATGGAAAAATCAGGCGCATCGGCCATATGGTTTTTCGCCCGTTTTAACAGCCGTGATGGCCATGGAAAAGCCTGTCCGGTGCGGCGAGACACATGCACAAGGCGCTCTGTTATGACGCAAGCGGGCCGGCCATTAAAATGACGCATAATGTGAACGGCGGTCAGCTCGCTCTCGTCCATTTGCGTGATGGCGCTCTCATAGGTGAGCGGCGCGCCGGGGCGGGCTTCGGACATATAGACGATGTGAAACTCTTTGACGTCAACGCTCGCCTGCGCGCCGGCTTTAAAGGCGTAGGCTAGGCCAAGCAATATGCATAAAAACTGCCGCGCCTCACTGGCCTTATAAACATAATGGCGCATATTGAGATGGCCAAGTTCATCGCACTCCCAATTACTGGCCTCTCCGGCCCATGTCTGCGTAAAGCCGGCCATGGTCTAAACGGCGCCGCTTTCGACGCCACATTGCGCGCAGAGGCCGTAATGCTCAATCACGGAGCGTTTGACCGTAAAGCCGTCCGGCGCGCAGTCCATATGGTCGCTCGCATGGCGCTCTTGCACGCTCTTGCAGGTTTCGCAAATAAAGAATTCGGCGACGTGACCGCTATGGGTATGGGCGCAGGCAACATAGGCGTTAAGCGCCTCTACCCTATGCACAAGCCCTAGCTTTGAGAGAAAGTCTAGCGCGCGGTAAACCGTTGGCGGCTTGGGCGATCCTTGCTCCGGCTTTAATTGATCAAGCAAATCATAGGCTTTCACCGGCCCGTCATGGCGCAAGATTAGCTCGAAAATATGGGCGCGTAGCTTGGTGAAGCGCTCGCCGTTTTCATCGCAAACCATTTTCGCAATGGCCAGGTGATGGTCCACATCGCCTGGCGTGCAGCTATCGCCGTGACTGTGGGAATGATTATGGTCGTGAATCGCGCTCATAGGGGTTTAGTAACACAAGCCATACGGGATTGCACCTGTTTGCGCCGTATTCATTTTTGCATCCATTAGCGCCTATAGAGATGGCCCCAATAGAGGTGGCCTTTGCCCTTGAGACTTTCTTTTCTATAGGGTAAGAGCGCGCTAGAAATTTACACGATAAATATTAGGAACAAAAATGGCCAAGAAACCCAAAGACGAAGCCCCGGTTAGCGGCAATGTCATGCTTTACAAAAAGCCGACGCCGCTGGATAAAAATAAGCACGCAAAAATGGGCGTATCCCAAATTAAGCAGCCTTTTGCCTTTATGAAGGACTCGCATTATTTACCGATTACTGCGCCGGAATTTGGCGCTGCGGCCGCTAGCTTTCCAATCATCTTTGCGGGTGAGCAGCGTAACCCGCTCGCGGTTATGGGTATTCGCGATAAGGAAAACCTTCTTATCGATGCGGACGGCAATTTTAATAATGATTTCTACATGCCGGCCTTTGCCCGCCGTTATCCATTTGTGCTAGCGGGCGATGATAAAAATGACCGCTTTGTGGTTTGCGTTGACGAAGAAGCCGAATGCGTTGTGAAGAAAAGCCCGGATCGCGCCTTTTTTGACGGCGAAAACGCCTCCCAGTTCACGACAGAAGCTTTTGAATTTCTAAAAGCCTTTGAGCAAGACCGCCGCGCTACCGAAGCTATGGTGACTCGCTTTACAGAACTTGACCTGTTTGAGCAAAAAGACATGCATTTCCAAGGTCAAAAAGCTGATGGCTCTCCGGAAGAAAAACAAAAAATTGCGGATTATTTCGCCGTTAGTGAAGCGCGATTGAATGCGCTTAAGCCTGAAATTTTGGCTGAGCTAGCGACTAAGGGTTATCTTGGCGCGGCTTACTCGCACATTATTTCACTTAATAATTGGCAGCGTCTGGTCAATATGACCCTGCGCCGGGCCAATAATATTAAGTAGGTTTATATTGAGACTGAAAACCCAGCCTAGGCTGGGTTTTTTTATGCTATCACTTCTGCGTTATAGCGGGTTTAAGGGATTGTTGACGTGGCTATGGTTTGGTTACACTGGCCAAAGAACATGTGCCCCAAGAAAACGCCAAGAAAATGGAAATTATGCAACGATTTTTACAGCTTTGTCTTATTTGGCTTTTAGCCATGGCGCTTGGCGGACACGCGGCGATTGCCCTTGAAGGGGAGCGGTTTGATACGGGCACGGCCCACGGCCAGATTGTATCTAGCCATGATGTCATCACGCCGGGGCAAAGTTTTCATATCGCCGTCTCCGTGGACATGCCGCCGGACTGGCATATTTACTGGCATAATCCCGGCGATAGCGGAGAGCCTTTTGCGGCGAGTTTTGACGCGCAAGGCAAAGCCAGTATTGGCGAAATTATTTGGCCCTTACCCAAAACCGTGGCCACGGGACCGATTATCAATTACGGCTTTGAAGGCGCGCCGCTATTTCCCGTACCTGTAAAAGTTAGCGAGAACGCAAAGCTGGGCGAGGTTTTAACCGTCTCCGGCAGCGCCTCTTATTTAGTGTGTAATACGCTGTGCATCCCTGAATATTTTGATTTCTCTTTGGATGTTCCTATCGGGCAGACCGCCATCACCGATAACCGTTGGAGCGGCAATATTGCGCGGGCGATTAAAACCGCGCCAAAGCCGGAGCCTTTAAAAGCTAGCGCGCGCATGGAAGGCGGGCTTTTAACGATTGATGTTCTCACGCCGAGGGTTTTGAGAAATACAAAAATCCGCAAAGTCTATTTTTTCCCCGAAGACCCGTCGATTAATCTGCCAAGTGCGCCGCAAACCGCGGCGATTGGGACGGATGGATTGCGCCTGACCCTCACCCCCGGATACGGGCTTGAGGCGGGGCTTAAAGAGCCTGTCACGGGCGTGCTCAGTTATGAGAGCCAAATATCTGGCCGCTGGAAAACATCGGGCCGTATCATCACCGCCGCGCCGGGGCCGGCTTTGGCGATTGGCGTAGCGGACGCCCCTAGGGCTGGCGCAAAGAGCGGCGCGCCCATGACCCTGATGGCGGCTTTGATAAGCGCCTTTATTGGCGGACTTATTTTAAATCTCATGCCTTGCGTGTTTCCGGTTATCTCTATCAAAGCGCTGGGCTTTGCCCGCCATGCCCATGATAAATCCGCCATTCGCCGCCAAGGCTGGCTTTATAGCGCGGGGGTGCTAGCCACCTTTATGGCGCTGACGATTGCCCTGCTAGCGCTCAAGGCGGGCGGGGCGCAAATCGGTTGGGGGTTTCAGTTGCAATCGCCTTGGCTCATCGCCGTGCTAGCCCTGATGTTTTTTGCCATTGGGCTTAATCTCATCGGCGCCTTTGAGCTTGGCGGACGGCTTTCTAATGTCGGTAATGATTTGGCGGCTAAGGGCGGCAATTGCGGTGCATTTTTCACCGGAGCCCTCGCGGTTATCGTGGCGACGCCGTGCACAGCCCCGTTCATGGCCGGCGCAATAGGCTTTGCCCTTAGCGCGTCCGCCGCCGTGACAATAATGATATTTACCGGCCTCGCGATTGGTTTTGCCCTGCCGTTTTTAGCCCTGTCCTACGCGCCGAAGCTTCTGGCTAAATTGCCAAAGCCGGGGCCGTGGATGGAGCGCTGTAAAGAAATATTCGCCTTCCCGATGTTCGCCGCAACCGCCTGGCTTATCTGGGTGATAAGCTTGCAAGCGGGGCAGGCGGGTCTGGTGAAACTTCTCGCCGCGCTTATCGGTTTGGGCTTTGTGATTTGGCTGTTAAAACGCAAAGGCGTTTTTGCTAAAATACTTGCGGCGCTATTTGCCGTTGCCGTCATCGCCGCCCCCTTCACCATTAAAAGCGCGCCGCAAGCTCTGGCGCAAATAGAAACGGATGCGGCCTATGAAACCGGGAAATGGTCAGCCGCGCGCGTGACCCAATTACACGCCGAGGGTCGCCCGATATTTGTGGATTTCACCGCCGCGTGGTGCGTGACGTGTAAGGTCAATGAAATTGGCGCCCTGCGCTCCAAGCGCGTGGAAGCGGCGCTCGAAGACAGCCACACCGTGATGCTGATTGCCGACTGGACTAATCGCGACGCGGTAATCGCCGCCGAATTAGCAAAGCATGGACGCTCCGGCGTGCCGCTATATTTATATTATCCGGCGGGCGGCAATATTGACGCGCCGCAAATCCTGCCGCAAATTTTAACCGAAAAATATTTGGTGGAATTGCTGACCGCGCCTTAAATATTGCGCGCACATATACATAGACATTTTTGCAAAAATAGCGCATAGCACGGCCTTAATTTACAAGATTAGGACGCGCCATGACCGCCAATACTCCATCCCGTGAAACCGCCCGTAACACTGCTTGGGAAGCGATGATGACCGCCGGCGTAGTGGATAACCCTAGTCTTATTGATATGTTTAAATCCGACGCCGAGCGCGCCAAAAACATGACTTTAACGGCCGGCGGGATTACGGCGGATTTTTCAAAGCAGCGCCTAGAGAGCGACAGCCTCAAAACCTTATTTGATTTAGCCCGCGCCTGCGACCTTGATGGCTGGCGCGATAAATTATTTGGCGGCGCGAAAATCAACACCTCCGAAGACCGCGCCGTATTGCATATGACCCTGCGCGGGGTTGGCGGCAGCGCGGCGGCGCAAAAACAAGTGGCCGACATGCGCGCCCATATGCGAAAATTTGCAAACTCCATTCGCGAAGATAGCCATTACAAGGCCGTCGTCCATATCGGCATTGGCGGCTCGGATCTTGGCCCGCGCCTTATCGCGGACGCCTTCGCGGCGACGGGCAAAGCGGCGCTAGATTTACGCTTTGCCGAAAACATAGACGGGGCGTCAATCAATGACGCGCTTGAAGGGCTTAATCCAAAAACCACATTGGTGATTGTTGTGTCCAAAAGTTTCGGCACGCAGGAAACAAAAATGAACGGCGAGGCGGCGCGCGCATGGCTCGGCGAGCACGCCGGCGATAATATGATTGCCGTATCCGCCAATACTAAAGGGGCGCAAGAATTTGGCATTGCGCCGGATCGCATATTTGATTTTTGGGACTGGGTTGGCGGGCGTTATTCGGTCTGGAGCGCGGTCGGCCTATCCCTGCAAATCGCCTTTGGCCCGGATATGTTTGACGAATTTCTCGCCGGCGCAAAGCTAATGGACGAGCATTTTCGCGACGCGCCCCTAGAGCAAAATATGCCCGTCATGATGGCGATGGTTGGCGTTTGGAACCGCAACGCGCTCGGCTACGCTAGCCAAGCGGTCATTCCATATGCGCGCCGCATTCGTAAACTCCCTGCGTTTTTACAGCAGCTTGAAATGGAATCTAATGGCAAGGGCATTGGCCGCGACGGCAAGCCCGCCGGCCTGACCTGCCCGGTCATTTGGGGCGATGAGGGCACAAATAGCCAGCACGCTTTTTTCCAATGGCTCCACCAAGCCTTCCCCGGCGCGCCGGTCGATTTCGTTGCGGTGCTGCGCGACCATAGCGGACGCCCCGCCCACCATAAAACCCTGCTCGCCAATTGCTTTGCCCAGTCCGAAGCCTTGATGGTCGGCAAATCCGAAGCGGTCGTGCGCGAGGACATGCAGGGCGACGCAAACATCGACGCGCTGGCTCCGCAAAAAACATTTTACGGCAACCGCCCGTCGACAACCCTATTGCTAGAAAATCTTGCCCCTAAAACCCTCGGCAGTCTTATCGCGCTTTATGAGCAGAAGACCTTCACCCAAGGCGTGATTTGGGGCGTCAATAGTTTTGACCAATGGGGCGTGCAGCTTGGCAAGGTTTTGGCGACGACGATTGAAGCGGAATTAGGCGGGGCTGTTGGCGAACATGACAGCTCCACTCTGGCTCTGATAGAGCGGGCCAAGGCCGCATTATAATTAGCGAGTTGCGGCCTTAACAGCGAAATTAAACCCGTAACGGGCAAGCTTAAAGGTAAGAAATGGCATAAGCGCCATTATCCAAAACGCCTTGGGCATCATCGGCGCAAGCGTTATAGCGGGAATGACCATAATCAAAACGACGAGGCCCAAAAACAATTTCAAAAATATAGAACCAATCATAAGCCCGCCTTTCTGCGCCCATTATAGCGAAAGCTTATGAATTGGCGTTTAAGGCTTATGCTTAATGGAGGTTTGTAAAAACGAAGCTTAAGGGCGGCTCTATTCTACCAATTGTTTGCGATTGACTGTTTCAGTAATTGTCTCTTGCTCAACCGCCCCGTGTCTAGCGTTGAA
>JAZGFA010000078.1:0-7708 GCA_036478975.1 Robiginitomaculum sp. | reverse complement strand
TGCTCGATGATAAATTCATTGCGCCGACCAAGTTGAAGTTTTTCCTCATCGCGGTAATTTCCCTTGCTACCCCGTTAATAACCGGCAGCCCTAGCCATTTCCCCTTTGGCGCAATGGCCTTTGCTATACCCGCGCCAATAGCTTACGGCGGCGCGGCGCTCTGGGTGTTTGTGGTGATTAATGCGGTTAATTTCTTTGACGGGTCAAACGGCATTATGGGCGCGTCCATGGCAATAGCCAGCGCGGGGCTTTCCCTTTATGCCATGATAATTGGGGTCACGGATGTGGCTTTAATTGCGGCCTGTCTCAGCGCGGCCATTATTGGATTTTTGCCGTATAATTACCGCAAGCGGGCGCAGATTTTTTGCGGCGATACCGGGGCGTTATTCATTGGCTTTGTTTTCGCCGCCGCCGTTTTGCGCCTAAATGCCCACGATAGTGGAAACCTCTCGCTTTTCGCCGGCCCATTGCTCATCTTGCCCTTATTGATGGATGTGCTTTTGACGATTTTACGCCGCATACGCGATAAGGACGCCCTGCTAACCCCCCATAGCCGTCACCTTTATCAAACCATGATTGGCGCAGGGCGAAGCCATATGCGGGTGGCGGGCCATTATGTGCGCGGCGCGATTATTGCCAGTCTTGCCGCCATAATAGGCGGAGCTACCGGGCTTATCGCCTCTATGTTTTATTTTCTGATATGGGCGGTTCTCGTCGCCCTAATCTATAGGGCTGCGATAAAGTATTATGGCGCGCGCGATCAAAGAGGGCGCTAGCTAAAAGGCGCGCTCGACAACAAATTCAGCCAGTTCAGATAAGGTGGCTTTCCACGGACTATCGGGGAAAATGGCGAGGGCTTTGCGCGCATTGCCGGCGCGGCGCACGGCCTCGTCCAAGGTGGATTGCAGGGACCCTGTCGCGCGCAGCATAGAAACGGCGCGTTCAAAATCCATATCGGTTTGCTTGTCCTCAACGATGACCCGTTTCCAAAATGCCTTGTCCTTATCATTGGCGCTGGCGTAAGCGCGAATGACCGGCAGGGTCATTTTGCCTTCGCGGAAATCATCCCCGACGGATTTACCCAAAGCGCTTTCAAATCCGCCATAATCTAGCGCGTCATCGACAAGTTGAAACGCCATGCCAAGCTCATGACCATAGGCGCGCAATGCGCTGCGCTCTGTCACGGGGCGGCCTGCGATTACGGGGGACACCTCGGCGGCGGCGGCAAAAAGCGCCGCGGTTTTTGCGCCGATAACGTCCATATAAACGCTTTCGGTCATATCAATGTCGCGCAGGGCGGCGAGCTGCTGGACTTCGCCCTCGGCAATCACCGATGAGGCGTTGGACAAAATGCCTAGCGCCTCAAGGGACTGGGTTTCGACCATCAGGTTAAAGGCGCGGGCAAATAGGAAGTCTCCGACCAAGATTGACGGGGAATTGCCCCAGACCAAATTGGCGGTTTTGCGGCCACGGCGCAGGGCGCTATCGTCAACCACATCATCATGGAGCAATGTGGCGCTATGGATAAATTCCACGGCGGCGGCGAGTTTATGGTGATGCTCCCCGTCATAACCGCACAAATGGGCGCTCGCTACGGTGAGTAGTGGTCGCAGGCGTTTGCCCCCCGCGCCGACCAAATGGGCGGCGAGGTCAGGGATAAGCCCGACCGGGCTTTGCATGCGCTCTAGGATAATTACGTCAATCGCCGCCATATCCTTTGCCGCGAGGGCCAGCAGGCGCTCTATCGGGGATTTGGCCTTTTGCAAAGGCGTGGAAATATTTGTCGTGTTGGGCACAATCTCTCTCTCGTTTACCGCCCTAATTTAGGCGTCTTATGCCCCCTATGCAAGGCGCAGTATGGCGCAGGGCTACGAATAGTGTTTTATGGGGCAAGAATAGCGTTTTAGGCGCAAAGCGCTTGATATTTTGCGCGCCGAGACGTAGGTATCAAGAACGCTTATTTAGAAGGTTAGACCATGGCAAATCAAACCCAGCCGCTCTCATTTCAAGATTTGATTTTGACCCTGCAACGCTATTGGGGGGATAAGGGCTGCGCAATATTGCAACCCTTTGATTCCAATGTCGGCGCGGGCACATTGCATCCGGCAACCGTATTGCGCTCGCTTGGGCCAAAGCCGTGGAATGTGGCCTATGTTCAGCCCTCGCGCCGCCCCGCCGATGGCCGCTACGGAGAGAACCCAAACCGGCTTCAGCATTATTACCAATTCCAAGTCCTGCTAAAGCCCAACCCGCCCAATATCCAAGAGCTCTATCTTGGCAGCCTTGAGGCTATCGGTATTGATATGGATTTGCACGATATTCGCTTTGTCGAAGATGATTGGGAAAACCCGACCGTCGGGGCGTGGGGCCTTGGCTGGGAAGTCTGGTGTGACGGTATGGAAGTGTCCCAATTTACCTATTTTCAGCAGGTTGGCGGGCTTGACCTCGATATGGTGTCCGGCGAGCTTACCTACGGGCTAGAGCGCCTCGCCATGTATGTGCAGGGCGTCGAGAGCGTCTATGATTTGCGCTATAATAATGAAGGCCTGTCCTACGGCGACGTGTTCCACCAGAACGAAGTGCAGCAATCGGCCTATAATTTTGAACACGCCGATGTGGATATATTGCAAGGCTGGTTTAAGGACGCGGAGAGCCAGTGCAAAGCTTTGCTGGCGCTCGATAAACCTTTGCCGCTTCCCGCCTATGAATATGCGCTTAAGGCGAGCCATTTTTTCAACCTGCTCGATGCGCGCGGCGTTATTTCCCCAACCCAGCGCCAAGACTTCATCAAGCGCGTGCGCGATTTAACCAAGGGCAGCGCGGTGGCGTGGGTTGAATGCGAGAAACGTCTTATGGCGGAGGCGCAGTAATGGCTAAATTATTATTTGAAATTTTATGTGAAGAAATTCCGGCGCGTATGCAGGAAAAAGCGGGCGCGGATTTGGCGCGGCTTTTGGGCGCGGCTTTGGATAAGGCGGGGCTTAAGGTCGATGACGTTACGGTTTTAACCGGCCCGCGCCGCCTGACCTTTGCCGCCGACATTCCGGCGCGCTCCCCTGACATATCAGAGGAGCGTAAGGGGCCGCGCACATCAGCGCCTGAGCAAGCTTTGGCGGGCTTTATGCGCGGGGCGGGGATTAGCGATATAAGCCAAGCGGAAACGCGCACGGATAAAAAGGGCGAATATTACGTTGCGATGATTGAGAAATCTGGCCGAGATAGCGCGGATATTATAGCCGAAACCATTCCGGCCATCATGGGCAGTTTCCCGTGGCCGAAATCCATGAAATCCGGCGTGAGCGATTTTAGATGGGTGCGACCTTTGACCTCGCTCCTGTGCCTGCTTGATGGCAAAACCGTAAGCTTTGAAGTTGGCGGCATTGCTAGCGGCAATCAAACCCGCGGCCATCGCCGCATGGGGGCTGGGCCGTTTACGGTGACGGGGCTTGCGGATTATCGTAAGCAGCTTGAGGGCGCGGGCCATGTCATGCTCGGCGCGGATGACCGCATGGCGCTGATTTTAAAAGACGGGCGGGCTTTGTGCGCGGCGCAAGATTTAGAGCTTGTCGAAGACGCGGGCCTTCTCTCCGAAGTGTCAGGGCTTGTGGAATGGCCAGTGGTTATTTTGGGCGATATGGACGCGAGTTTTCTTAAGCTTCCCGGCGAAGTTATCCGCCTGTCCATGCGCACCCACCAAAAATATTTCGCCGTGCGCGATCTCAAAACTGGCGCGCTTGCACCCAAATTTATCGTGGTGGCCAATCAGCTCGCCCCTGACGGCGGCAAGGAAATCGCGCGCGGCAATAGCCGTGTTCTCTCCGCGCGCCTAGACGATGCGCGTTTCTTCCAAGCCGAAGATGTGCGCGGCGGCAAAAAACTGATTGATAATTACGACAAGCTCGACACGGTGGTGTTCCATAAAAAACTCGGCAGCGTTAAAGATAAGGCCGAGCGCGTAGCGATTTTAGCGCGTCAACTCGCCCCGATTGTCGGCGCGGACGCGGACGCGGCGGAGCAAGCGGCAAAGCTGGCCAAATGTGATTTGGTTACCAATATGGTTGTGGAGTTTACATCGCTTCAGGGTCAAATCGGGCGGCTCATGTATGAGGTCGAAGGTGGCAACAAAGATATAGCCATCGCCATCGAAGACCATTACCGCCCCCAAGGCCCCGCTGACCGCGTGCCAACAAATCCGGTCGCTATCGCCGTAGCTCTCGCGGATAAGCTTGATACGCTTACTGGTTTTTGGGCCATTGACGAGAAACCCACGGGCAGTAAAGACCCGTTCGCGTTAAGACGCGCGGCGCTCGGCGTGGTACGAATTTTGACGGAAAATAAAGTGCGGTTTAGCCTTGGCGATTGGGTCAAAGATAAAAACCTCATCGCCTTTATCTTAGACCGGCTCAAAGGGCTGCTGCGCGACGAAGGCATTAGCCATGATATCGTTGACGCGGTTTACGCATTGGGCGGCGACGACCTTGTTGATATTTCGAGCCGCGCCCGCGCTTTGCAGGGCTTCCTGTCCACCGATGAAGGCGCGAATCTACTGGCCGGTTATAAACGCGCGAGCAATATTTTGCGGGCCGAGGCCAAGAAGGGCGCGCTTCCGACGGGGGATATTGACCTTACGCTGACAAAAAAATCAGATGCTAGCGAGCAAAAACTGGCTGAAGTTTTGACCGATGTGGCGCCCAAAATCGAAGCGGCGATAGCGTCAGAGTCCTATAGCAAGGCTATGACAGCGCTATCATCCCTGCGCGGGCCGATTGATGATTTCTTTGAGGCGGTAATGGTCAATGATGATGACCCTAAAGTTCGCGAAAATCGCCTTAGACTCTTGGGGCTTATTCGTGATACGGCGGGGCAGATTGCTAACTTTGATAAAATAGATGGATAGCTAATGACACAGTGGGTTTACGCATTTGGCGGCGGAAAAACGGACGGCGATACGTCGATGAAAAACCTGCTCGGCGGTAAGGGCGCAAACCTTGCCGAAATGGCCAGTCTTGGCCTGCCGGTCCCGCCCGGCTTCACCATGACGACCCAAGTTTGCACGACCTATTACGATAATGACGAAGTCTATCCGGACGGCCTGCGCGGTGACGTCGAAGCGGCCCTTAAAGACTTAGAAGCTAAAACCGGCAAAGGCTTTGGCGACACGAAAAACCCGCTTCTGGTTTCCGTACGCTCCGGCGCCCGCGCTTCCATGCCGGGCATGATGGACACGGTTTTAAACCTTGGACTTAATGACGAAACCGTCGAAGGGCTGGCTAAATTGTCTGGCGATCGCCGCTTTGCCCTCGATAGTTATCGCCGCTTTATCACCATGTATGCCAATGTGGTTTTAGGCATGAGCCACCATAGCTTTGAAGATATTTTAGAAGATTACAAAGACGACCATGGCTATATGCTCGATACGGAAATCACCGCCGATGATTGGGCCGCCTTAATCGAGGCTTACAAAGCCGCCGTCCACAAAGCGCTGGGCCGCGATTTCCCGCAAGACCCGAATGAGCAATTATGGGGCGCAATCGACGCGGTATTCGGCAGCTGGATGAATGAACGCGCCATTGTCTATCGCCGCCTGCAAGACATTCCCGCAAGCTGGGGCACGGCGGTCAATGTGCAGGCCATGGTATTTGGCAATATGGGCGAGAGCAGCGCAACGGGCGTCGCCTTTACCCGCGATCCGTCCACGGGCGAAAACGCCTATTACGGAGAGTTTCTTATCAACGCCCAAGGCGAAGATGTGGTGGCGGGCATCCGCACGCCGCAGACTTTGACCAAGGCCGCGCGGATAAATATGGGTGACACCCAGCCTTCTATGGAAGAAGCTTTGCCGAAAGTTTACGCGGAGCTTGCCGCGACCTTTGTAACCCTTGAGTCCCATTACCGCGACATGCAAGACATCGAATTTACCGTGGAGCGCGGCGCCTTGTGGATGCTGCAAACCCGCACGGGAAAACGCACCGCCAAGGCGGCCTTGCAAATTGCCGTCGATATGGCGGCAAGCGGCATGATTAGCCAAGACGAGGCGGTCATGCGCGTAGAGCCTATGTCGCTTGACCAATTACTGCACCCGACATTAGACCCGAAAGCGTCGCGCGACGTTATCGCCATTGGCCTGCCGGCGTCCCCCGGCGCGGCGATTGGCAAAGTGGTGTTTAGCTCCGATAAGGCCGAAGAAATGGCTAAGGCGGGGGAGAAAATTATCCTCGTGCGCACGGAAACTTCACCGGAAGATATTCACGGCATGCATGCGGCGCAGGCGATTGTCACCGCGCGCGGCGGCATGACATCCCACGCGGCCGTGGTTGCGCGCGGCATGGGCCGGCCCTGCGTATCGGGGGCGGGCGATATTCGCATTGACTATGAAGCGGGCCAATTTTCTAGCGCGGGCCGCATCATAAAAGAGGGCGATATTGTCACCGTAGACGGGGCGAGCGGACAAGTGCTTGCCGGAGCCGCCCCTATGGTGCAGCCGGAAATGAGCGGCAATTTTGCGACGCTTATGCAGTGGGCCGATAGCGCCCGCACGCTTGATATTCGCACGAACGCCGAAACCCCGCTCGACGTGCAGACCGCCAAGGATTTTGGCGCGCAGGGCATTGGCCTTTGCCGCACGGAGCATATGTTTTTTGAAGCCTCGCGGCTTGGCTATTTCCGCGAAATGATTTTGGCCGAGGATAAGGAAGGCCGCGTGGCTGCGCTCGATAAAATCCTGCCCGTACAGCGCGATGATTTCATAGCGATTTTCCGTATTATGGAAGACTGCCCCTGCACGATAAGATTGCTCGACCCGCCCCTGCATGAATTTTTGCCGCAATCAGAAACCGATGTTAAGGCCGTATCACAGGCCACGGGCATTAGCGTTTCAGAGCTAATGGCGCGGGCCAAGGATTTGCACGAGAGCAACCCTATGCTTGGCCATCGCGGCTGTCGCCTTGGCATTAGCTATCCCGAAATTTATGAAATGCAGGCCCGCGCTATTTTTGAAGCGCAGGTCAGCGTGACGAAAGAGACGGGCATTAGCCCCGTGGTTGAAGTCATGGTTCCGCTTGTGTCTAAAGCGATGGAGCTTGAAATCCTTGCGGAGAAAATCGCTAAGATTGCCAAATCCGTCGAAGCGGAAACCGGCGCGCCCGTTAACTACCAAATCGGCACGATGATTGAATTGCCCCGCGCCGCCTTACGCGCCGCAGAAATTGCCAATACGGCGCAGTTTTTCTCATTCGGCACTAATGATTTAACCCAGACCACATTTGGCCTATCGCGCGATGATGCGGGTAAATTTCTGCCCGACTATGTCGCCCAAGGCATTATGGAAAAAGACCCGTTCGTCACCCTTGACCAAGACGGGGTCGGCGACCTTATTAAAATAGCAGAGCGGCGCGGACGGGCTACGCGCCCCGGCATGAAAATGGGCATTTGCGGTGAACATGGCGGCGACCCTGCCTCCATCACTTTCTGTCATAATATCGGCCTAGATTATGTGTCGTGTAGCCCGTACCGCGTGCCGATTGCCCGCCTTGCCGCGGCGCAGGCGGCTATAATTACCAAGGACGCATAGCCATGGACACGCAGACTCAAACCGAAATTGAAGCCGCCGCCTTTCGCACGCTCATCGCCCATCTGCAAAAGCGTACGGACGTGCAAAATATCGACATGATGGTGTTAACCGGATTTTGCCGCAATTGCCTAAGCCGCT
>JAZGFA010000077.1:0-5835 GCA_036478975.1 Robiginitomaculum sp. | reverse complement strand
TTACCCTTTGCAATTTACGCGCGGCGGCGTTATGGAGCGCCCATGATAAACCGCGCCGATATAAATAGCCAACAGCCATTAGGCGAAACCATATTCGCCCTCGCCACCGCGCCAGGCCGCGCCGGCGTGTCAATAATGCGCATTAGCGGGCCACGGGCTAAATCGGTTTGCGCGCAGTTTTTGGCGGGCCCAAAACCTAAACTGCCAAAGCCAAGAGCAGCCGGGCTGCGCACGCTCCATGATCCGCAAACCGGCGAGCCGATAGATCAGGCGCTCGTGCTCCGCTTCAACGGCCCCGCGAGTTTTACTGGCGAAGACATGGCCGAGCTGCACCTACATGGCAGCCCTGCAATTATTGAAGCCATTAGCGCGGCGCTATTTTCCCTTGGCCTGCGCCAGGCGCGGGCAGGGGAGTTTACCCGCCGCGCCTTTGAAAACGGCCGGATGGACTTAACCCAAGCGGAGGGTTTGGCCGACCTTATCGACGCGCAGACTACGGCCCAAAGGCGGCAAGCCTATCGGCAAATGGATGGCGGTTTGCGCGATATTTATGAGGGTTGGCGTGAGGGGATTATGGACGCGCTCGCCGCCGTGGAAGGGGAGATAGATTTTCCCGATGAGCAGGACATACCTGATAAACTGGCCCTGCGCGCCGGCGAAAGTTTAGACAGCTTAATCAATGCGTTAAAGAAAACATTGTCAAATGTTCACCGTGGGGAAACCATTCGCCATGGGCTTGATATAGCGATTATCGGTGCGCCCAATGCGGGTAAATCCAGCCTGCTAAACGCCCTCGCAAAACGTGATGCCGCCATCGTATCAGAGACCGCCGGAACCACCCGCGATATCGTCGAAGTGCATATGGTGATGGGCGGCATCCCCGTGCGCCTATCGGACACGGCGGGGCTGAGAGATACCGATGACGACATAGAAGCGCAGGGCGTGGCCCGCGCCCTAAAGAGGGCCGATGACGCGGATCTGCGTATTGGGGTTGTTGACGCAAGCGCCGCCGCGGCTTTTGATTTAGGTCAGCACTTACGCGATGGCGACATGCTTGCCCTAAACAAATGCGACGCGTTTTCGGGCGGCGCGGCCGCGCATAATGTTTCACGTGAAACATTACAGCTTCACAGCATAAGCGCTAAAACGGGGCAGGGCGTAGAGGGCTTGGCCGCCGCCCTAGAGGCGCTCGTGCAAGAGCGCTTTGGTCTGCGCGCCGATATCGGCCTGACCCGCGCCCGCCACGCCGCCTGCGCTAAGACGTGTTTGGAGGCGCTAGAGCGCGCTCGTACTAACCTCGATTTGGCCCCAGAGCTTGCGGGGGAGGATTTACGTCGCGCCCTGCACGCGATTAAAGAGCTTGCGGGCGAGGCGGACATTGAAGCGGTGCTTGGCCGCATTTTCTCTCGCTTTTGCGTCGGAAAATAGCCTTGCTTCGCCCAAAGGCAATGTTTCACGTGAAACATTGCCAATAATCCACGCGAAAAATGCCCATAACTATCGACAGGGCGTGCGCGCCTGTCTACAAGCACTAATATATTAGATTTTAAGCAGGGCGACTCCTATGTGGGACGTAATTATCATTGGCGGCGGACATGCGGGCTGCGAGGCGGCGAGCGCTTCTGCGCGGGCCGGCGCTAAAACCCTGCTTTTAACCCACCGCACTGATACATTAGGAGAAATGTCCTGTAACCCAGCGATTGGCGGGCTGGGTAAAGGTCACCTCGTGCGCGAGGTTGACGCCATGGGCGGGCTTATGGGTCACGTCGCCGACGCTTCAGGTATTCAGTTTCGCTTGCTTAACCGCTCCAAAGGTCCCGCCGTGCGCGGGCCGCGTACCCAGTCCGATCGCGGGCTGTATAAATGCGCCATGCAGGGCCGGCTGGCACAAATCGAGAATTTAACCATCGAGCCGGCGGCGATTGACGACCTTATCTTAAAGGGCGGCGTGATTACTGGCGTGAAAAGCGAAGATGGCCGCCGCTGGGCCGCGCCGCGCGTCGTGCTGACCACCGGAACTTTTCTGAGCGGCATGATACACATTGGCGAGACCCGAATTCCCGCCGGCCGTCACGGCGAAGCGCCGGCGCGGGGCCTATCGGAGCGGCTTTACGGGGCAGGGCTTAACATGGGGCGGCTTAAGACTGGCACGCCGGCGCGCCTGATTAAATCCTCGATTGATTGGGATGCGCTAGAGCAGCAAGCGGCGGACGATGTCCCCGTGCCGTTTTCCTTTATGACGGATAAAATCACCACGGCGCAGCTCACCTGCGCGATTACCCACACCAATGAGAAAACCCACGCGCTTATCCAAAAAAATATCGAAAAATCAGCGATTAACAATGGAAGCATAGTAAGTAAGGGGCCGCGTTATTGCCCGTCAATTGAGGATAAAGTTGAGCGTTTCGCCGACCGTAATCAGCATCAAATTTTCCTAGAACCTGAGGGTTTGCCGGGCGGGCCTGACGGTGATGTGGTTTACCCCAATGGCATTTCCACCTCGCTTCCCGAAGATGTGCAGGACGCATTTTTGCGCACAATTCGCGGGTTAGAAAATGTAGAAGTGATGCGCTATGGCTACGCGATTGAATATGATTATGTGGACCCCAGAGAGCTGCGCGCCAGTCTAGAGACCCATAAAATCCCCGGCCTCTATTTGGCGGGGCAGATTAACGGCACGACCGGATATGAAGAAGCGGCGGCGCAGGGACTCATGGCGGGGCTTAACGCGGCGCTAGCGGCGAGCGGCTCCGCGCCGTTCATCCTTGACCGATCCCAAGCCTATATTGGTGTGATGATTGACGACCTTATCACCAAGGGGGCGAGCGAGCCGTATCGCATGTTTACCAGCCGCGCCGAATATCGCCTAAGCCTGCGCGCCGATAACGCCGATTTGCGCCTAACGCCAAAAGCGAGCGCGCTCGGCATCGTCAGCAAAGAGCGCGAAGAAATGTTTCACGTGAAACAATCGGCGCTTGAAATGGCTAGAAAAATGGCACAAGCCCTTGAATTAACGCCTAATAAACTTGCCGCCTATGACATTAAGGTCAATAATGACGGGGTGCGGCGCTCGGCTATGGATTTACTGGCCTATCCGAAAATGACCATGGCCAAACTGGCCCGGGTTTGGCCGCAGCTTGGAGATTTGCGCCCAGATATTGCCGAGCAGCTGCAAACCGAGGCTTTATATGCCGGATATATTGAGCGTCAGGCCGCCGACATCGCGGCCTTTGCCCGCGACGAGGGACTTCGGCTGCCTGAGAGCCTTGATTATACCGCCATTGGCGGCATTTCTAACGAGGTTCGCGACAAATTAATGACGGCGCGGCCCGCCACATTGGGCCAAGCGGGACGCATAGAGGGGGTAACCCCCGGCGCGCTGACCGCTTTGCTCTCCCATATCAGGAAGGCCAGTTAAATGCCCTATGGACGCGATGAATTTGCCCGCGATAGCGGCGTTGGGGATGCGGCGCTAGCCGATTATAGCGCATGGCATAAATTGCTTGTGCGCTGGAACGGCTCTATCAATTTGGTTCAGGCCAATACGCTGGAGCATTTTTGGAGCCGCCACGCCCTCGACAGCCATCAAATCCTCGCCGATATTCCGAGCGGGGCCAATAATATTTACGACCTTGGATCCGGCGCCGGCTTTCCCGGCCTAGCGATTGCGATTTTTTTAAAAAACAGCCCGCAAATTTCAGGCGGTGCGCGCGTGACCTTGGTGGAATCTAATGGCAAGAAAAGCAGCTTTCTACGCACGGTCATTCGCGAGCTATCTTTGCCGGCCCGCGTGCTGACCGAGCGCGTGGAAAAACTTGAAAGCGCTTGTGTTGACGTTATCACCGCCCGCGCCTTTGCCCCCATGCCGAAACTACTCGCCTACGCCGCGCCGCTTTGGGGGGATAGCACTATTGGGATATTTCCTAAGGGGCAAAGCGCCCAGTTTGAAATTGACGCGGCGCGCGAGACATACGTATTTGATATGGAGTCGCGCCCAAGCCTCACGGACTCAGAGGCGCAAATTATAATTGTGAAAAACTTAAAACCCAAAAATATTGATGAGGCCTAACATGCGGATTATAGCGATTGTTAATCAAAAGGGTGGGGTGGGGAAAACCACTACGGCGATTAATTTGGCCGCCGCTTTGGCAGAGCAAGGCAAGCGGGTTTTGCTCGTCGATATTGACCCGCAGGGTAACGCTTCCACCGGACTTGGCGTCATGCGCGCGGACCGGAGTTTGACCAGCTATGACGTAATTGTTGACGGAGCTGATATTAATGACGCGATTTATGAAACGGCGGTAGAGGGGCTGACATTATTGCCATCGGATATGGATTTATCCGGTGCGGAATTAGAGCTTGGCGCGGCGCAGGGGCGCACGACCAAACTAAAAGAAGCGCTAGCGGCCCTGCATAAAAAACCGGACTTTGTTTTGCTTGATTGCCCGCCATCCCTGTCGCTGTTAACGGTCAATGCCCTGACCGCGGCCCATAGCGTTATTGTGCCCTTGCAGTGTGAATTTTACGCGCTTGAAGGTCTGTCGCAACTCTTGCAAACCGTGGAAATGGCCAAGGGGAGCCTGAACCCTGATTTGGTAATCGAGGGGGTTATGCTGACCATGTATGATCCGCGCAACCGTTTGTCGGGGCAGGTGGTGGCGGATGTGCGCAAGCATTTGGGCCGCGCCGTATTTAAGACGGTAATACCGCGCAATGTGCGCATTGCCGAAGCGCCAAGTTTTGGCTTGCCGGTGACAAGTTATGACAGGCGCTCTAAGGGCGCGCAGGCCTATATGGCCCTAGCGCGCGAAATCCTTGGTCGCCGTAGAAGACAAAAATAGGGAGATTGATTGATGGCTAAAACACCGAATAAAAACCAAGCGGCGAAGAAAAAACCGGCGCGGCCACCGCGCGGCCTTGGCAAGGGACTGTCGGCTTTAATGGCTGATGTCGCCCCCGCCGTAAGCGAGCCGAAGGCTAAGGCAAAGCCTAAAGCTAAGAGCGCGCCGGAAACAAAATCGGCTACGGCTAAGCAGATTAGCGCCGCGAAGACCGCCGCTGAATTTATTGCGATAAACAAATTAGAGCGCAACCCGTCCCAGCCGCGGCGCTATTTTGATCCGGCCAAGCTCGAAGACTTAACCCGCTCTATCGCCGAGAAAGGCGTGCTCCAGCCGATACTCGCCCGCCCGATTAAACGCATTCGCGGCGGCGTGTCGGTCATTCATTATCAAATCGTCGCCGGCGAGCGCCGCTACCAAGCCGCGCTAAAGGCGGGGCTTACGCAAATGCCGGTTATGCTGCGCGATTTATCCGACCAAGAGGTTTTGGAAATTGGCGTGGTTGAAAATGTGCAGCGCGCAAATTTAAATCCAATTGAAGAAGCCTCTGCCTATAGGGCGCTGGCCGATGATTTTGGCCGCCGCCAAGAGGACATAGCGCAAGCGGTTGGCAAGAGCCGCTCCCATGTGGCCAATATGATGCGGCTTTTAACTTTGCCAAACCGCGCGCAGGATTTACTCGCCGCCGGCAAGCTTACGGCGGGCCATGCGCGGGCGGTAATTTCCGCGCCCGACCCGGCGGCTTTGGCCGAAATGATTGTCGCCAAGGATTTGTCCGTGCGCGAGGCCGAAGCGATGATGCGCCGCCTTAAAAAAGGCGAGCCATTGCGCCCGCCCGCCAAAACAAAGCCGGCCGATATTCGCGCGCTAGAGAAAAAACTCTCCGCCGCCATTGGTCTGCGCGTAGAGCTAAATCACAAAGATCCGAACGGGAAATTGACCGTGCATTACAAAACCGCCGACCAATTAGAGGGCCTAATTGAGCGTCTGCCTA
>JAZGFA010000076.1:0-6031 GCA_036478975.1 Robiginitomaculum sp. | reverse complement strand
TATACCGCCGCTTTGGTATAAAATTATGGATAAAAAAGTGATGGGCTGGGCGGGCGGCGACCTCAGCAAAGTCAATGTAGACCCGAAATCATTGGCGCGGTTAACGCGTAAATATGGCTAATTACTGACAGCTAGAGGACGGCAGTAAAATCGCTTCGCCGGCTTTAATCAGGAAATCCCCTTCAAGGCTATTAAGCGCGCGAATATCTTGCGTGCTAGAGCAGCTCTTACGCGACAGGCTCCACGCCGTATCGCCTTCTTGCACGATATAGGTCGTGCCTTTAGGGGCAGAGGCAGGGATTGGGGTAGCCATAATAACCGGCGAGGTAATTGCAACTTCGCGGGTTTCAACGATTGCTTCAGGCGCGATGATTACAGCGCGAGTGACTTCTGGAACGATAGCCTGTTCTTGCGCAATAGAAACCGCATAGCCGCCTTCATTATATTCATACTGGCTGATATTCTGTCCGCCGGTTTCCACCATTGCTTCAGAGGTGTAAACGGCTGGAATTTCGGCGGTATCCGTAGCGGGCCTATAGGCAAGCTCTTGCTCAACTACAGAGCTAGGGGCCGCTGACACGTCGCAATCGACCATCATGTCGCCTGCGCCATATCCGGCCGCTGCGCCAAGCGCCGCTCCGCCGACAAGGCCGAGGGTTTCATCATCATCGCCTGCGAGTTTTTTGCCCGCAAGGGCGCCAACTACGCCGCCAATGGCCGCGCCGGCTACTTTGTAATTTTGCTCGGAAATATCACAGTCTTGACGGGCTTGCTCAAGGCTCACAGCGTGGCCAACCGGCTGGGCAACCGTGTTATAGGAGGCGTTTTGTGTATAGCCGTAATCGCCCTCAGAGCCGTGATAGGTAACAGGAACCGTTGTCGCCGGAGCGCTGGCCATTTGCGTGGCCGCCGGAGCCTGCGGATATTTCGTGCTATATTTATAATGCGGATTAACCTGCGGGGTTGCGCAGGCCGTGCAAAGGGCCGTGGCAATCGCGGTCAAACTAACGGTTTTCAAATCAAACATAACAGACTCCAAACGGTCAAAACTTCACTTACCCGCTAAACAAGCGGAATATGGATAATTTTGCGTTAAGATGACTGTGTGGGGATGTAAAAAAGCCCCGCCGGTGAGGGCGAGGCTTGGATTAGAAAAGGCGACTGGCCTATTTTAAATATTTAGCGAAAAATTCTTCACTGGCCTGCAAAAGCTCACGGCGAGATTTTGCGTGGGACAGATGATGGTCATCGGCCACAAGGGTCATGATTTTATAATCAGAACGGCCCGCTTTTTTAAGCGCCTTGGACATGAATTCCGTTTGCTCAAATGGCACGGTGACATCATTTTCACCATGAACCAAAAGCATAGCGGCCTTGATTTTGTCGACATGTTGAGCCGGAGACTGCATATCGAGCTTGTCTTTTTCCTCGTGGCGGTCACCCATGACTTGGTTCCAATATTTGACGGTGCCAGAGGTTCTGCCACTTGTATCAACTGTAAACTTAAACATGCGCGGTAAGTCGGATACGCCGGCTACGCTAAGGGCGCATTTAAACATATCCGGTGAATGCACGGGCAGGGCCATGGCTTGGTAGCCGCCATAACTCGCGCCGTTAACGCAGATTTTATCCGGATTGACGACGCCCGTATCGATTAAGTGCTGTACGCCATCGACCGTGTCGTCGAGCATTTTTCCGCCAAATTCACCGCGTCCTGCCATGATGTGAGCGCGGCCAAAACCGGCAGAGCCGCGAAATTGTGGTTTGAATACGGCGTAACCGCGAGAGGTTAGAAACTGTGACCAAAAATCAAAGCTAGCCGTATCTCGCGCTTGCGGCCCGCCATGGGGCATGGCGATTAAAGAGAACGGGCCATCGGCTTTGGTTTTGCCCGCAGGGAGCATTAGATAGGCAGGGATACGCATGCCGTCGCGGGCAGAGAAGTCTGCGCGCATTGTGTTGGCAAGATCGCTAGAGCGAAGCTCTGGGTAGCTTTTACCAAGGGACGAAATTTGGCCTTGTTTAGGCTCAAAGAGAAAAAACTCGCCCGCATCATTAGGGCTAGAGACATGGAGCGTGACTTTAGAATTGTCTTCAGAGCGCGATAGGATGCTGACATGCTTTCCGGGGAAGGTTTTTTTTGCCTTGCGATGCCACGCTTTATAGGGAGCATTAAAGAATATTTGCCCGCCAAAATCACTCACATAGCTTACGCCAACGATTTCACCCGTAACGGAGTCATTGATGGGTGAATAGTCTGCGCCGCTGGGCACTTCGCTAAGGTCAAGATTGTACGGCGCTTGGGCGCCCGTTGAAAGGTCAATCGTGGTGAGGGTTAACCGTTCCGTAGTAACATCCGCAAAAATCGCTTTGGATTTATCATCCGTAACGCCGTAAAGCCCGCCCTCAACGCCCGTAAGCGGATCGTAGGTTTTAGTCCAAATTTCTGTGAAGCGTCCGTCCGCATTAGGGGCAAGTACGCTGTATTTACCAGTTCTACTGCTATATTCGGAGCGTGCATATATGGTGGCTCCATCGACGCTTTGCAGCACGCTGCCTGTATCAATTGGGAGGGAACGCAGTAATGACGACTTTCCAGTATCCAAGTTGACTTTTAGGTGACGCAGATAGGGTTTGCCAGAATATTCTCCCCAGCTCATTTGAACATGGCTAGGGTCATTAGGAAGGTTGTGGCTAAAACCGCCGCCGCTATCACGGCTTGTGCCGCCGCCGGTTTGTCCACGGGTTTTTGCGCCAACATTGATTTTATCATCAAGCAAGACGACGGAGCTGCGCGTTTGAATATTGGTGGAAACCCAACGGGAAACTAGGTTTTTATACTTCCGTGCGCCGCGTCGTTGATTGGCGCGCGGGAAACGCGCAAGCATGACAACGTGGTCACTACTGGCCCAATCGATATATTTAATAATCGAATTTTTTGGCGTTGGGATTACAATGGTTTTGGCATTCGGATCGATTAGGTCATAAATGAAAATTTTCTTCGCGCCATTATGGGGGGAAATCATCGCAACATGTTTGCCGTCAGGCGATACGCGCACACTGGCCGTGCGGGCAAGCTCTGCGTAAACCTCTAGGGGCACTTCTGCATTTGCCGTGGCGGGCGCGATGCTGAAACTGGCCATGGCACAGGCCGTGCCTAAAAGTGCGGATTTCAAAATGGATTTAATCATGGGTAAGCTTTCATTATTAGCTGGGTATATGAGCCGAGTAGACTAGATTAGGCTAGCTTGTTCAAGGGGAAATGGCATTATGCCACCCCGTTCAAGGGGAAATGGCATTATGCCACCCCGTGCAGGGCGAATACTTCGTCGAGCAAACCTAGGGCGGCGAGCCATGCGCGGCGCTCGCTATTTTCATTAAATAGCAGACCTAGCTTTTTGTCATTGGCGCTAGGCACCATGAAGGCGTGGGACGTGCGGCCGAGGGCAAGGAGCTGCCAATCTACGCCAGCCTTGGTCATTTCATCACCGAAAGCAATAATTTGATCGCTTGGCACCATCGGGTCGTCATAGCCGTGGGCGGCGAGGACTTTGGCTTTAATATTTTTTGCAGGGAGGGTCGGCGCATCCAAAAAACCGTGAAAGCTGATGGCGGCTTTTAAGGGCGCGCCGCTACGGGCGAGGTCGAGCGTACACAGCCCGCCAAAGCAAAAGCCCATCATCGCCATGGCGCTCTCGTCAACTTCGGGCAGTTTTGCCGCCGCTTTCATGCCGGCTTTAACGCGGGTGAGCAGGACGGAGCGGTCAGATTTAATCGCGGTCATGGCCTGACCCTTGGCCTCATTATCTTGCGGCAATGCGCCGTCGCCGTAAACGTCTATGGCAAAGCCGACATAGCCCATTGCGGCCATTTGAATGGCTTTGTCTTGGGCGAAATCATCAAGCCCGCTCCAGGCATGACCAATGAGAACGCAGGGCCGCGCGCTGTCTACGCTGTCATCCCAAGCGAGATAACCAATGCATTTTTGTTTGCCGTCAAAATATTCTACGGGGCGAGTTTTGATGTCCATGGCGGAGTCCTTATGGGTGAAACATTAGCTACGCCAACGCAATGTGCGCGGCTTTACGGGGTTGACGAAGGGACGTTTTTCTTTGCGAGAGGCGGCCCATTCTTTCTTGATTTGATGATACCATTTTGCCTGCACGTCGCAATCCTCTATCAGCATGAGGCTGGGATTATAGGCAAGGCCTAATTGCTGCAAATCGACCATATCGCCGTCTTGGCGCAGGAATTTTTTAGCGCCAATCTTAAGCAAGGGTGTCAAGGCTTTGACCAATCCCATATCGGTGAAAAACACTTGAGTGATTTTGGTTTTATTGGCGCTGACCGGGGTGACGGCGGTAAAGGATAGCAGGGTTTTCTCGCCGACCTTAATCAGCTCCGTGCGAATGCCGGGCAGGCGGAAGGTGATTTCCGTTACGGGTTTTCCGCCAAGAAGTTTATAGGCAAAACTATTGGAAGACGGGCTATGGGCGGCCATGGCAAAGCCCATTTCGCGCGGCTCAAATGCTTTGGCTTTTTCATGCATGGATTTCGCCGAGCGCCACCACCATTGCTTATGCACGTAAGGGCCGTGGGCCGGATCCATCAGGCCGATAACCGCGTGGTCAACATGGCAGTCGAGCATAAGGCTATCGCGCATTACGGGGCGGGCGCTTGCAATATCAAATTGCGGCGGCCTGTGGTCAGGCTCCTCGGCAAAGCGTTTGTCGCTTGAGATGTAGACCCAGATGAGTTGCCCGTCTTCGCGAGCAGGAAATGTACGTAGTTTAATGCGCTCAATTGGCATTTCAGAATCTGCAGTGAGGGCCGGGATATCTTTGCATGTTCCGTCCATCACGCCAAATTTCCAGCCGTGATAAGGACACTCCACCGTGTCATCAACCATGCGGCCTGCTGATAATGGCGCGGCGCGGTGGGGGCAAATATCGCGTAAGGCAAACACAGCGCCGTCGCGTTTTCTGCCCAATGTGATTGGCTCACCGGCGATGACGACGCGGATAAGATTACCGGTTTTTATATCGCCGGAAAGGGCGGCAAAATACCATGTGTCTAATACAAAAAGATCAGGCTGTTTTTCCATGCTGTGTCCTTAACCGCAAATGCCCGCCTTGGCCATATCCAATACGGCCTTTGGCGTCATTCCCGCGCCGCGAAGCTCCCTTATCGCCGCGCCGCCCGTGCGCTTGGAGAGCTTTTGCCCGTCGCCTCTTAAAATCAGGCCGTGATGGTGGTAGCGCGGCGTCGGCCAGCCCATTAAATTTTGCAAAAGCACATGCACGCCCGTCTGCTCCGCGAGGTCAGATCCGCGCACAATGTCGGTGATATTTTGCGCCGCGTCATCGTGGCAACAGGCGAGGTGGTAGCTAATGCCAATGTCTTTTCGCGCTAATATTACATCACCAAAATCCACATTAGTGGTCTGTATTTTGCCGTGTTCACGATAGGAAAGCGCGCCTATTTTTACGCCTAAAATTTCACGGGCCACGGTTAGGGACAAGCGCCATGCGGGCGTCTCTCCATCGGTGATGCGGCTTTGCACTTCATCTTCTGATAGGGGGGCAGATGCGCCGGAGAGGGCAAGCTCTTTGCGGCTTTTAAAACAGGCATAGGCGAGGCCGCGCGCTTTTAAATTCTCTAACGTATCGGCATATGCGCTTAAATGTTCGGATTGAATACGGGCCGGTTTTGGCCAGTCAAAACCAAGCCAGCTAAGGTCTTCGTAAATTGCCGCCGTGTATTTTTGCCGGCAGCGCGTATGGTCAATATCTTCAATGCGGAGCAGGCATTGCCCGTCATGGCTTTTAGAAAAGCCAAATGCTTTCACCGCGGCGGCGGCGTGACCCAGATGTAAATATCCGGTCGGAGAGGGGGCAAAACGGGTAATCATGCGGTAAGATTGACCGCAAAAACCGTGGCGGTCAATGAAGAAGACGGGCTAAGGTTTTGCCCGCCCTAAAGCCTAATGGGTCAGCATTACATTATTAATTCCGTCACCAATTTTTTTGAA
>JAZGFA010000075.1:0-3055 GCA_036478975.1 Robiginitomaculum sp. | reverse complement strand
TTAAAATGCCAGAAAACGCAATATAGCCGCCAAGGGCAAGGCTACGCGCCGCCAGGTCTGGCCCGCCCGTATAGCAATGCAGCAAATGCGGGAAAGCCCCCTTCGCCATTTCGGATTCGAGCAATTTTGCCATTTCGGCGTCGGCGTTGCGGCTATGGATAATCAGCGGCAATCCGGTCTCTCGGCTGGCCTTTATATGGGCGTCAAAATTTCGGTATTGGTCCTCGGCGTCGCTGTAATTATAGTGGAAATCAAGCCCGGTTTCGCCAATGCCAATCACCTTGTCGTCATCTGTGTGTTTGATGAGGTCTTCGGGCGTAATATCGGGGTTTTCTCGCGCCTCATGCGGGTGGGTCCCGACGGAACAATACATCTTATCATAGCGCCGCGTCAGGGCGTGAACCGCGTCAAATTCTGACAGCTTACAACATATGGTCAGCATGGCGGCCACCCCCGCCGCGCGGGCGGCTTCGACCACGGCGTCGAGGTCATCCTCAAATTTCTCGCCGTGCAAATTAACGTGACTATCTATCCACATATCGCCCTCTACCGCTTGATGTTCTGGGCGCGGACGGCGCTAAGCGCGGTAAGCATGACGGTTTTTTTATCCATGTTGAGGCCCATCTCTGCGCGGCGATGGCCTTGCAATTCTTCCCACAGGGAGAGCCAGAATTTTTGCGGGCGGTCAAGGCGTAGCGGCTTCATGCCGGCATTATTTAGCGCTTCGGGCCACTGCCCTGCGGCGGCGTAGCGCGCTTGGTGATAGACAAGGTCGGTCAGCGCATCCCAGAACAGAGCGCGGGCGGCTATGGCCTTGGGCGCGGCGAGGCTATCGGCGATGCGGTGCTCAAGCTGGGCATTGCCATGGGGCAGACTGGCGAGCCAATTTTGCAGCGGGCGCAGGACAGCGCTTTCATTTTCCGCGAGGGCAAAGGCTTTTCCCGGCGCGCCGCGCGACAGGCTGGCGGCGAGTTTGGCTAGGGCTGGCGGGTTGTTTTGCGCCGTAAGCCACTCGGTGATTTCGCCGGTTGAAACCCCGCGCAGGGCCAAATGCATACAGCGCGAGCGTATGGTCGGGAGCAGTCTTCCCGGCTCGCTAGAGAGCAAGATTAACAGGGCTTTATCCGGCGGCTCTTCTAGGGTTTTAAGCACGCCATTGGCGGCGGAAATATTCATCTGGTCGGCGCTATCAATTAAGGCGACGCGCCAGCCGCCTTCTGCCGGTTTGCGCGAGAAGAAATCTTGGAGCTTACGGGTTTCAGATACGGTGATTTCCGTGCGCAGTTTTTTGGTTTTAAAATCATAGGGCCGGCGCAGGAGCAGAAAATCCCCATGGCCGAGGGATTCCACCCGCGCGGCTATAGGGTCACTTTGCGGCACGTCGAGCGCGGCCAATGTTTGCGGCGCGCCGCCTAATATGCGGCGTATCAGGCGATAAGCGAGGGTGGCCTTGCCAACCCCTGCCGGTCCGGTCAAAAGCCATGCATGGTGCATATGGCCGCTGCCCAAGGCGGCGGCAATTTTTTGCTCGGCGTCATCATGGCCCAGCAGGTCATAAACGCTACGCGGATGGGGGCAACCCGGCGCAATATCCCCTTGGGGAAGCTCTGGCTCCTCGCGCATAGCGCGTCTCATCGCTCCGGCCTTATGGCTCTTGCTATGGGGCGTTTAGACAAATTTCACGCCGTCTAAACTATCGGCGACTATGCGCAGGATTTGCGTAGAAATATCGCCGCGCGATGAGGCCGCATCAACGATTTTTACGCGGCCGGGTTCTTTATCCGCAATGGCCAAAAACGCCGTGCGGATTTTTTTGTGAAAATCGAGGGTTTCGCTATCAAAGCGTGACAACTCTTCGCCGCGCGTCTCCACCCGTTTTTGCGAGAGTATCGGGTCAATATCAAATAAGATGGTCAGGTCGGGGGCAAAGCCATTCATCACCGCATCATGCACGGCGTTAATGCGGTCAATATCGACCCCGCGCGCATAGCCCTGATAGGCCATTGTGGAATCGTAAAAACGGTCACTAATAACCCAAACGCCGCGCGCGAGGGCCGGCTCGATAAGCTTTTCAATATGGTCAATCCGCGCGGCGTACATAAGCAAAAGTTCGGTCATGCCGGACCAACGCTCATGGGTTCCCGACAATACCAAATCGCGAATGGCCTCGGCGCCAAATGTGCCGCCCGGCTCGCGCGTGTGCAAAACCTCATAGCCATTGCGCTCTAGGGCCGTTGCGAGGCGCTCCGCTTGGGTGGTTTTACCCGCGCCTTCGCCGCCTTCAAATGTAATAAATTTTCCGCGTGTGTTGCTCATATTAGCCTCCAAATTTGTTTTTAAGCGCTGTCATAGCGCGGGCAAAAAAGCCCTTACGTGCCACGTCTTCGCCTGCCAGCAGCGCAAAGCGCTCATCTTTGCGCCCCGGAACGGAGACGACAAGCTCTGCGATTTGATCGCCCTTAGCAATAGGCGCGGCAATCGGGCCTTTGTAAGCGATGCGCGCTTTCATGTCCTTACGCAAAGGGCGGTAAAAGCCAGCTTGCACGGGGCCGCTTGTGATAAGGGGGACAGTTTCGCTTGTGCCCATAAACACCTGCGCCTCCCCTGCCGTCTCGCCGTCCTTAAACAGCGAGTAGACCTTAAAGCTGTCAAAGCCGGCCTGCATAAGGCGCACGGATTCGCTGGCGCGCAGGGCGTTACTCTCTAGGCCGTTGACCACCACAATCATCCGTTTTTCGCCGCGCTTTGCCGAGCCAACAAGCCCGTATTTACTGGCCTCCGTATGGCCGGTTTTCATGCCGTCCGCGCCGGTGAATTTAGACAGGAGCGGATTGCGATTGGCTTGCTTAATGCCGTTCCATGTAAAACTGCGCTGACCGTAAAGATCGTAAAATTCTGGGTATTGGGTTATGGTGTAGCGCGCTAGCACGGCCAAATCGCGGGCGCTGATTTTATGCTCGTCATGGGGCCATCCGGTGGAATTGCGAAATGTAGCGCTAGGCAAGCCAAGGGCGCGGGCGCGGGCGGTCATCATATCGGCAAAGGCGGTTTCAGA
>JAZGFA010000074.1:0-3915 GCA_036478975.1 Robiginitomaculum sp. | reverse complement strand
GAACTGCTCATGGTTTCATTTCCTTATTTCTTGCCTAAGTGATACGCCGCAAAGCGCAGGGATGCAAGTTCACAGGGGCGGGATGATTGACGCGGGCGGCGTAATGCCTACACTCTTTCTAAATATTTGGAGATCTACCGATGGATAACACCATACGCGCTTGCCTATTATTTCTGACCTTTGTCACGGCGACGGCGTGCCTTTATGTGACCCGTGATATTATAGCGCCCTTTGCGCTGGCGATATTTATTTGGCTGATTATCGACGCTATTGCCCGTTGGCTTTATGGCATTTCTCCGAAGGTTCCTTACTGGCTCGCCCTGACCGTAGCCGTGTCCACGGTGATTGCCTCCTTTGTCGGCATTGGCTTTATCATTAATGACACGGCCCACGGCATTGTCGAGCAGGCCCCGCGTTACGAGGCGCGCCTAGAGGAAATTTTCAACTGGATTGGGGAGATAACCCGGCAAGAAGATTTAAGCTTTGCTTCGCTTAATGAACGCTTTGGCATGACGGAAAAATTGCAAGCGGGGCTTGGCGGCTTTGCCACGTCCATAGGCGGGGTGGTGTCAAACTTTATGCTGATTGTGATTTATGTGGCGTTTCTATTTGCCGCTCAATCGACCTTTCCCAAAAAAATGGATGATTTATTTCCGCAGATAGCGGCGCGGGCGCGGGCGGCCAAGGTGATGGACCGTATTCGAGAATCCGTGGAAAAATATATCAGCGTGCAAACCATTATCAGCCTGATGCAAACGGTGATTAGCTTTATCGTGATGAAAGCGCTCGGCCTAGAAAACGCCCTGTTCTGGTCGCTGGTGATTTTCGTTCTCAATTATATTCCGATTGTCGGCGGGCTGGCGGCGGTGGTCTTGCCGGTCATGTTTGCCCTCGTGCAATTTGACGCCCTGCCAAGGGTCGGCATTTTAGCCGGCGGTTTATTTGGCGCGCAATTTATTATCGGCAATACGATTCAGCCTAAAATGATGGGCGATAGCATGAACATGTCTGCCCTCGTCGTAGTGCTGTCCCTAACATTATGGAGCGCATTATGGGGCGGGGTCGGCGCCTTTCTTTCCGCGCCGCTCACCGTGATTATCATGATAATCCTCGCCCAATTCCCGACAACAAAATGGCTCGCCATCCTGCTCTCCGCCGACGGAGAGCCAGATTTAGACGCCCGCGAAAAGGCGGAAAAGAACGCTATGCCAAGTATGTGATAGTTTGACGGCACACGTGTCAGCCCGCTTCGCGGCTGACACGCATGTCTGCGTATCAATGCCTAAAGTGGCGCATGCCTGTGAACACCATGGCGATGTTTTGTTCGTCGGCGGCTTCTATGACGTCCTTATCGCGGATGGAGCCTCCGGGCTGGATTATGGCGGTGGCTCCGGCGCTAGCAGCGGCGAGCATGCCGTCGGCGAAAGGGAAAAACGCATCTGAGGCGCAGGCGCAGCCCTTGGTTTTAGGCTCGCTCCAGCCAGCAGATTTTTGCGCGTCCTCGGCCTTACGCCCGGCAATTCTGGCGCTATCGATACGGCTCATTTGCCCCGCGCCAATGCCGGCGGTGGCCCCGTCTTTCACATAGATAATCGCGTTAGATTTAACGTGCTTGGCGACTTTCCACGCCATGCGCAAATCGGCCATTTCGCTTTTCGTGGGTTTGCGCTTGGTGACGACTTTTAAATCCTCATCAGGAACGTGGCCATTATCGCGGTCTTGCACCAGAATGCCGCCGGCGACATTGCGCTGGGTTAAGCTCGGCGCGCGCACATCGGGCAGGTCTCCGGCTATGAGCAGGCGCAGGTTTTTCTTTTTGGCAAAGACCTCGACCGCGTCTTCGTCGGCGCTGGGCGCGATAACCACTTCGGTAAATACTTTGACAATTTCTAGCGCCGTGGCCTTATCAAGATTGCCGTTAAGGGCGACAATGCCGCCAAAGGCTGAAACCGGATCACAGGTGAGGGCGTTTTTATAGGCGGTGGTGAAATCATCGGCGAAGGCTACGCCGCACGGATTGGCGTGTTTGATAATCGCGACCGTGGGTTTAGCCCCGGCGCGGTTATCGCCAAATTCGGCGACGAGTTCATAGGCCGCGTCCGTGTCATTGATATTGTTGTAGGATAGAGCTTTGCCTTGCAGCTGCTGGGCCGTGGAAACGCCGGGGCGCGCGCTTCCGTCCGCGTAAAACGCCGCGGTTTGATGCGGGTTTTCGCCGTAGCGCAAAACTTGCTTGAGGCTACCCGCTTGGGCGCGGTAAGGCGGAGCCATATCATTCATCACATCGGCAAAATAGGTGGCAATCGCCGCGTCATAGGCGGCGGTGCGGGCGTAGGATTTCGCGGCAAGGCGGCGGCGGAGCGTGCCCGTGGTGTGCCCGTCATTAGCGTCCATATCCGCGAGCAAGGCGTCGACGTCCTCGGCGTCATTACAGACCGCGACATGGGCGTGGTTTTTGGCGGCGGCGCGTATCATGGCTGGCCCGCCAATGTCGATATTTTCGACGCAGGTTTCATAATCAGCGCCGCTAGCCACCGCATTTTCAAACGGGTAGAGATTGACGATAAGCACATCGAGGGACAAAATTCCATGCTGGTGCATGGCGTCCTTATGGCTTTGTAAATCGCGGTCACCCAGAAGTCCGCCGTGGACCATAGGGTGCAAGGTCTTAACCCGTCCGTCCATCATTTCTGGAAAATTGGTAAGCTCGGTTACGTCCTTAACCGGAATGCCCGCTTGCGCGATGGCTTTGTGGGTGCCGCCGGTGGAGACAAGCTTAACGCCGCGCTCGTGCAGGGCGCGGGCTTGGTCAATCAGCCGTGATTTATCGGACACGCTAATGAGGGCGCGTTTTACTGGCGCAAGCCCGTTAAGGTCAAAGGGCTTTAGGTCGGGATTAGGAGCGGGCATGGGCTTGGCCTTTTATAAAATGATGTGACCCGTGCGCCCTATCACAAGGCGCGGGCAAGGGAAACTTATTTGGGTTTAAGGGGAATAATGGTCGCGCCATTACGCGTCGACGCTGCATTATTGTGTTTGGCCTGACGGGTTAAAGTTGGCCGCATTAAAACCCCATTGGGTTTATAATCTGGGAGCAATTTGGAGAGCGCCTCGCGCAGGGCGTCCGTGTCGCGTTCCTGCGCGGCTTTGAGCAGGCGCGTTATGCGGCGCTTAATGGAGAGCGGGTCAACCACATGTCCGGTAAAACGCATCACCCCGTCAACATAGGTGGAGGCAAGCTCTTCGCTTATTCCGGTGAGGGTTTCCGTTAGCTTTTCGCCCGCGCGCAAGCCGGTGAAGCTGATATTAATATCGCGGTCCGGCACATAGCCGCGCAGACGGATGAGCTGGCGGGCAAGCTGGGTGATGTTAACCGGCTCGCCCATATCTAAAACATAGACGGCGGCCATTTCCTTGCGCTGCATGGCGGAGAGGGCGGAGGCTTGCAAGACAAGGGCGGCGGCTTCCTCCGTGGTCATGAAAAACCGCGTTGCGTCCTTATGGGTGACGGTGACTGGCCCGCCCCGGCGGATTTGCTCTTCAAATAGAGGCACGACCGAGCCGGTGGAGGCTAGCACATTGCCAAAGCGCACGGCGCAGGCCGATAGAATAGGGCTTTGGGTGGCGGCGGCAAGGGTGGCCATTTCTGCAATACGCTTTGTCGCCCCCATAATATTACTAGGGCTTACGGCTTTATCCGTAGAGATGAGGGTGAAGCTATCCGTGCCAAATTCCGTGGCGAGGCTAATAATATTATTGGTGCCGCCAACATTGGTGTTGACCGCTTCGATGGGGTTTATTTCCGATAAGGGCACATGTTTGAGCGCCGCGGCGTGTAGGATAATTTCAGGTCTTTCGGCGGCAAAGATTTCGCGCATACGCACGGCGTCTTGAATAACGCCAAGATAAGGATGC
>JAZGFA010000073.1:0-35794 GCA_036478975.1 Robiginitomaculum sp. | reverse complement strand
CGGCCCTGTCGGTTTCCATGCCGCGCGTGCGCGCTAGCTCTGTTAATATTGGCGGGGCCAGCGAGGCGTGGCCCTCTATAGGCACGGCGACAAGGCCGCCGGCAAGCCCCTCAAGCGCGTCCAAATACCCGCCCGCATCCTTATTCGCGAGTATCCCCATAATCAAAATAAGCGGGCGCGGATCTTGGGCCTCAAGGTCGGCGAGGCTCGCGGCAATGGCAAGGGCGGCGTGGCGATTATGCCCGCCGTCAAGCCAGAGCTGGCTACCATTATCATGCGCCGTTTTGGCGAGCGGCCCAGCGGTCAATTTTTGCATGCGCGCCGGCCAGCGTGCCCCAGTTAAGCCCCGCCCTATCGCCTTATCGCTAATCAGCAGCGCTTTCGCGGCGGCAACCGCCACCCCCGCATTTTCAATTTGGTGACTGCCAATAAGGCTGGGGAGCGGCAAATCCATAAGCTGGTTATCGTCCTCAAACACAAGCCGGCCTTGGGAAATATAGGCGCGAAAATCCTCATTATAGGCGGAGAGTTTAGCGCCGGTTTTTTGCGCTTCGCTACGCAGCACCGCGCCGACAAGCTCGCTTTGGCGCGCGGTAATTACTGGCGTCTGGCGTTTCATAATTCCCGCTTTTTCCCGCGCAATTTTAGCAAGGTCGCGGCCTAAAAACTCGGCGTGGTCATAATCAATCGGGGTGATGATTGACAGGGCCGGCGTGATGACATTGGTCGCGTCATAGCGCCCGCCAAGGCCAACCTCAATAATGGCAAGGTCAGCGGGGCTTTGGGAAAAGGCCAGGAACGCCGCCGCCGTGGTCGCCTCAAAAAAGGTCAGCGGCGCGCCATCATTGGCCTGCGTCACTTGCGCCAATACGCCCGCAAGCGCGTCGTCGCCAATGATTTCGCTGGCCACAACAATGCGCTCATTAAAGGCGACGAGATGCGGGGAGGTATAGACGTGAACCCTAAGCCCTTGCGCCTGGGCCATGGCCCGCAAAAATGCCGTGGTCGAGCCTTTGCCATTGGTTCCGGCTATATGCACGGCGGGGGGCAGTTTATTTTGCGGATTGCCCAGCGCGTCAAGCACGGCCAAAATCCGCCCAAGGGACAGGTCAATTTTGCGCGGATGCAGGCGTTTTAAAACCTGTAGCGCTTCGTCAATATTCGCGTTCATGGGATTAAGTTTTTTGCGGGTAAGGCCGCGATGCTCGCGCTTGCCTGGTCAGCACGGAAAGTATCCGCGATAGGCTCTCACGCATTTCCCCGCGCGCCACCACTTTGTCAATCATGCCCTTGGCTTGCAAATATTCACTGCGCTGAAAACCTTCGGGCAATTTCTCGCGAATGGTTTGCTCAATCACCCGCGGGCCGGCAAAGCAAATAAGCGCTTCCGGCTCGGCCAAATGCACATCGCCTAGCATGGCGTAACTCGCGGTCACCCCGCCCGTGGTCGGGTCGGTTAGCACGACAATATAAGGCAGTTTTGCCTCGCGCAGCATTTGCACCGCAATCGTGGTGCGCGGCATTTGCATCAGGCTAAGCGCGCCCTCTTGCATGCGCGCGCCGCCGGCGGCGGTAAAAATCACCAGCGGCAATTTGCGCTCTAATGCGGCATCTGCGGCGGTGATAAACCCTTCCCCCGCCGCCATGCCGAGCGAGCCGCCCATAAAGGCAAAGTTTTGCACAAGCACAACAGTGGCCACGCCTTCAATCTCGCCAATGCCAATGGACATAGCGTCTTGATTGCCGGTCTTAGCCCGCGCCGCCTTTAGGCGGTCTACATATTTTTTGTCGTCCTTAAAACGCAAAGGGTCGCGCGCCACATCCGGCACGGGGACGGTCTCATATTCGCCGTCAAATGTGTAGCCAAAGCGCAGCTCCGGCCCAATGCGCATATGATGACCGGCGGGGGTCACATGCAGGGAGGACAGCAAATCCGCGTGAAATACCATCTCGCCAGACTTAGGACACTTCACCCATAAATTATCGGGCGTATCCTTCTTGGTGAAGATAGATTTGACCCCTGGAGGGGCAAGTTTTGATAACCAGCTCATGGCGGGACTTTTGCCCGAATTTACGCCCAGGGGCAATACGCAATTCACCCAATAAATAATCATATCTTAAACATACGTTTACCCGCTCCCTTTACGTTTTCTTAATCACGCACAGGAGCAGAGCATTGGCCTATTCAGACCCATCGGATTATAGCGCAAATACACTCTCAGGCTCTTTGATGGACGGGCTAGACGGGCCGGCGGTGAATAACTCCAAACGCGCCGCCCTTGGCCTATTGCGCATCGGCATTGGCGCGGCGCTCTTTATCTCCGCCATTAGCTATAGCGCATTAGATAGCACGCGCGACACGGCCGGATCTTCCGGCACGCTCAACGCCCTTGGCGGCATGGGCGCGAGCCTCGCCAATTTCAATTTGCAAATGCTTGGCTGGGCGGTAATGCCGCTAGCCTTAATGATGCTCTATTCCGGCGTGCGCGGCGTGTTTCGCCCGCTTGCGCAGCGCTCCCGCCTTGGCAATCTGCGCCGCGCCGGCCTTATCGGTTTTGCCGCGCTCGCCAGCGCGCTCTTACTCGCCAGCGCCCCCGTGCCGCAAAGCTGGCCAATGGCGACCGGCCTTGGCGGCTTTATCGGCGATAGCCTCTTTGCCCCCGCCTCTCATTTCATGGCCGCGCTTAATGTGCCCTTTGGCAGTGCGGTAATCGGGCTTTTTGCCTTTCTCACCGCCGGGTTTTGCATTGGCCGTTTCATGGGGCTTGTGGCTAAAGACGCCGTGCTGCTCGCCGACGCCGCCGGCCTCGTCTGGGCGGCGATGCGGGTTTATATTGACCGGCTCATTGCGTGGCTGCGGGTCAAATTTAACAAAGCCTATGTTGAAGACGTAGAGCAAGGCGCCCTGCCCCAGCAATGGCCCCACCCTGAAACAGAGCCAGAAGCAGCGGCTGCCCCCGCCTATGCGCCAGTGCCGGCTCCCGCGCCCGTCCCTGCTCCGGCTCCCAAGCCGGCCGCAAAACGCCGGGTCGCTAAAACCGCCAAGGCCAATGCTAAGTTCAGCTTCCCCCCCGGCAGTGAATTTGTCTTGCCCCATGTGGACCTGTTAAAAACCCCGCCCATGCGCCGCGCCATTACCGATGAAGGGCAATTGCGCAAAAACGCAGAATTGCTCGCCACCACATTATCTGATTTCGGCGTTAAGGGGCAAATCGGCCAAGTGCGCCCCGGCCCCGTGGTTACGCTTTATGAATTTGAGCCGGCCCCCGGCGTCAAGTCTTCGCGGGTTATCAACCTTGCCGATGACATTGCCCGTTCCATGGCGGCGGAAAGCGCGCGGGTCGCCGTTGTGCCGGGCCGCAACGCCATTGGTATCGAGCTTCCCAATCGCCGCCGCGAGACGGTCTGGCTACGCAATATGCTGGACTCGCGCACGTTTAAAGATAGCGAGGCGGGCCTACCCATGGCCATGGGCGAGGATATTGGCGGACAGCCTTTCATCGCCGATTTGTCTAAAATGCCGCATTTACTCGTTGCGGGTACGACTGGCTCCGGTAAGTCCGTGGGCATTAACGCCATGATACTCTCCATCATGTACACGCTGACCCCAGAGCAGTGTAAATTCATCATGATTGACCCGAAAATGCTTGAGCTGTCGGTCTATGACGGCATTCCGCATTTGCTCGCCCCCGTCGTGACCGAGCCGAAAAAGGCTGTGGTTGCGCTTAAATGGACCGTGCGCGAAATGGAATCGCGCTACCGCGCCATGGCCGCTGTCGGCGTGCGTAATATGGCCGGCTATAATGAAAAAGCCGCCGAGGCCCTGCGCTCCGGCGAGGCGCAAACCCGCACGGTGATGACCGGTTATAATAAAGAAAGCGGCGAGCCGATTTACGAAACCGAAACCCTAGAGCTGAAAGCCATGCCGTTTATCGTCGTGGTTATCGACGAAATGGCAGACTTGATGATGGTGGCGGGCAAGGACATTGAAGGCACGGTTCAGCGGTTAGCGCAAATGGCGCGGGCGGCGGGCATCCATATGATTATGGCCACCCAGCGTCCTTCTGTTGACGTTATCACCGGCACGATTAAAGCCAATTTCCCGACCCGCGTATCCTTCCGCGTTGGCTCTAAAATTGATAGCCGCACGATTTTGGGCGAGCAAGGCGGCGAGCAATTGCTCGGTAATGGCGACATGCTGTTTATGGGCACGGGCCGCCCGCTACGCCTGCATGGCCCATTCGTCTCCGACGATGAGGTTGAGCAAATCACCAATTTCGTCAAAGCCCAAGGCAGCCCGTCCTATCTTGAAGACATCACAATCGACAAAGAAGAAGACGCGGAAATCACCGGCGACATGATGGGGGATGGCAAAGAAACCTCCCTGTTTGACAAGGCCGTCGCCATTGTCGCAAATGACCGCAAAGCCTCCACATCCTACATTCAGCGCCGCCTCGGCATTGGCTATAATAAAGCCGCAAATCTGGTGGAGCAAATGGAACGCGAAGGCATGATAGGCCCCTCCGGCCCCGGCGGAAAACGCGAAATATTCTTGCCGGAAAGCGGCGGGTTTTAGAGGGAGGGAAGCGTAGCTTCACTCAATACGTGCCATAAGAGGTGAATTTCGTCTTTGCGAAAATCACTGGCGAGAGCCAGTAATTGCCCCCTAAGCCTTACCCGTAGACACGGCGACCATGGCGGCGCGTAGGGTACGGTCGCCTAGGGTGAAGCCGGTTTGCATGACCGTGGCGACGTCGCCTTTAAGCTCGCTGGAGGGGATTTGCGCGACGGCTTGGTGGACATTGGGGTCAAATTTAGAGCCAACACCCGCGACCGCTTTAATCCCGTGGCGAGCAAAAACCGCCATTAATTCTTTTTCCGTCAGCTCAATACCGTCGAGCAGACTTTTGGCATTGGCGCCCATTTCATCCTTGGCCTTATCGTCAAGACCGAGGAGCGCGCGACCCAAATTATCGGAGACGGACAGCATATCCACGGCAAAGCGCTCCACCGCGTAAATGCGCGAGGCGACGACTTCACGCTCGGCGCGTTTTTTAACATTGTCAGCATCGGCCATGGCGCGCAGGGCCTTGTCCTTCATGGCGGCAACTTCTGCCTCAAGCTCGGTAATGCGCTCAGCAGCGCTCGGCCCTTCTGGCGCGGCCTCTTCTGGCGTCTCGGCGTCAGGCGCATCTTTGCGCTTGGCGCTGCCGGCTAAGGCGTCATCGATTTGCGCCTGCAAAGCGTCAAGCTCTGCGTCCGTTGGCAGGGCTTTGCCCGCATCATTGGCTGCGTCTTTTTTGTCGGTCATATTTCCACCTCTAGCATGAGCGCAAATGCGCTGCGCCTATAGGCTATAAATTGGTTTGAAGAGGCCAATTGTCAAGGCGTAGGGCGGGTATTTTTATGCCTATTTACGTAATATCGAAGGTCAGCCCCGCATGGGTGGTCAACCGAGCAATTAAAGCCGCGCCCATGGCCGGAGCGGCCGTATAAACCCCGCCGCCGGTCTGCGATTTGCTGACGTCACGGGTCAGGCACAGGGCCGCCTCGCTTATCATTTTACTGGTCGAGCCATAGCCCGGGTCCTTATCGCCGGTGACAATCGCGCTCATCCGCTCGCCGTCTTTGGTGACGCCGGTAAACATTAAATCGTAAAAGCCCGCTTCGCGTTCCTCCAGTGACGGGCCTTCGCCGGGTTTAAGCGGTTTGGCAAATGGGTTTTGCTTGGCCATGCCATTGGCGATCGCTTCGCCCTGCTCACCGTCGCCTGTCATCACCATTTCGTCATAGGCAAAATCGGCGCCGTATTGGTGGCCAAGCAAAGCATTAGAGCGGTGAATATTTTTGGTATTTATCGCCGCCATCATGAACGGCGCGGCCCAGCTTTTTAGATCTTCATCATAGACGGGCTTGCTGTCATTGGGCTGTTTCGGCCCAGTGAAATCAGGGCAAAGCGAGAACGGGTCTTGGAGCCATGCTATCACTTCAGGCTCGCGCGAGGCCCGTTTCATCGACTCAGCAAAGCTCGCCGCCGTGCCGCCGGAAAGCGTGCCAGCCATTTTGCGCACGCGGCCCTTAACGCGGGTAATCGGCGCGCCGGACTTGGCAATCGCGGCTTGCTGCACAGCGAACACGCCCAAATCAAATGGAATGGAATCAAAGCCGCAGGACAGCACAATGCGCGCGCCGCTCGCCTTGGCCGCCGCGTCATATTTTTCGATAATGTCATGCATCCATGCCGGCTCTCCGCATAAATCCACATAGTCCGTGCCACCCGCGACGCAGGCCGCAAGCAGGGCTTCGCCGTATAATTGATACGGCCCGACCGTGGTAATCACCGCGTCCGCGCGGGCGGCCATGGCGTCGAGGGAATGCGGCTCGCCGCTGTCGGCGACAATTAAGGGCGTATCTTTGGGAGCGCCGATGATGTCACGCACATCGGCGAGTTTTTGCGCAGAGCGCCCCGCCATGGCCCAGCGCGCATCCGGGTAAGATTTGGCTAAATATTGCGCCACAAGACGGCCGGTAAAGCCCGTGGCCCCAAAAATAATGATTTCAAATTCACGACCAGACATATGCGCTCCTTAAGCTGTTATGCATAAAATTGCATATCAGGCCGCGCGGGGCAATCCTTATTGCGGGCATTATTTTTTCATCCGGCCCAAATCATGGCTCTCAAGCGAAGTGATATAATAATGCTCCGCCCCTTCAATTAAGCCCGTAGTGACCGGGTAAGCTCCGCTCGGATCTTGTAGGGTTTGCAGGATTGTGCCGTCCTCGTCGATTTGGATAACCACGCCGTAATATGTCGCCTTTGGGCGCAGGGCGGCGGGCAGTCTTTGGGCCATTTTACGCAGGGCCGGTTTTTCCGACCATTTATCAATGATAGCATTACGCGGAGAGGCAAGGCCGAGCCAGTAGCTCTGCCTGCCGTCCACCATGGCTCCGCGATTAATATTATCGGGAAAGCCGGGGAGGTTATCGACAATCGTGTCCATCTGCCCTGCTCGCTCCCCCGTAAGCCAGATGCGGCGCACCGCATATTCTCCGGTTTCATTGACGAGGATACAGGCGTCATCCGGGCACATGGCGAGGCCATTGGCAAAACTTAGCCCGTCTTTAATCAGCGCAGTTTTCTGGGTCGCGGGATTATAGGACAGAACGCGGCCCGATTTGCCGTGCTCCATAAGCTCCAACAGGGAGCCGGCCATAGTGCTGCCCGAAGCCTGCGCCCCGAAACGAGTCGAGGCGTCGGTGAAATAAATCATGCCGTCGCTGGCAATGTCTAAATCATCGGCGTAGAGGATGGGGCTATCGCCAATATGGTCTGTTAGCACCTTTACGGTTTTTCCGTCCGGGGAGACTTTTATAAGTCCCTGATAGGCGTCGGCGACAATGAAATTGCCCGCCGCGTCGCGCTCCATGCCAAGGCTCGCCCCGCCCGTATTGGCAAATAGGTTTGCGGTTTTTTCTTGCGGATCGACGCGCATAATATCGCCGGATTGCGAGGTCACGTAAATAATTTCGCGGCCATTTTCTATCGCAATCACCGCGTCTTCCGGCCCGTGATTATCGCCAATCGGCAGGCGCTCTAAATCCGCGAGCTTAGTATTGGCCGCGTAAATTCCGTCAAAGCCTTGATGGGGCGGGCTTGTCCAAGCGGCCGGCTTTATCGCCACAGGCCAAAGCGCGAGATAGGCGATAAGGCCAATCAATAGGCCCGCAATAATTTTAAAAATGGTTTTCATAGAATTGCCTTTTTGCGTTTGTTTCTACGCACGAAAAAGATGATAAGCCCGATAAGAACAAGCAGGCTGGCGAGGATAATAAGGCCAATGGTTTTGGCCATGCTTGCGGCGCGCTCTAGCATTTCGCGCTGGGAAAATTCGGGCCGTTTGACATTTATATAGCTAAGCGCGCAGCACGTCTCATCGGGCTTAAGGCCGTAGGTCAGTTCAATCAGCGTGAAGCCCTGCTCCGTTTGCACTTCATATGTGCTGACGATAGTGCGGGTTTTCCCTTCGCTGCTGCTAATGCTCGAGCTAGAATTCGCGCCGACTATATCCGTGCGCAAAATTTCGCCTTTGGAAATAGCCGCCAGCACGTCGCGGGCAGAGGCGTCAAAATCGGCGCGCCCACGGCTATCATTTTCGGCGTAAAAATCGTCAAAAACGCTAATGTCGCGGGCCATAACTTTGGATATCACCTTTTGGTCATTAGCCAATATATGCTCCGGAATAACTTTCGCCGCCATATCTTCAATAGAACAAGCCGTCAGCCCCAATGTGAATGCTGCGCATAAAATTAGTGTGATAAACCGCATGATAGCCCCTCTCGTTTTCATGAGTATAGGGGAGGAGCGCCCAAAATAAAACCCCGCCTAAAAAGACGGGGTTTTAAAATTTTATCTAAGCTTTAGAAAACTAATCGCGTTTGCGAGGACGGCGCTTGCGCGGCTCGTCATCGCCGCTATCGCCTTCTTCGCGCGGGATTTCTAGACCGGTTTCCTGATCGACCACTTTCATGGACAGGCGGGTTTTACCGCGATCATCAAAGCCCATAAGTTTAACGTAAACTTCTTGGCCTTCTTTAACGAAATCAGAAGGATGGTTGATGCGCTCTTGTTTGATTTGGCTGACATGCACAAGGCCGTCTTTTTTGCCAAAGAAGTTCACAAATGCGCCAAAGTCCATCACCTTAACAACCGTGCCTTTATAGATAGCGCCGGCTTCTGGCTCGGCGGTAAGGCCGTGGATCCAGTCTTTCGCCGCCTCGATAGACGCCGCGTCATTGGAGGCAATTTTAATCGTGCCATCGTCTTCGACGTTCAGGCGTGCGCCCGTAACTTCAACGATTTCACGAATGACCTTGCCGCCCGTGCCGATAACGTCACGGATTTTGTCCACTGGGATTTTCATGGTTTCAATGCGCGGAGCAAATTCGCCAACTTCGCCGCGAGACTCGGTAAGCGCTTTGTTCATTTCGTCAAGGATATGCAGACGGCCAGCATTGGCTTGGGTCAAAGCTTTTTCCATGATGTCTTGGGTAATGCCGGAGATTTTAATGTCCATTTGCAAGGACGTAATACCTTCGGACGTGCCCGCCACTTTAAAGTCCATATCGCCAAGGTGATCTTCGTCGCCAAGGATATCAGACAAGACAGCAAAGCCGTCATCATCTTTGATAAGGCCCATGGCAATGCCCGATACCGGACGCTTAAGCGGAACGCCCGCATCCATCATAGCAAGGGAGCAACCACATACGGTCGCCATAGAAGACGAGCCGTTAGATTCCATAATTTCGGAAACCAAACGGATTGTGTATGGGAACTCATCATGGCCAGGAAGAACCGCTTGAAGCGCGCGCCAAGCAAGCTTGCCGTGGCCTGTTTCGCGGCGAGATGTGCCGCCCATGCGTCCACACTCACCAACAGAATATGGAGGGAAGTTATAGTGCAATAGGAACTTGTTTTTAATCGTGCCCGTAAGCTGATCAATAAATTGCTCATCATCGGATGTGCCCAAAGTCGCTACGCAAAGCGCTTGAGTTTCGCCGCGCGTAAACAGCGCAGAGCCGTGGGTGCGTGGCAGGAAGCCAGCTTCGGCTACGATTTGGCGAACCTCATCGGTTTTACGGCCATCAATACGCTTGCCTGTTTTGATAACAGAGGAGCGCACGGTTTGCGATTCAATGGATTTGAACACGTCGCCAAAAACGCCGCTGCTCATGCCGTCCGGATTAGACTCGGATGCGCCAAGGGCGGCCCAAGCTGCGTCGCGGGTAATGGCAAGCGCGTCTTGACGCTCCATTTTGTCGGTCTTTTTGTAAGCCGCTTTCACGCCTTTTTCCGCAAGTTTAGCCATGGCTTTTTTCTCTTTCGAGAGGTCCGGCGCGCTAAAGTCCCAAGCGGGCTTAGCGGCTTTTTCAGCCAGCTCAATAATCGCGTCAATAACCGGCTGCATGCCTTCATGGGCAAACCCAATAGCGGCAAGCATTTGCTCTTCGGTCAGCTCTTTAGCTTCGGATTCAACCATCATCACGGCGTCTTGCGTCGCGGCGATAACCAGATCAAGATCGCCCTCGGCGGTCTCGTCAATGGTAGGCTGAAGGATGAAGTCACCGTCAATAAGGCCAACGCGCGCAGCGGCGATTGGACCCATGAACGGAACGCCGGAAAGCGTAAGGGCAGCAGATGCGCCAATCATAGCAAGCGTATCTGGATCATTTTCCAAGTCATGCTGCAATACGGTGACAACGATTTGCACTTCGTTTTTAAAGCCCTTAGCAAAGAGCGGACGGATAGGGCGGTCGGTTAGGCGAGAGATAAGGGTCTCGCGCTCTGTCGGGCGGCCTTCGCGTTTAAAGTAGCCACCGGGGATTTTGCCGGAAGCATAGAATTTTTCCATATAATTGACGGTCAGCGGGAACCAGTCTTGGCCAGCTTTGGCCTTGGTCGCCGCGCACACTGTCGCAAGGAGTTTGGTGTCGCCGTAGGTTACTAAAACCGCGCCGTCTGCTTGGCGGGCCATGCCGCCGGTTTCAAGGATCAGGGTTTGACCTGCCCATTCAATTTCAATTGTGTGTTTATCGAACATATCGTCTTTCGTTTCATAATTGTGCGCCGCCCCGAATTGGACGCGCACCCGTTAAAACGGCCTTTGAATAATTTTAATAAGGCCGAAATGTGCAAAAGGCGGTCACCTGACCGCCCCGTGCTTTTGACCTGCGCAGACTAGCGGCGCAGACCTAATTTCGCGATGATGACGTTGTAACGTCCTTCATCTTTTTTCTTCACATAATCCAGCAGCTTACGGCGCTGGGCAACCATGGCCAAAAGGCCTCGGCGTGAATGATTATCTTTTTTGTTAGTTTTAAAATGCTCAGTAAGGTTAGCAATCCGTGTTGTTAGGATAGCCACTTGTACTTCTGGTGAGCCTGTGTCGCCTTTAGTTTTGGCAAACTCTTTAATTAGCGCAGCTTTGCGCTCTGGGGTAATCGACATCGTTGATCTCCTGTCATATATGCCTGAATTGGCGTCAGTTACATCATAAACACACGTTTGGGGCTTAATTGCCCTGCGCGTGCATCACATAAAGCCACCGGCTTCCCGTCATAAATGGCCAAAACATATCGCGAAGCATCCAAATCACCGATAAATCGGGGTCTGGCGGCCTGCTTTAGCGCTTTGGCTATAGGCGGGATGAGCGTAATGGCCCGTCCTTGCCGAATATCAAATTGCTCATCATCCGTGATGGCGTGCGCCGGGATGTCGTCCAGCGCCGTCTCAAGGCCAAGCAAATGCCATTCAGCGGGCGGCTTATGCACCATTTCTTCGAGACAATCTAGTGCTAATGCAGTGCCAAGTGTAAATGGCCCGACATGGGTGCGGCGCAGGGATTTCACATATCCCACCGTGCCAAGCGCGAGGGCCAAATCCCGCGCTAGCGAGCGAATATATGTGCCCTTGCCGCAGCGCACGTCGATAATGGCGCTATCGGTTTTCGCTTCAATCACACTAATGGCGTCAATTCTCACCCCGCGCGGCTTCATTTTGATATGCTCGCCGGCGCGGGCCAAATCATAGGCGCGCTGGCCGTCAATTTTAATGGCGGAAAAGCGCGGCGGGGTCTGGCTAATATCGCCGATAAATTCTGGCAAGGCGGCTTCAATTTGCGCAGCGTCTGGGCGCACATCGCTCGTCGCCGTAATATCGCCCTCCGCGTCGAGTGTATCGCGGGCTTCCCCCCACGCAATTTCGCAGATATAGCCCTTATGCGCCTCAACCAGAAACGGCACGGTCTTGGTGGCTTCGCCGAGCGCAATCGGCAAAATTCCAGTGGCGAGCGGGTCGAGGGTTCCGGCATGGCCGGCCTTTTGCGCTTGATAGAGCCAGCGCACCTTGCTCACCGCTTGGGTAGAGGTCATGCCGTAAGGCTTGTCAAAATTGACCCAGCCATGAACCGGATTGCCTTTGCGCTTCCTCGCCATGACTAAAGCTTAATCCTCGTCTTTATTCAAATCGCGGGCAATTTCTGGCCGCGCCAGCAGGGCGGTCATATCGCTGGCCACGTCAAAACTTTCATCGGCGACAAAGTGCAGGCGCGGAGTGAATTTCATTTGCATCTCTTTGCCAAGCCGTCCGCGAAAAAATGAAGAACAGCGGCCCAAAGCCTTGATAATCTCTGGCATATTCTCTCCGCCGAGCGGCACGCAATAGACCGTGGCATGTTTCATATCCGGAGACGTGCGCACTTCTGATATGGTGATGGATACCCCTTGCAGAGCCGGATCGCGCAGGCTAGCCGTGGCCAAAATCTCGACCAAAGCGCGGCGCACCATTTCGCCGGCGCGAAGCTGTCTCTGTGATGGTTCTTTATGTTTACTCATAATACATTCCCGGATCGGCTACGCCGATACTCGCCTCTTGTTATGCTTCCCAATCCGCTCGCCCGTCGAAGGACGGGGGCCTCTTGTTTTGCTTTCCCGCGCTTTGGCACAGCGCGGTAAAAATGAAAAGCCGCCAATCTCAATTAAGGGAGCGGCGGCCAATCTGAAATATATAGGCCGCGCTTTAATCTAATGTGCGTTTCACATGGCTGACGCTAAAGCATTCGATTTGGTCACCCTTACGAATATCATGGTAATTTTTAAAGCCCATGCCACATTCCGTGCCGGAGACAACCGAGGCAACCTCGTCCTTAAAGCGTTTAAGCGTTGATAGCTCGCCCTCATGAAGCACCACATCGTCGCGCAATAGGCGCACGCCAGAGCCGCGCTCAACCTTACCTTCAGTAACCATACAGCCGGCAATATTGCCAAGTTTGGAAATATCAAACACTTCGAGAACCGTAGCGTAACCGAGGAATTTCTCTTTGCGCTCTGGGTCAAGCATGCCTTCAAGCACGGCTTTCACATCGTCAATCACCGCGTAAATAATCGAGTAATAGCGAATTTCTACGCCTTCACGTTCGGCCATATCCTTGGCCTGACGGTTGGCGCGCACGTTAAAGGCAATGATTGGCGCGCCAGCGGTTTTCGCCAGCAATACGTCGCTCTCATTAATGCCGCCTGCGCCCGATGAGATAATGCGCGCGCGCACCTCATCATTACCAGCCCCTTCGAGGCTAGATTTAATCGCTTCAACCGAGCCTTGAACGTCCGCTTTAATCAGTAGCGGGAACTCGCTGATAGATTTTTCCTGAAGTTTAGCCATCATCGCTTCCATCGAGCTAGCTTCCGGATGGTCGCCGCCTTGGCGGCGTTTACGCTGGCGATATTCAGTAATTTCGCGCGCCTTAGCTTCGCTCTCAACCACAACGAAAGGCTCGCCAGGGGCCGGAGCGCCGGACAGGCCTAAAATCTCAATCGGGTCGGACGGATAGGCCGCCTTAAGCTGGGCATTGCGCTCATCAACAAGCGCCTTAGCCTTGCCCCAATAATCACCGGCCACCACAATATCTTTGCGTTTAAGCGTGCCGCGTTTGACCAGAAGGGTCGCAACAGGGCCGCGGCCCTTAGCCACTTTAGACTCGATAACAAGCCCGTCCGCCGCGCGGTCAGGATTAGCCTTAAGGTCTAAAATTTCCGCCTGAAGCGCGATGGCGTCAACAAGGTCGCTAAGGCCGGTTTTCTTTTTGGCCGACACTTCAACCGTCTGGACTTCGCCGGACATGCTCTCAACCACAACTTCGTGCTGGAGCAAATCCGTTTCAATGCGTTTAGGATTAGCGCCCGCCACATCCATTTTATTGATGGCGATAATCATTGGCGTGCCAGCGGCGCGCGCAAATTTAATCGACTCAATGGTTTGCGGCATAATGCCGTCATCGGCGGCTACGACGAGGATAACAATATCCACCGCCGCCGCGCCGCGGGTACGCATGGCGGAAAACGCCGCATGTCCAGGCGTGTCTAGCACGGTGATTTTAGAGCCGTTTTCAAGCTTAAGCTGATAGGCGCCAATATGTTGGGTAATGCCGCCCGCTTCGCCGGCCGCCACATCGGTGGAGCGCAGAGCGTCAAGCAGGGATGTTTTACCGTGGTCAACATGGCCCATAATTGCAATCACTGGCGCGCGCGGTTTCATATCCTCCGGCGCGTCATCATCGGCTAGCACGAGGAAGCTATCTTCCACATCGCTCTCGGCAACCCGCTTAACCGTATGGCCGAAATCTTCAACGATAAGCTGGGCCGTATCGGCGTCGAGCAGTTCATTGACCTTCATCATTGTGCCCTGCTTCATAAGGTAGCGCACAACATCCGCGCCGCGTTCTGACATGCGGTTAGCCAAATCGGCAATGGTGATGGATTCCGGCACGATAACTTCGCGCATAACTTTTTCTTTAGCCTCACCGCCCCGGCGATCTTTTTCACGCTGGCGCGCCCGTTTTACCGAAGCGAGGGAGCGTTGACGCTCCTCATCACCGGCAAGGGCTGAGACGATTGTGAGCTTACCGCGGCGACGACGCGGCTCACCCTTAGCGGAGCGAGTCGGCTTGCTTTCGTGCTGACCGCGAGATTTTTTAATCCGTCCGCCGGTTTCCGCCGCGCTTCGGGCGGGGGCCGCTGGGCGGCCAGGTTTGGACGTAGATGTGGACGTAGCCTTAGGCTTGGCGCTTGGCGTAGGCGTGTCACTGCCCGTGCGGGCGCTCATTCCGCGCATGGATTTTTTCGGCGCGTCCGGTTGAGCCGCTTCCAATTCAGGAGCGTCCGCCTTAGGGGCGTCGGCTTGCGCCTTCGCCTCTTCCACCGCAGCAATCGCTTCGGCTTCATCATGTTTTTTACGCTCTAGGGCAATTTGCTCTTGCTCGGCGCGGCGATCGCGCTCTACGGCTTCGGCCTTTTGCGCAGCCTCCCGGCCAGACTTGGCGGCGGCGGCGGCGTCAACGGCGGCCTTACGTTTTAGATACTCAGCCTTGGACAAGCCCATTTTGCGCGCATTAATCGCGTCAACATCAACGGTTTTAACCGCGGGCTTCTTAGCCGCGCCCGTATCGCCTGACGGCGCAGTGCTTACGCCCGGCCCGCCAATGATGCGGCGCTTTTTCTTTTCGACGACAACCGCCTTGCTTCGCCCATGGGAAAAGCTCTGACGGACCGTGCCGCCAGATGAGGATTTCAGGCTAAGGGGACGACGTCCGCCCGTTGCTGGGGATTTGCCGTCTGTATCTTTAGTATCAGTCATCTGTCTCTTTCATACGGCTTTCATCTCACCGTTTACTGTAAGGGGCGTAAACTAACGTCCCTTTCTTAAGAATCAACTTATTCTTACTCCAAAGAAGTAAGCGTAGCTGCGTCATTTATTTCCGTTTCCCAATCTGCGGGAAGCAGAGCGCGAAAACCCTCCAAACGGCGGGCCTCCACATTAAATTTATTGGCCAATCGGCCCTCACGCATCGCCGCGTGCGTTATGTCGTCTCGCCCTAGGGCCGCGCCAAGTTCGCGGGCTGTAAAACAGCCCAGTAGCGGCGTCGCATTCCACGCGGCCTTGCTGGCCATGCGGATTTTGTTACGCCCGTCGCGGGTCGCCTCGCTAGCGGCAATGCGCCAAGCCGGCGGCTCTACGCCAATCATCGCCCGCACCTTATCATAGCCCATTTCAAGTTTGCCCGTGCGCAAGGCCAAACCCAACATGGACAAAACCCGCGCCGCCAAAGCGGCCTCAACCCGGTCGCTCAAATCCTTAGGCGCAAGCGCCTTGGTTTTCGCCGAGCGAGCAAATAGGCCTTTGCTTACGGCCAAGTCGACCGAAGCCCTATCCGCCGCAACCCATATTCCGCGCCCGGGCAGTTTGGCGGCCACGTCGGTGACCACCTCTTCATTCGGGCCGATAACAAAGCGGACAATATCCGCCTCGTCAAAAATTTGTCCTGTCACAATATCACGGCGCTCGCGAAACTTTGCTCCGCGCGACCCCGATTCAAGCGCCGCCATGCCGTCAGCGGCGCCTTCATCTTGATTTATGACAGGGTCTTCTATCAAGCTTGGAACACCTGCTCGGCAAGGGCGGCGCCTTCCATTTCAGCTTCGACCTCCTCGGCCTCAGCCTCTTCTTCAACTTCTGGCTCAAGGGCGGCGGCGTCAATCCAGCCCGCTTTCACGCGCGCTTGCATAATCATCATATTCGCGTCTTCCGCGGCCATGCCGATATGCTCAATCATGCCTGTTTCATGCACCATTTCGCCGTCTTTACCCTTCTCATCCCAGCCGAGTAAATCGTCAGGCACAAGACCGGCGACATCTTCGACGGTTTTAATATCGTTTTCACCGAAGATAACCGCCATAGCGAGGGTCACGCCTTCAACCTCAAGAACCGCGTCTTCTACGCCGCTTTTCTTGCGGGCCGCGTCTTGCTCAAGCGCTTGCTTTTCCAAGAACTCACGGGCGCGAGCCTGTAGCTCTTCCGCCGTGGCATCATCAAAGCCTTCAATGGCAGCCAGTTCCTCTTGGGCGACATAGCCAACTTCGGTCAGGGTTTCAAAGCCTTCGGACACAAGAAGCTGGGCAATCATTTCGTCAACATCTAGCGCTTCCATATAGAGGGCAGATTTGAGCGCCAATTCCTTCTGGCGACGCTCTGATTCTTGCGCTTCGGTCATAATGTCGATGGCCCAGCCGGAAAGCTGTGACGCAAGGCGTACATTTTGGCCACGGCGACCAATGGCCAGTGAAAGCTGATCCTCTGGCACAACCACTTCGATGCGCGCATTGTCCTCATCCATCACCACTTTGGCGACCTCAGCAGGCTGAAGCGCATTGACGATAAAGGTCGCAGCGTCTTCGTTGTAAGGAATAATGTCGATGCGTTCGCCGCCAAGCTCGTTAACAACGGCCTGCACGCGAGAGCCGCGCATACCGACGCAGGCGCCGACAGGGTCGATGGAGCCGTCATTGGAGCGCACGCCGATTTTGGCGCGGCTACCCGGATCACGGGCCACGGCGATAATTTCGATAACGCCTTCATAAACTTCGGGCACTTCTTGGGCAAAGAGCTGCGCCATGAATTGCGGATGGGCGCGCGATAGGAAGATTTGCGAGCCGCGAAGCTCTTGGCGCACATCATAAATATAGGCGCGGATACGGTCGCCATTTTTAACATTTTCGCGCGGAATACCTTGCTCGCGGCGGATAACGCCCTCGGCGCGGCCAAGGTCAACAATGACATGACCATACTCAACGCGCTTAACAATGCCGTTGATGATTTCGCCAACCCGGTCTTTATATTCCAGAAATTGACGCTCACGTTCGGCGTCGCGCACTTTTTGCGTAATCACTTGTTTCGCCATTTGCGAAGCGACGCGGCCAAATTCAATCGGCGGCAATTCTTCTTCAAATGTATCGCCGATTTGCACATCGGGATTATCAAGTTGGGCGGAGAGGAAATCAACCTGCGTCACTTCGTCTTCAACTGCGGCCACCACGGTGATGACTTTTTTCAAATCCATCTCACCGGTAACAGGGTTTAGGGTCGCGCGAATATCGTGGTCGGCGCCGTAACGCATTTTGGCGGCCTTTTGAATAGCCTCCTCAATCGCTTCTAAAACGATGCGCTTATCGATATTTTTTTCGCGGGCAACAGCGTCAGCGATTTGCAGAAGCTCAAGCCTATTTGCACTAATTCCAGTAGCCATTTCAGTCTCCTATTCGTCCGTATCTTGTGTTGTGTTTTTTATCTCTTGCGCGCGCTTTTCGGCTTTTGCGGCCTCTTTGGCCTTTTGGCCAGCCTCGATAAGCGCGTCGGTAATTAAAAGTTTTGCCTCGGCAATCCAGTCAAAAGGAATAAAGGCAGTTTCTTCTTCGCCGTCCAGATTAATCCCGACATTGCCGTCATCATCATTGCCGGCCAAAAGCCCGCGAAAACGTTTACGGCCCTCAACTAATCGGTCAAGCTCTATGCGCGCCAAATAGCCCTCATGGCGAGAAAATTGCGGCAAAGTCGTGAGCGGGCGGTCAATGCCCGGCGAGGACACTTCAAGGGCGTACGCGCCTTGCAGCGGGTCCTCTACCTCTAGGATAGCCGATAGCTCGCGCGAAAACCGCGCGCAATCATCCACGCCCATCAGCCCGTCGCGGGCGCGCTCGGCCATAACCTGCACGGTGGTGCGCTTATTGGCCATAACCCGCACGCGCACAATCTCTAGGCCCATATCCTGCGCCACCGGCTCTGCAATTGCGAGGATGCGTTCATCCATGTCAGTTTTTGTCTTCATTCTTGTTTCCCGGATCCGCCTGCGCGGATACTCGCCTCTTGTTATCATTCCCAATCCGCTTGCGCGCACTCGGTGTAGTCGTTTTAAGCCATTAAAAAAACGGCCCTCTTGTGAGAGCCGCCTTCAGCATAATGCTTCGGACTTAAATTTCATCCTCTATATAGAGTAGGCATTGGGGCTTGTCACCCCCTAAGCGCTGTTTAATCCTTTAGCCCCAAAACATCGCCCATATCATATTTCCCCTTAGCGTGGCCCGCCGCCCAAAGCGCCGCCGTCAAAGCCCCGCGCGCAAAGACGCTGCGGTCTAAAGCGCGGTGGGATAAGGTAATCATTTCCAGCTCGCTCGCCAGTATCACCTCATGGTCGCCGACCACGGAGCCGCCGCGCAGAGCCGCAAAGCCGATGTCGCCGTCCCTGCGCGCCCCCGTCTGCCCCTCGCGGGACAGCACGGCTTTGTCGTCGAAATCAACGTCACGCCCATCCGCTATGGCACGGCCTAGCATGAGCGCGGTTCCTGACGGCGCATCGATCTTATGACGGTGATGCATTTCCAGCACCTCCGCGTCCCAGTCGCCGTTTAAAGCTTTAGCCGCCCGCGCCACCAAAGCGGTTAGCACATTCACGCCCATGGAAAAATTTCCCGATTGCACAAGGCAGACATCATCGCCCGCAAGGTTAAAGGCGGTCTCTTCGCTCTGGGTAAATCCGGTTGTTCCCGATACCATAGCTTTGCAGCTAACGCCGCTCATCATCAGGGCCGCGTCAATGGCGGATTTGGGCGCGCTAAAGTCAATCAGCACGTCGCATATATTAAGCGCCGCGCGAAGGTCACTGGTCAGCGCTACGCCGAACGCCGACAGCCCCGCCATTTCGCCAAGGTCTTTGCCTAAATTGGCAGAGCCGGGCGCGCTTACCCCCGCAACCAGATGGGCCTGAGGGTTTTCAAAAATCTGCGCGATGAGGGCTAGGCCCATGCGGCCATCAGCGCCCAAAAGGGCAATGCGTATTGGGTCAGTCATAATATTGGCCTTCCATTATTACGCCCCTGCTTATCGCGCCTAAAGCCGCGCGGCAAGAGCGCTAGCGAGTTTACGCGCGCCTTCATTTTCGCCGCCCTGCCCGCGCGCAAACGGCATGTAGAGATAAGGCTCTATCATCTCAAGCTCAATCAGCTTTAATTTCCCGTCAAGCCCGCGCAATAAATCCACCCGCGCATAGAGCGGCATTTCATCAAGCAATGCCAAAATACTGGCGCCAAGTTCTTGCTCCTCGGCGCTGGGAGCGTAAGGCAATTCGCTCCCGCCATAGCTAGACTGGATACGATAATCCCCCGCCTTAGGCCGCTTATTCACCGCATGGGAGAATGCGCCGTCAAAATATAAAAACGAGTGCTCGCCCTCGCTTAATACGCTTGGCAGAAACGGCTGCACAATCGCGCGGCCCGGCGGCAAGTCCTCTGGCTGCGGGTAAGCTTCGCCGCGCTTTAACAAGGCCTGTCGCCATGCCCCAGCCCCGACTTGCGGCTTGGCCACGATGGTGTCACAGCCGAAATGGGCGTAGGCCTTATTCGCAAATTCTGGCGTCATATGCTCGGTTATCAGCGAGGGAATAATCGGCGCGCCCCGCTCGCCAAGCACTTCAAGATAGGCTTTATTGCTATTAATTTTTAGAATTGAAAGCGGGTTGAAAATGCGAGTATTCTCGCTCGCCTGCTCCATCGCCGTTAAAAATAGCGCCGCATTATCCCCGAGGCAATAATCCCAAACAAATAGCGGTAACATAGCTTCAAATTCATGCGCCCGCCTAACCGCGTCATTCCACAGCATCAGTTCCGCCTTAAGCCCGAGCGCCGCAAAGGCGGGAGTGAGCTTGGCCATTTGCTCCTCAAGCTCAAAATAATCTGGCCGAAGCTCCGCGCCGCCGAGCATCATATCTGCGGAGGTCAAAATAGCTATTTTTCTCATGTCGAGCCTTGTATATAATTGGCTGATTTACCCCGCTCCTTAAAACGAAAATCTCCCATTTTACAAATGTTTTATTGACTCACTCTGCAAATTTCTTTTATAGTTAACGTAGGCGCGTGGAGAATAATCCCTAAAAGACCCTCATAGTAGGCCGATAATGCTTGGCAATTGCTGAGCACTCGGACACTTGACGGCTAATCTCACCGCGCATGCAATCTGGGCTTATTGTGGTAATGGCCCAGCCTTAGCAGCCCGCCTGCCCCGCTGGTTGTTAAATGAAAGAGGCGCTTCATTCAGGCTTTGGCCTGCTATGAAACGCCTCTTTTTATTTGGGGTTTCATTGATGAAAAAACACAAAAAGGCGGCCCGAAGACCGCCCTTTCGCTATACATTGCCCCAATGTAAAAGAAAAATATGGTCGTGATTGCCCCCCGCCATATTTTCCTAAACAGCTTTAACCGTGCGCCCTTACATTGCTGCTTGGGATTCTTTTCAGAAACGTTGCCCCGTTCACGGTCACTGTATGATTGTGTTTAGCAAACCTTAACAGGCCCGCCTATCCCATAGATTAGGGGGGTGTGGTTTTTTTATTGCAACCTAGTTAGACGCGCGCGCAGGCAGGGTGATTAACAGCCTAAAGCCGCCGCAGTCCGGAAGCAAACATTGCGCCTGTCCGCCGAGCGCATTGGCGCGGGCTTTAATATTAGAAATGCCCTTGCCCGCCACGCCATCTGGTAGAACCTGCGGCCCGCCATTATTGGTCACCTCAATGAGAACGCGCAGTCCCTCGCGACGAGAACTTACGGTCACTTCGCTCGCGCCGCTATGGCGGATTACATTACTGATAGCCTCTTGTATCATCCGGTAAATGGACAGTACTTCGCGCGCGCCGTAATCTGGCTGCTCGCCTAAATCGTGACTGTCCCAGATAAGCTTTATGCCCGCATCCGATAACTGAGGCCCAATCCGTCCGCGCAAAGCACCAAGCGCAATGTCCAGCTCCCCCGCCTCCGTGTCCATGGAATCGATAATCAATCGCAATTCCTGCATACTGTCATCAAGCTCTCCGGTCAGCGCTTCATTGGTCAGCCGGCCCCGTTTGGCGCGCAAAGACAGGGCCAGTAAGCGCCCGCCAATACCGTCATGCATATCGCGCATAATTCGCTTGCGCTCCTCCACCAAAGCCGCCGCGCGCACTTCATCTTCGCGTAGGGCGTAAACCTTTGCAATCTCGCGCTCTTTATCGGCAAGCTGGTCTAGCAAAGTTTTTTGCGTGTCCAAGAAGCTGCTGACAAAACCGCCAATAATACTCAGCCCCAGCAGGATAGAAAATAACGGGCCGTAATGGAGCGTCATCCCCGTTTTCGGCCACAGCGTTTTCCCGACCTGGGGAAGACCCGATACGGTAACATCTATAACCACCGCAAAAACGCACAGCACAAATACAAAGCCCGCCACATTAGACGCGCTCTTATGTTGCGCCACATAGCCAAAGATTTGCACAAGAATTAACACAACACAGATCGCTGCGATAACGTCCGCAAACACAATAAGGTTTAGCCAAACCGCATGGTCAAAGACATAGGTCGCGATAACCGCCAGTGCCAATAAAGCGGTGAAACCCGGAACGACAACCCGCCGAATAATGCGCCATTTATAGGTCCATTCATTGGCAAAGTTAAGCGAGGCGACAATCATAAAAAACGTTGAAGACGAATAGACCGTGCGGGAAATTTGTAGGCCAAAGGCAGAAAACACGCCCGCATACCACAAGCAAATAATGCACCAACATGTCATAATCAGCGCAAAGCTTATGGCCAGTATGCGGTCTTGCACCTTAAGGGCGAGGCTATAGGAGGTTAGGGCGCTAATCAGCGCAAGGGCGGCGCCTGCAATCATAAAGCTGACGGAGAATATTTGCCGCCACCTAAAGGCTTTGCGCAAATCCTCAATTTCCCCCAAATAAACCCGCGCAACAAAGGGCTGGGACTGCGTTGATTCAATATTCAGCGTGAGCATGTCTGGCATAAGCCCCTCAAACTCTTCCCCGTCAAGGGCGGCCAGCGTGTTACTCTCAATTTCAAACAAATGCGGCTGCAGTAGCATATAGCTCTCATCTTCATGGCGGCTACTGACCCGCAATAGGGGCCGCCCATTAATGTCCGCGCTCACGCGGCGGCGCACGCGGGTAACGAAAACGGCAGGGCGGTTATAGTGCGGCAATAAAGGACTTATGTCCCCAAATATCTGCGCCTTTGGCGCGCCGGGAACGCTATAGGCCTGCCCGTAACCTAGGGGGCCCCGCTCCATTAAGGGGGCCTTTGGCGGGATCATCACGCTAAGGCCCACAAGTTGGGTGGCGCTATCACTTGGAATAGAAAGGTTCTCCATGCGCCCAATAACGATAAAGAGGAAAAGCGGAGCCAGTAGAAAGATTAAAACCGAACGTCCCCAATAGGGAAAGTTTCTGCCCTGCTCAGGGGGGCGCGGCTGCGCGAGCGAGAGCCGCGCCGCGCGCGCCCTATCCCGCCGTGTATCCGTATTAGCCCCGTTCATATTCCAACCCTATGGCGTGTGTAATCAGGAGGACACTATGACCCCGGTCACGATAAATCAATCAGGCCTTCTTTAATCGCCTGATAAACCGCCTCTCCGCGAGACGTTACGGCGAGTTTTCTATATATGGTTTTAACGTGGTCCCCGACCGTATAATGGGAAATCTCCATGGTTTGCGCCACTTCTTTATAAGTGTTGCCGCGCGCAAGGCCGGTTAGCACCTCAACTTCGCGCATGGACAGCTCGGCGCTCGGCGCCGTGTCAATCGGCGCCGCCTTGCGCACGCGGCGCAATAAATGCCCCGCCACCGCGGCGCTAATCGGCGATCCGCCATCTAGCACCGTAGAAATAGAGCTTATCATTTCCTCGTCGCCGCCGCCTTTAAGCAAATAACCGTCAGCCCCCGCTTCAACCGCGCGCATCACACTCGCCACATCGCCAAAAACCGTAACCACCATAGAGCGGCGCTCTTGGCCTCCCGTAAGGGCAGGCAGAGCGCTCCAAAGGCGCAAAAGATCCGCGCCGTCCCCGTCCCCAAGCTGTAAGTCGGTCAGGAGTAAATCCAGCCGGAGCGTTTTGTCATTTATCTGCGCCAAAGCCTCCGCGTAAGAGCGCGCCGTTGCGACAAGCTCTAGGCGCGGATGTTCTGTGACAATTTGAACGCAACGCTCAAAGGCGTTCTCTTCATCTTCCACTAATAAAACTCGGCTTTCCATAGCCCTAGTGTGCGCCAAGATAATCCAAGGCGCAACTCCCGTAAATTAGGGGGCTAATACGGTTTTAGCGCCCCTTAATTCTCATTCATTTTCAGTTCATGTTCAGTCTATACCAAGGCAGGACAGTCGCAGCCCACGCGCCCCGTGGCAGCGACTGAGCCTCGCCGTCCTTTGGATAGCGGGGCGCTTTTATTTCTAGGGGCTACCGCCCTAATCACCCGCCTTGCATTACGCCCGTATTTAGGCTTTAACCCGCTCTCCTTTTCCGTTAGCCTATAAATATTGGTTATTTAAGAAAGCTATTGCCTTATGGGCACCGTATTAGATGTGAATAAAGGCCGCGCCGTGAGCGCGCCAAAGCCCCCCTCAGGGCACACTGCGCCAAAGCGCCCAGCGGCGAGCGCCGGCCAAACCCTAAAAAAAGTTTTCATCAAGACCTATGGTTGCCAGATGAATGTCTATGACAGCCAGCGCATGCAAGACGTGCTATCCCCGCTTGGCTACGCTGCTACCACAAGCGCCGAGGACGCGGATATGGTTATTCTCAACACCTGTCATATTCGCGAAAAAGCCGCAGAAAAAGTCTATTCAGAACTTGGCCGTATTCGCCAGACCAAGGCGCGGCGAGAGAAAAGCGGCGACAAGCCGATGACCGTGGCCGTGGCCGGCTGCGTCGCCCAAGCCGAAGGGGCGGAAATTACCCGCCGCGCGCCAATCGTCGACATGGTTTTAGGGCCGCAAACCTATCATAAACTCCCCGAAATGTTGGCGCGTATTGCCCGCAATGAAGGCGAGGTTTTAGAAACTGATTTTGACACCCAAGCCAAATTTGATGATTTGCCTATCGCCCGCAATGTTAAGGGTTTTGCCGCCTTTGTAACTATCCAAGAAGGCTGTGATAAATTTTGCGCATTTTGCGTGGTTCCCTATACGCGCGGCGCGGAAGTCTCCCGTCCGGTTGACCAGATTGTCGCCGAAATACGCGGCCTTGCGGCGAGCGGAATTAAAGAAATCACCCTGCTCGGCCAAAACGTCAACGCCTATCACGGGGCGGCTCCCCAAAGAGGCGACACTGGTGATAATGAGGGCGAGTCAGAATGGGGATTAGGCCAGCTCATCACCCATCTCGCCACCATTGGCGGCATAGAGCGTTTGCGTTTCACCACCTCCCATCCGCGCGATATGGACGAAGACCTTATCACCGCCCATAGCGACCAAACCAAACTGATGCCCTATTTGCATCTACCGCTACAGTCCGGCTCTGACCGCATATTAAAAGCGATGAACCGTGGCCACACGATCGCGCAATACCGTGACCTTATCGCCCGCATTCGCGCCGCGCGCCCCGACATTGCCCTATCATCAGATTTTATAGTCGGCTTCCCCGGCGAGACCGACGCGGATTTTGAAGAGACGATGAAGGCGGTAGAAGACATTGGCTACGGCGCCGCCTATAGCTTTAAATATTCCGTGCGCCCGGGAACCCCCGGCGCCGGTTTGAAAAACCAAGTGCCCGAAGATGTAAAATCGGCGCGCCTTGCTCGCTTGCAAGAACTGCTTGTAGCTCAGCAAACCGAATTCAACCAGAGCCTGATCGGCAAAACCCTGCCCGTGCTTGTGGAAAATGTTAGCGCGAAAAACCCAGGCCAAGTGTTTGGCCGCGCCCCCTATCTGCAAGGCACGCATTTTGACGGCGGGCCGGAGCTTGTCGGATCCGTGGTCGACGTGATTATTACTGACGCAGGACGCAATTCCCTATCGGGGCATTTAGCGGGCGGGCCGGATGAGTAAAGCCACCGATATTATCGAATTTGACGACCTCGACCTCGTGCGCGATTTATGCGGGCCAAACCATGCCAACCTTGCCCTTATCGAAGAGGCTTACGGCGTCTATATCGAAGCCCCCGGCAGCAGCGTCACCATTAATGGCGACGGCCCATCGCGCCAGCGCGCGGGGAAAATCATTGCCGAATTATACGCGCGGCTTGGGCGCGGCTGGAGCGCCAATCCTTCCGATGTCAAAGCTCTGATAAAAACCGTCAGCGGCGGGAAAACCATGGCCGTAGACGCGCAAAATATTATCCCTTTCCCGCGCCGTAAACCGGTCGTACCCAAAACCCCGCGCCAAGAGCAATTTGTCCAGTCCATGCGCGATAATACGATAATTTTTGGCGTAGGGCCGGCGGGCACGGGCAAAACGTTTTTAGCCACCGCCTACGGCGCGTCCCTTTTGGCGCGCGGCGAAGTGGCTAAATTTATCGCCTGTCGCCCCGCCGTAGAAGCCGGCGAAAACCTTGGGTTTTTGCCCGGCGACCTCAATGAAAAAGTCGATCCTTATATGCAGCCCATTTGGGACGCCCTGCATATGACATTAGGCCGCGAGGAAACCGAGCGGCGCAGGCTGTCCGGCGAGATTGAAATCGCCCCGCTAGCCTTTATGCGCGGGCGCACATTATCCGACGCCTTTGTGGTCATCGACGAAGCGCAAAACGCCACATTGGCGCAAATGAAAATGGTGCTAACCCGCCTTGGCGAGCGCGCGAAATACGCCATTACCGGTGACCCGACCCAATCGGATTTGCCGCGCAATGTTGTCTCTGGCCTTGGTCATGCGCTTGGCATTTTAGAGGGCATACCCAATATTGATGCCATCACTTTCGAGGCCTCCGACGTGGTGCGTCACCCGTTGGTTGGTAAAATCGTTGACGCCTATGAGAAGGACGCCAAATCGGCGCTGCTGAATTTATAATGCAAGTCGGCATAGACATTGCGATTTTAGAGCCGCGCTGGAGTGAGGCCCTTACCGATATTGAAGCCCTATGCTTGCGCGCCGCCAAGGCGGCGGCGAACGCTTATGGCCACGCCCAAAGCCAAGAATTGTCCATAGCCTTTATTGATGATGCGCAAATCGCGCGCCTAAACGCCGATTATCGCGGCAAGGACACGCCGACAAATGTGCTGTCCTTTCCCGCCGACGGCCACAATCCCGCCATGGGCGACATTGTTATCGCCTTTGAGACCTGCCAGCGCGAGGCGCGCGATAAAGCCGTCAGCCTTAGCGACCATACGTCCCATTTGCTTATTCACGGTTATTTGCACTTATGCGGCTATGACCACGAAGATGATAGCGAGGCTCAGATTATGGAAACCCTAGAAATACAGGCGCTCGCCGCCCTTAATATTGCCAACCCCTATGAGGACAGTAATGCCGGATAGTGACAAAAAAAACAGCGGCACTACGCCCAGTGACAGGCCGTCTTTTCTCTCTCGCCTTTTAGGCGGAAAAAACTCCGGGGAAGGCGTGGAAACCCTCGCGGCCGCTTCGCAAAAAAACATGATTGACGCAGCCGAGCAGTTCCACAGCCTGCGGGTTTCCGATGTCATGGTGCCGCGCATTGATATTAAGGCCATCGCCAAAAACGCGACCCTAAAAGAACTAGCCAATATGTTCCAAGAGGCCGCCCATTCGCGCATGCCGGTTTTCGGCGAAAGCCTAGACGAGCCCATCGGCATGGTGCATATAAAAGACCTACTGCCCTATTTGGGATTTAAGGCGCGTGGGCGCAGCGCGGAAAATTACTCGGAACGCAAAATTATCAAATCCATTCTGCGCGCCGTAATTTTTGTGCCGCCCTCCATGCTCGCCCAAGATCTTTTGCGGCGCATGCAGGCCAAGCGTATTCACATGGCTCTAGTGGTCGATGAATATGGCGGCACGGACGGGCTTGTCACCCTCGAAGATTTGATGGAGCAAATTGTCGGCGACATTGATGATGAACATTCCGACGACGATCCGGAAATGATTGTCAGCGCCCAAGGCAAGCACGGCAAAACATGGGACGTGGACGCCCGCGCCTCTATCGAAGATTTCGAAGCGGTATTTGGCCGCGAAATCGCCACGGACGAGCAAGAGGATGATGTCGATACTTTGGGCGGCCTGGTCTTTACCCTCGCGGGGCGCGTGCCAGAACGCGGCGAAGTTATCGCCCACCCTTACGGCATTGAATTTGAAGTGCTTGACGCGGATGCGCGGCGGGTGAAACGGTTGCGCGTGCGCCTGACCCCGCAAGCGGGCGGCGCCCAGTAATGGCCCTGCCAACACGGATAGAAAAAACACTAGCCGCCCTGTCTGGAAAAAGTGGGTTTTTTATTACCATAGCCGCCGGCGCCATCAGCGTGCTGGGCCATGCGCCGTTTTATATTTGGCCGGCCTTTATCATTGCTATGGCCTTATTCATGGTGCGGCTTAATGCCATTGCTGAGCGCGCCGAGCCTAATCCCGAAAAATCCCGCAAAAAAACCATGGCCCGCGCAGCGTTTTGGGCGGGCTGGGCCTTTGGCTTTGGCTATTTCCTCGCCAGCCTTTACTGGATTGCCTCCGCCTTTATTACCCGAGGCGGCGGATATGTTTTGCTTACCCCGCTTGGGGTCACGGCGCTTCCGGCAGGGCTGGCGTTTTTTTGGGCCGTGGCCGCAATGGCCTATGTAAAACTTATTGATAGCCGGCTATTTTCAAAGCGCCGCATTTTGCACGGCTTGATTTTCGCGCTGATTTTCTTTGCGGCGGAATGGCTGCGCGGCAATATCCTCTCTGGCTTTCCGTGGAATCTTCCCGGTTATATTTGGCAGGCAGGCGGCGCCATGTCCCAAAGCGCATTTCTTTTTGGGGTTTACGGGCTTAGTTTTTTCACGCTCTTGCTCGCGGCCACATTGGCGACGGCGCTGTCATCAAAACCTAAAAACAATAAGGACACTTTTTTAAAGTTTTCTCCTCTGATTATCAGCGCATTTATTATGATTGGCCTGTTTGGATATGGCAGTTCTCGCCTGTCAAATGCGGTGGTGGAGTTTGTCGAGGGCACCAATATTCGCGTGGTCGGAGCCAAGATTGACCAGCAAGAAAAATACGGCGCGGACACCTATAGCCAAACCATCGATACTTACCTAGAGCTGTCAACCCGCCCTAGTGATGCGCCGCTAACCCATGTGGTTTGGCCGGAGGGCGCAATTGCCGGCCTGCCGCTTGAAGACGTCCGCTTGATGAGCGCGCTCAATAATATTTTCACCGGCGGCCCGACCCTGCTTATGGGGGTGACGCGCCGCGCGCCAAACCCGCAAAACCCCGATGAATATCAATATTTTAACAGCCTTGCCGCCCTACGCCCCGCGCCAAATTATGAGATGGAAACCCTCGCCCTCTACAATAAATCCAAGCTCGTGCCCTTTGGTGAATATTTCCCGTTTAATCAATGGGTTGAGGGGTTTGAAGTGCCAGCCTTAACCGCCGCGACATCCTCTTTTGATCGCGGTAATAGAGGGCTGACAGTCCTGCCCAATCTGCCGCTTGCTAGCGTGCAAATTTGTTACGAATCCATCTTCACCGGTTTCACCCCGCGCGACACTAGCGCAGACCCGGACAACCCGCCCAGAAATCCAAAATGGATTTTGAATGTTTCCAATGATAGCTGGTTTGGCGCAAGCACGGGCCCGCACCAACATTTCAACCAAACCCGCTACCGCGCAATCGAAGAAGGCTTGCCGCTTGTGCGCGCGACCTCTAGCGGATTTAGCGGATTCGTTGACCCCTATGGCCGAATTATTAAAAGCAGCGATGGCCGCGTTTCGGCCGTTTTGGATAGCCCGCTGCCCAAGGCCCTTACGCGCCGCTAAAGGCGCTATCATAATACTCGCGACACGTTAACTGTGTTCACAATAAATTTATACTACTTAGAATACCTCTAGGACTTGATATTTAAACAAGGCAAGCGTATGTAATGCATAAGGCAAGCGTATGTAATGCATTGCGAGTTTATATTGAAGGGGCACCAATTTAAACAGCTCAGGGATAATCTCTGATAGCTTTGCTTAGTAGAATAAGGGGCGCAACAAAGCCGATAGGCTTAAGGAAAAACACTATGACTACAAAACATGGACCGCGATCACCCAATCCGGTAGACATTCACGTTGGCACGCGCGTACGCTTACGCCGCCAAGTGATGAAATATAGCCAAGAGAAATTGGGTAATGCCCTTGGCGTAACATTCCAGCAAGTTCAAAAATATGAGCGCGGCTCCAACCGCGTTGGCGCGAGCCGTCTGTGGAAAATGTCACAAGTATTAGATGTGCCCATCACCTTCTTTTTCGAAGGCCTTGGTGATTATCTACCGGTTGATGGCTTTGCCGAAGAAGGCCAACGCCCGGTGGTTTACGACTTTATCAATTCCACCGATGGGGTGGCACTGGCCATGGCCGTGTCTAAAATTAAAAGCAAACCCGTGCGACGCCGTATTTTAGAATTGGCGCGCTCACTTGCCGGCGAAGAAATTGACGGCGACGAAGACTAGCTTTTGCCGCTGGCTTTCTTGGCCAATATTGATTATTGAAATCCCGTATAGCCTTGCTATGCGGGATTTTTAATTGAGGCTCTATGCAAAACCCCATTGATGATAAAAACGGCGATAATAAAAACGGCGATAAACCGGACTATTCCAAACGCGACGGAACCCGCCGCCTTTATGGCCGTGCCAAGGGTAAACGCCTTAGCCCTCTGCAAGCCGGATTAGTTGAAACCCTATTGCCAAAAGTCAGAACGCCTGACGCGCCGGACGACCCCTTATCCGTATTTGAAAATTACCCTAATCGCTGGCTCGAAGTCGGCTTTGGCGGCGGAGAGCATCTTGTGCATCAAGCCCGCACCCACCCAGACATTGGCATATTAGGCATTGAGCCTTTTCTCAACGGCGTGTCAAAAACCCTCACCCATATTAGCGCGGATAATTTGCAAAATATTCGCCTGCACCACGGCGATGCGCGGCCAGTTATGGACAGGATGGCCGATGCCAGTTTTGATAAAATATTCGTGCTGTTTCCAGACCCGTGGCCCAAGCCGCGTCATTTTAAACGCAGAATTTTAAATGCAGAATTTATCGCCGAGATAAAGCGCCTGTTAAAGCCGGGCGGTGAGTTTCGCTTTGCCAGTGATATTATCAGCTATGTGGACTGGACGCTTACCCGCGTCATTGCCGATGGCGGATTTGAATTTGAGCCGCAGGATGCGAGCGCCTGGCGCAAGCCGCCTAAGGGCTGGCCCGGTACGCGCTATGAGGCCAAGGCATTTCGCGAAGGGCGCATTTGCCATTATTTTGAATTTATCAAGAAATAAAGTCGGGCTTAAATTCCTTAGCGATTTCGACGTCGAGGCTCGTCGGCAAAAACTTATAATAACGCCGCGCCCCTAAAAATGCGACCAATGCCCAGCCCGCAATAACCGCGCCAAATAGCATGAATTGCCAAACCAAATAGCCCGGCTCATAGGCGCGCTCTTGCCCGCCCAGCCGCCAGCTATATTCAAACATAAATGTCAGAAACGCTAAAAACGGCGCGGTCAGAAGCGCCATAAGGACTAATGTTCCCGCAATATAGGCGGCGCGGCGCGGCGCATGGTAACGGCCATAGGCGCGTACATAGCCCGCCTCGTCCACCGGATCTCCCAAAATGTTATGCTTGCTTTTATAGGCGTAATCACGGCGCGCCGCAGGCCCAAGGGCGCGGTAGCCAATAAGCGCAATCACGGCGGCAATGGCCGCGACCGCGAGCAATAATCCGATAATGGTAATGAGTATCATGAAGTTTATCCTTATGGAGCGCGACAATAATAGCCGCATTAGCGCCGTAGCCAAAGCCAATTATTGCGTTATGCTCGCCCTATGACAGCGAAACCTAATTCCATTATTATTGTCGGCGGCGGCCTTGCGGGTATGGGCTGCGCCCTTGCCATTGCGAACCGTGCTATGGGAAATTGCCACATCACAATTATTGATAGGCAGTCCCCGCCAGTGGCCGGCGCAAAAGACAAGGATGAACGCGACAAGGATGGGCGCGCCTACGCGATTGCCGCGCGTAATTTTTCCATGCTTCAAACCCTCGGCGTCACCGACAGCCTTAAGGGGGCCGTGCAAGCTATAAATGATATTTTGATTAGTGACGGGGTCGCCGGAGCCACCCCGTCTCCGCTGACCCTGCATTTTGATAGCGCCGCCCAAAGCGCAGACGGCGAGAAGACGCCCAGCGGCTATATGATAGAGGCGCATAGCCTAACCTGCGCAGTGGCCGATAAGGTGCGCCAAAGCTCCTGCATAGATTTCCTTACCGCCAGCGTTGTCGGCCATGAGAGCGATTCCAAAGGCGTCACCGTTACCCTTGATAGCGGCAAAACCCTGCGCGCCGCCCTGCTCATCGCCGCTGACGGGCGCGGCTCCCCGACGCGAAAACGCGCGGGCATAGAGGTGACGGGCTGGGACTATGATCAAAAGGCTATCGTCACCACGGTGTGCCATGAATTGCCCCATGAGGGGGTGGCCCATGAGCTATTTATGCCGACCGGCCCCTTTGCGATTTTGCCGCTGACCGATGATAGTCAGGGCCGCCACCGCAGCTCTATTGTCTGGACAGAGCGCGCCCGCGCCGCTAGCGCCGCCGCCGCCCTGCCCGCGGGTTTATTTGAAGCCGAACTGGCGCGCCGCTTTGGCGACCATTGGGGCAAGGTCACGGTCTGCGCCGCGCCGCGCGTCTTTGCGCTGAATTTACAAATGGCAAAATCTTTCCGCGCGCCGCGCCTTGCCCTTATCGGAGACGCGGCCCACGGCATTCACCCGATTGCCGGACAGGGGCTTAATCTTGGCCTGCGCGATATTGCGGCCATGGCAGATGTTGTTGCCGAGGCCATTGAGGCGGGCAGTGACATTGGCGCGGATATGGCCCTGACCCGCTATGAGCAATGGCGTAGATTTGACAGCCAACTTGTCGCCAGCGCCTCTGATGTTTTCAATAAATTATTCTCAAACAATGCTAGCCCGCTGCGCCACGCCCGCCGCCTTGCCATCGCCGCCGTCGATAAATTAGCGCCCGCCAAAGCCCTGTTTATGAATGAGGCCAGCGGCGCGTCTGGACAATTGCCCACCCTCCTACAATAGTTTATACAGCAGGCTGAATTATCGTAAGAAGCGAGTTTATCGCCTGACGAAATTGGGAAATACAACAAGAGGCCCCCGTCCTTCGACGGGGTGAGCGGAAATTGGGAAATATAACAAGAGGCGAGTTTCCGCGTAGCGGAACCGGGAAACATAATGACATTTAAAATTTACGGGCTGAAAAATTGTGACACATGCCGCAAGGCTAAAAAGGCCCTAGAGGCCGCCGGTAAAACCGTGGAGTTTATTGACATCCGCGGGGACGCTGTCAGTGACCGTGACATATTACGCTGGAGCGATGACGCCGGCTGGGAAGCCTTGCTCAACACCCGCTCCACCACATGGCGCGGATTAACCACGCGGCAAAAATCCAAAATGGACGAGGACAAAGCCCTCAAACTCATGGACAAACACCGCGCCCTGATTAAACGTCCGGTAATAGAATGGGGTGAAGAAATATTTGTCGGCTGGAAAAAAGACGTGCAGGAAGCCCTGCTTTAGCTAAAGTCTGCGCGCTTCATCGGGGAGCATAATCGGAACCCCGTCCCTAATGGCATAGGCCAGTTTAGCTTTTTTACTGACCAGCTCATTACGCACACGGTCATAGGAAAGCGGGCCGCGCGTCTTGGGGCAAATCAGCAGCTCTAGCAAGCGCGGGTCCACCGCTTGCGGCTCGGCGATTGTGCTAGCCGCCACAGTTTCCAGTTCAGCCGGCTTCGGCTTTGCCGTGCCCTTACGTTTGCGGGTCGCGGTTTTTTTTGGGCCAGCCTTGGCTTTGGTGGACTTGGCTTTGGTGGACTTGGCTTTAGCCTTGGTCTTAGGTTTTTTTACGGGTGTTTTGCTCATGGCCTATTCCTATTGTAAATCCTTGCGCGGGGTGTCGTCATCTTGCGTCTTGCCCTCATCATTTTGACTATAAAGCGTCATGAGTCCAATGAGCAATCTGCGGCGGGCGCGGCCGTCATCCGCCTCCAAAAGGGACTGTTTATCAAATGGGCGAAACGGGCTTATCATCGCCCCTTGGTCAACTAAATCATCAATAGGCACGGACTTTAACGCCTCCCAATCAAGCGCTACCCCAAGCGTGCGCGCATAGCCCTTCATCGCCGCCACCAATTTCGCGCGCTCGGCGCTGCTTTCGGTTAGCGCCTTAGGCAGGTCAGGGCGGCGATGGCTTTCAATGTCGCCGTCAAAGCCGTCATAGCTGACCCGCGCTTGCCTATACGGGGAGGTGATATTGGCGTCGCCTAAAATAGAAAACCGCTTAAGCCCGCGCAGGACAACCAAATAGCGCCCGCCTTCGGTTTCGGAAAATTGCTTAATGCGCCCCAGCCCGCCTATTGGCGTAAGCGGCTCCATTGCGCTTTCGGACGGGGCGGCCCTATCGTCACTGACCGCGTTTTGCACCATGCCGATAAGACGATCTGCGCGCAGGGCGTCCTCAATCATATTGAGATAGCGCGGCTCAAAAATATTCAGCGGCAAATCGCATCCGGGCAAAAGCACCGCCCCGTCTAGGGGAAAGACGGGTATCACATCAGGGCTTAGGCGCCGCGCGAGTGTACGATAATGCGCTGTCATAATATTTCGCCCAATGTTTTGGGCCTCCGTTTTATGCAAATAATATGGATGAAAGCCGCGAGCGGCCCGTGCGGGCGAGTTCGCTCTCACTGCCTTCCGCCTCAAAAATCGTTAGCAAAAACATCCGCGCCGCCTCGCCGTCATGGGCGCGGTTTTTGCCGATAGAATACAGCAGCGCATCAATAGCGCCGCCATTATCACCGGCCGCCGCAAGGGCTTTGGCGAGGGCAAGGCGCGCGTCAAGGTCGTCTGGGCTTGCGTCCACTTCGGCGCGTAGCGGGGCTAGGCCGTCATCTTGCGGTGCGGCGTCAAGGGTCGCCTCACTCTCACTCTCACTCTCAGGCGCAGGCGCAGGCGCAGAGGCCTCGTCGCCCATCACTAATGACAAGGCCGCGCGGGCTGACACAACATCAGGGTGGCCCTGCACCTCTGGCGGGGCGGAGTTGAGCAAAGCCAAGGCCTGCTCGAGGGCCTCACCCTCCATATAAAGCCGCACAAGCGCGGCGAGCGCGCCGGCGTGTAGCGGATTGGTTTGCAAAGCGGTCGCTAAATCCTGCGCCGCGCCGCCAATATCTCCGGCTTGCAATCCGTCCATGGCGCGCGAAAACAGCGCTTCGCTCTCGGCGACAACATCAACATCACCGGTCAGGCGGCCAACAAATTTAGCGATTTCGCTCTCTGGAATAGCGCCGCTAAACCCGTCAATCGGCGCGCCATCCTTAAAGGCAAATACCGCCGGAACGCCGCGCGCGCCAAGCTGGCCAAATGCGCCCTTATGGTCATCAATATTAATTTTAACCAATTTGACCTTGCCTTGCGCCGCCGCAATCACCCGCTCTAGGGCCGGCATTAACTGGCGACAGGGCGCGCACCATGGCGCCCAAAAATCAACGATGACCGGCACATCATTAGAGGCGTCAACAACCTCGGCTTGGAAAGCGGCATCGGAGCCATTGGTGATAATGTCGTCTAAGGCGGTAAGGTCAGTCATAATAATCTCTATAATCTCTCTATAATTTTTTGCGGTTCTATAGTGTATAAATGGGGTCTATTGCTCTGACATCAAGGCTTTAAAATCAATGATAACGGGATTGTGTCCGCTCGCCTTTGCAAAGTCGATAAGCCGGTCGCTGTCAATTGTCGTGGTCGCCGTATTAATCAGCGGATGAAAGCTCACCAAAGGGTCATCAAATAAAGCCTTATCTAGCACGAGCGTCACCGCCCCCGCCTTATCATTCATAACGCTAAACAGGGTCACAGATCCGGGGGTCATCGCCAGATGCTCTAGCAATAAATCCGGCTTGCCAAAGGAGAGGCGCTTGCACCCCAAAACCCCGTGCAGGCGGTTGATTTTAATCTGGGTTGCGCCCAAAGCGCAGATGAGAAACAGCGCGCCGGCCTTGTCTTTTAAAAACAGGTTTTTCGTGTGGCCGCCGGAGATTTTCGCCTTTATCGCCGCGCCCTCCTCAACGGTGAAAAACGCCTCATGTTCATGGGTTTCATAGGCAATGCCGAGCGCGTCAAAGCGGGCGTAAAGGTCATTACGGGTAATCGGCACAGCCATGTTAAACCTCATTTAATCAGCCAAGAGGGTCAAAGCCCCCGCGCGGAGCCACGGCCCGCTTATCCCCCGGACTATAGAGGTGTAAATTCTCGCAAGAAACACAAATTTGCCCCTTGCGTCACAGTAATTTCTGCGCCATATAGCGCGTCTCTCGCATGCATATGTATGCGCGTGTACGTCTGAGCGGGCGTAGCTCAGTGGTAGAGCACAACCTTGCCAAGGTTGGGGTCGG
>JAZGFA010000072.1:0-20940 GCA_036478975.1 Robiginitomaculum sp. | reverse complement strand
GATGAGAAGCTGGATAATCCCTAAAATATTATGGCCCGCCCGCGCGTTACCTTAAAGCTAGCCACCTCCCTTGACGGGAAAATTGCGCTCGCCAATGGGGCCTCAGAATGGATTACTGGAGACGCGGCGCGCGCGGCGGGGCGGGCCTTGCGCGCGGCCCATGACGCCATTTGCGTCGGCGCCAATACGGCCCATTTAGATAACCCGCAACTGACGGCGCGCATTAGCGGAAAACCGGATCCGGTGCGGGTGATATTTGATAGCCGCGCCCGCCTGTCGCCTAAGTCAAATTTGGCGCAAAGCGCACGGCAGGTTCCGGTGGTTTTATTTTGCAATGAAGGCGCGCAAGACAAGGCCGAGCCGCTTACGGATTTGGGAGTCACTGTCCTGCCCATCGGCGTGAATGGTCGCGGGCTTGATATTGAGGCGGCGCTACAAATTTTGCATAGGCGCGGCATTGAAAGCCTGCTTGTCGAGGGCGGCGGACAGCTTGCGGCGAGCTTTGTTACCCTTGGCGCGGTAGACCGTATTGAGTGGTTTCGCGCGCCGATGATACTCGGCTCTGATGGCCGCGACGCCATTGGGTCTGTCGGGGGCCCATTGGGCCTTGAAACTATGGATAAAGCTTATAGATTTACCCGGGTGAATTTGGCCGAAATTGGCGATGATATTCACGAGAGTTATGAGAGGGTCGCGCGCTAATGTTTACCGGAATTATCACAGATATAGGCACGGTGAAAACTGTTACGCGCGGACAAGAGGCGAGTCTCGCGCAGCGAGCCGGGAACGCAAAAGTGCCAGACGCAATGTTTGAAATCGCTTGCGCCTATGACCCTGATACTATCGACATAGGGGCGTCGATTGCCCTGTCCGGCGCGTGCATGACGGTGACGCGCAAAGCAAAAACTGATACGGGCTGCACATTTACCGTCGACGTTTCCGATGAAAGCCTGAGCAAAACCACGCTTGGGAGCTGGAGCGCCGGCACGCCTATCAATTTAGAGCGCGCCATGAAGGTCGGGGATGAATATGGCGGCCATATGGTGTCCGGTCATGTGGACAGCCGCGCCGTGCTAACGGGGTTAGAGCCGCTCGCGGGCTCGCTTATTATGACCTTCACCGCGCCCAAGGATTTACTGTTCGGCATTGCGCCCAAAGGCTCCGTGACGATTGACGGGGTATCGCTGACGGTCAACACGGTGAGCGGGCAAGAGTTCACGGTCAATATCATCGCGCACACGGCGGCGGTGACAACGCTGGGTAAAATAGCACTTAATGATGAGATAAACCTAGAAATTGACACCATAGCGCGCTATGTCGCCCGCTATATGGATCACATGAAAGCGATAGGCGCATGACGAATTTAAATAAAGCCTCCTCACAGGACGTCTTTGCTTTGGCCACGCCAGAGGAAATTATCGACGATGCCCGCAATGGCCGCATGTATATCCTAGTCGACGCCGAAGACCGTGAAAATGAGGGCGACCTTATTATCCCCGCGCAATTTGCTGACGCGGCGGCGATTAACTTCATGGCAAAGTTTGGCCGAGGTTTGATTTGCCTAACCCTCGATAAAGAGCGAGCGACCGAACTTGGCCTAGAGAATATGACCACGGATAATCGCGCCCGTTTTGAAACCGCCTTCACCCAATCCATTGAAGCGCGCGAAGGCATTACTACGGGCATTAGCGCCGGCGACCGCGCCCGCACCGTGGCCGTAGCGACGGACCCGAATATGAGCGCCCGCGATATTGTATCCCCCGGCCATATGTTCCCGATTATCGCCAAAGAAGGCGGCGTGCTTATCCGCACTGGCCACACCGAAGCCAGCGTTGATATTTCCCGCATGGCGGGTCTGCGCCCATCGGCGGTGATTTGCGAGATTATGAATGATGACGGCACAATGGCGCGCTTGCCGGACTTGATTAAATTTGCCCAATTCCACGGCATGCGCATTGGCACGATTGAGAGCCTGGTTAAGCACCGTCAAAGCAAAGACCACTTTGTTCGCCGCGTGGCGAGTTCGGGCTTTACGTCCCAAGATGGAGATGATTTTGAACTGCATATTTACCGCAATTTCCTCGATGATCGCGAACATGTTGCGCTCTCTAATGGCAAGGTAGACCCGACTAAGCCGAGCCTTGTGCGCGTGCATAAGGTTGATTTCGCCGGTGATATTTTACACGAAAAAAGCCCGCGCTCCGGCCTTATCCGTGATGCGATGAAACAGCTTGCTGCCCATGATGGTCACGCCGTATTAGTGATTATCCGCGAAGGCTCAATTGATAGCCTGCTAGAGCGTCTTGGCGCGCCTAAGATTAAAGAAGTCACCCTTGACCCCAAAGACCAAGCCATCCGTGAATATGGCGTTGGCGCGCAAATTATTGCGGACCAAGGGGTAACTAAAATGATATTAATGACCGAGAAAATGCCTAAGATTATTGGCCTTGATGCCTATAATCTGGAAATCACCGGCATTACTCCGCTAGTTGGGAAATAGGGCTATGACCAAAATTCTTGTTATCGAAGCGCGCTATTATGTGGGGCTGTCTGACCAACTCCTAGAGGGCGCATTGACCGTATTGCAAGCGGCTAAGGTAGAGATTGTTAAAGTCACGGTTCCGGGCGCGCTCGAAATTCCGCATGTTATTTCTATGGCGGAAAAAGCTGGCAATAAGTTTGACGGCTATGTGGCGCTGGGCTGCGTTATTCGCGGGGAAACCACCCATTATGATTATGTGTGCGGGGAGAGCGCCCGCGCTCTGATGGATTTGGCGATTGACGGGCAACTCGCTATCGGCAATGGCATTATCACGACTGAGAATGAAGCCCAAGCTGAGGCTCGTGCCAATATGGCCAAGAAAGACAAGGGCGGTTTTGCGGCTAATGCCTGTCTTAAAATGATTAAAATTCGCAGTGATTTGCAGAAAGCTAACGCGTAATGCCTGAAGTTAAAATGAACCCTGAACTGCGCGGCGCGGCCCGCCTTGCCGCCGTGCAAGCGCTCTATCAAATGGAATTATCTGGCCAAGGGGCCGCTGCGGTGATTAGGCAATTTCGTGACCATGCCTTTGGCTATGACGGCGAAGAGGGCTTTGTCGCCGCCGATGAAGAATTATTCGAAGACCTCGTGCGCGGCGTCATCGACAATCAAGAGGCGATTGACGCGGCGATTACCGCGCGCCTGTCGGAAAAGTGGAAGCTGTCGCGCCTTGACGTGACCTTGCGGGCCCTATTGCGCGCGGCGACATCGGAAATGATGAGCCGGTTTGACGTTCCTGCTAAAGTGGTGATTGACCAATATGTCACCATTGCGATGGATTTTTACGATGGCGGCGAACCGAAATTTGTCAATGCCGCCCTCGATAGGCTAGCCCGCGAATTGCGCGCCCATGAATTTAGCGCCCCAAAAGCGCCCAAAGACTAGGCGGGGGTGCGCGTGGGGGAGTTTGACTTCATTGCGCAATATTTGGCTCCGCTTGCGGGCAAAGAGGGGCTTGGCCTTATCGACGATTGCGCGGTCTTTACCCCCATTGCGGGCCGCGACCTTATCCTGACCAAAGACGCCATGGTTGAAGGCGTGCATTTCCCGCGCGGGCAGTTTGACGCGGTTACGGCGAGCAAGCTGCTGCGGGTTAATTTATCAGACCTCGCGGCCAAGGGCGCGCGCCCCGAAGGCTATTTACTCTCCCTCGCCCTGCCGAAAAGTTTTGATGATAATTGCGCCAAGGATTTTACCGCTGGCCTCGGCGCGGCGCAGGGGAAATTTGGCATAAAGCTCTGGGGCGGGGACACCACATCTACCGACGGCCCGCTAACCATAAGCGCCACTTTGATTGGCAGCGTTCCGGCGGGAAAAGCTGTCTTGCGCACGGGCGCGCAATCTGGAGATTTGCTATTTGTAACGGGCACGATAGGGGATGCCCGCCTTGGGCTTGACGTGGCTTTGGGCCGCGAAATTACCGGAAATGTCGCCGATAAAGCCCATTGGCTCGCCGCCTATAACGCGCCCCAGCCGCGCCTAGATATGGGCGCCATGCTCCGAGATTACGCCAGCGCCGCCCTCGATATTTCCGACGGACTTATCGCCGACGCGGGGCATTTGGCTAAGGCAAGCGGCGTGGCCTTGCGTATTGAATCTAGCTCCGTGCCGTTATCAAAACCGGCGCAGGACTGGCTCGCAAGCGGCGGGGAAATCGAAACTTTGCTGACGGGCGGCGATGATTACCAAGTGCTATTCACGGCGGCGGCAAAACACGCGCCGGCCATGCAGGACGCGGCGCGCGCGCAAGGCCTAACCCTAACCCAAATAGGACAGACCCATGAAGGGCAGGGCGTAGAGTGCTACGACGCGGATGGAGGCGTGATGGGATTTGCGCGTGGCGGTTGGGCGCATTTTTAGGGTATTCCCCACCCCTCTAAATTCCCATTTGCTTTGCTTGGCTCCATTTGTCATAGTCGCCCCATAACGGGGAGGGCTGGACGTGATTCAGACCCTTATAATAATAACAAAAATATAAGGTAAAACTATGGAATTAGGACTACCATTTGCAATCATTGCCGGCCTTGCCGCAGTGGTTTACGGCGGGGTGCAAACCGCGTCGCTTCTCAAGGCCGATGCCGGCAATGAGAAAATGCAAGAAATCGCAAAGGCGATTCAAGAGGGCGCGAATGCCTATTTAAAACGTCAATATATGACCATCGCGGCCGTGGGCGTTGTGGTGTTAATCGCCGTGTGTTTACTGCTTTCCGTTAAGGCGGGCATTGGCTTTGCCATTGGCGCGGTTTTGTCGGGGCTTGCGGGCTTTATCGGCATGCTCGTATCCGTGCGCGCCAATGTGCGTACCACCCAAGCTTCATCGGTCAGCCTTGGCGCGGGCCTAAAGCTGGCGTTTAAATCCGGCGCGGTGACAGGCATGTTAGTGGCGGGCCTCGCCCTTCTCGGCATGGCGGCTTATTATTGGTATTTAACCGGCGGTGATTTCACCGGCATGGGCAAAGCCGAGCAACGCGAAGTTATCAATGCGCTTATCTCGCTTGGTTTTGGCGCATCGCTAATTTCCATCTTTGCGCGTCTTGGCGGCGGCATCTTTACCAAAGGCGCTGATGTTGGCGGCGATATGGTTGGTAAGGTCGAAGCGGGCATTCCCGAAGATGACCCCCGTAATCCGGCGACTATCGCGGATAATGTCGGCGATAATGTTGGCGATTGCGCCGGCATGGCGGCTGACCTTTTTGAAACCTATGTGGTGTCCATCGTGGCGACCATGGTTTTGGCGTCTATCCTGTTTAGGGATGCGGGCGAAGGCATCGTCAATAGCTTGATGCTCTATCCGCTAGTTATTGGCGGCGTGGCGATTTTCGGCTGTATCATTGGCTCTTTCTTTGTCCGTTTGGGCAAATCAGAGAACATTATGGGCGCTTTGTATAAAGGCTTCATCGCTTCATCGCTTCTCTCCCTTGTTGGCGTTTACTTTGCAACAAAGTTCACTCCGGGCATGACGTTCGGCGAAATTGGCATTGTTAATGGTAAGTCTATTACCGGTATGAACCTGTTTTATAGCGGCGTTGCTGGCATTGTGGTGACGGGCCTGATTATCTGGATTACGGAATATTATACGGGCATTACTTACCGCCCGGTGAAATCTATCGGCAAAGCGTCCGAATCCGGTCACGGCACCAATGTTATCCAAGGTATTGCGGTATCTCTAGAGGCGACAGCGCTTCCGGCGATTGTGATTATTGGCGGCATTTTGGTGACCTATTCCCTCGCCGGATTGTTCGGCATTGCGATTGCGGTAACGACAATGCTTGCGCTTGCGGGCATGGTTGTGGCGCTCGACGCTTTTGGCCCTGTGACCGATAATGCGGGCGGCATTGCCGAAATGGCAGGCCTTCCGGAAGACGTGCGTAAGACAACCGATAAACTTGACGCGGTTGGCAATACCACAAAAGCCGTGACCAAGGGCTACGCTATTGCGTCCGCCGGTCTTGGCGCGCTTGTGCTATTTGCGGCCTATACGGAAGACATCAAACATTTCGTCCATGACGCGGTGGAAGGTGATTATTTCTACGGCATGCCAGATCTTACATTCTCTCTGACAGACCCTTATGTGGTTGTTGGCCTGCTGTTTGGCGGTATGCTTCCATACCTATTTGCCGGCATGTCTATGATGGCCGTTGGCCGCGCGGCGACCGCCGTGGTTGAGGAAGTGCGTCGTCAATTCCGTGAAATGCCAGGCATTATGACCTATGAGCAAAAGCCAGATTATGGCCGCGCCGTGGACATTTTGACCAAATCGGCGATTAAGGAAATGATTGTGCCTTCACTTCTGCCAATTCTGGCTCCGCTGGTCTTGTTCTTTGGTATCAATATGTTTGGCACAAAAGCCGAAGCGTTTACCGCCCTTGGCGCTATGCTTCTTGGCGTAATCGTGACCGGCATCTTTGTAGCCGTATCCATGACCGCCGGCGGCGGCGCGTGGGATAATGCTAAAAAGCTTATCGAAGACGGCGCCCATGGCGGCAAAGGTAGCGATGCGCATAAGGCCTCCGTTACCGGCGACACGGTTGGTGACCCGTATAAAGATACGGCTGGCCCTGCGATTAACCCGATGATTAAGATCACCAATATCGTGGCCTTGCTCTTGCTTGCGGGTCTTGCTGGCTAAGGCATCTGCTAATTTAAATTAAAGGCCCGGCAGGAGAAATCCTTGCCGGGTTTTTTTACGCGCATGTCACCCTTGACTTATGGCCGTGAATATACGACCTCGGAGCTGTGTTAAACATGCGCGCCAAACCGTCTATTTGGACACGCGCTAAATGGAGAAAAATATCATGCACGACTATAGAACCCATAATTGCGGTGAGCTTCGCAGCTCTAATATTGGCGAGACCGTTCGTCTATCTGGCTGGATACATTCCAAGCGTGAACATGCCAATGCGCTGTTCATCGATTTGCGTGACCATTACGGTCTTACCCAAATTATCATTGATCCCGATAGCGATTTTTACGAAAGCTTTAAACGCGCCACCGTCGAAAGCGTAATTACGGTAACAGGCACGCTTGTGGCCCGCGCTCCCGAGGCGGTTAATACAAATCTGCCAACGGGCGAGATAGAACTCCCCGCAGAGCAGGCAATCATTGAAAACGCCGCCGCGCCGCTCCCGCTTCCCGTAGCCGGAGAACAGGACTATCCAGAGGAAATTCGCCTGCGTCACCGCTATCTCGATTTGCGCCGCGAAACCCTGCACAATAATATCATTCTGCGTAGCCAGATTATCGCGAGCCTGCGCAAGCGCATGATTGACCAAGGCTTTATGGAATTTCAAACGCCGATTTTAACGGCGAGTTCACCCGAAGGCGCGCGCGATTTCCTTGTGCCGTCCCGCCTTAACCCGGGCCAGTTCTACGCCCTGCCGCAAGCGCCGCAACAATTTAAGCAGCTTATCATGGTTGCCGGCTTTGACCGCTATTTCCAAATCGCGCCCTGTTTTCGCGACGAAGATGCGCGCGCCGACCGCAGCCCTGGCGAGTTCTATCAACTCGACATAGAGATGAGCTATGCCACCCAAGAAGACGTGTTCCAAGCGATTGAACCTGTCATGGCCGGCGTATTCCAAGAATTTGCTAATGGCCGCGAAGTCGTCACCCCGTTCCCGCGTATTCCCTATAAGGAATCAATGGAGAAATACGGCTCCGATAAACCGGATTTGCGCATCCCATTTGAGATTTGCAATGTGTCAGAATTTTTCACCATGGAAGGCGTCGAGTTTAAGGCGTTTAAATCCATCGTGGAAAAAGGCGGCATGGTGCAAGCTATCCCCGCTCCGGGCACGGGCGACAAGCCGCGCAGTTTCTTTGATAAGCTCAATAAATGGGCGCAAAAAGATATGCAGGCTCCGGGCCTTGGTTATATCCGCATGGCCCAAGGCGAAAACGGCCTTGAGGGCACAGGCCCGATTGCGAAATTCTTCCCGCAAGAGGTCATCCTCGGTATGGCGAAAAAGGCTGGTGTTGGCGCAGGGGACGCGATGTTCTTCTCTGCCGGTGATAAAATCGCCGCCTATAAGCTCGCGGGCGCGGCGCGTAATGAAGTCGCCAAGCGGCTTGAGCTTATCGAAGAGGGCGCGTTTAAATTTTGCTGGATTGTCGATTTTCCAATGTATGAGTGGGACGAGGACAATAAAAAAGTCGATTTCTCCCATAACCCGTTCTCGCTCCCGCAAGGCGGCATGAAGGCGCTAGAGGAAATGGATCCGCTTGATATTCTCGCCTATCAATATGACATTGTTTGTAACGGGGTAGAGCTATCCTCCGGCGCTATTCGTAACCATAAAGTCGACGTGATGTATAAGGCGTTTGAAATTGCCGGCTATGACAATGCCACGGTTGACGTGGAATTTGCCGGCATGATTAATGCGTTTAAATTCGGCGCTCCGCCCCATGGCGGCATTGCCCCCGGGGTTGACCGTATTGTTATGCTGCTTGCGGGCGCGGAAAATATTCGCGAAGTCATCCTGTTCCCGATGAACCAACAGGCGCAAGATTTAATGATGAACGCCCCGTCTGAAGTCGACCCGAAGGCGCTAAGCGAATTGCATTTAAAGCTAAATCTTCCCATTGAATAGGGCGATTAAGCAGGGCGCTTGAAATAGGGCGCTTGAATGCGTGATAAGTGATCGACCCCCATACGCCTATTGGCATGGGGGCGATCAGCTTTGCCCCGATTTACCCCGTATAGGTAAGCGTTAGCGCTTAAAGCCCGTTATAAAGACGTTGCAGATGTTTTTTGCTCATTTCAAGCTCTGCGCGCGCCGCGTGCGAGCCGCGCGGGGGCAGGGCGGCTATGGCGCGCTCAATCGTGTATATGTTTTCACGCAGGCCGGCTTTGACATTATCAAGCTGGTCAAGCCTTGCGCTGACATCCACCCCGTCAATTATCACCGAGCGAGCGGAGCGCGTGCGCGGCATAGCCGTGCCGCTAGACGCGACTTTTAAATATTCAGGGCAATAGGCAATGGTCAAGCCCGTGCCCGCGGGAATTTGCGTGCTTGGACTGCCGCAACCTTGATCAAGCTGAGCTTGGGTTAGGCCGTGCACGTCCAAAAGGTTTGCGCCGGAAAAATCTGCGGCGGTGAAATCCGCGCCGTTAACATCCGCCGTGCCAAATTCGGCGAACTTTAGTTTCGCGCCGATGAAAATAGCGTTTTGAAAATTAGTATGGTGAAGTTTAGCGAGGCTGAAATTTGCGTCAGAGAAATTCGCGCCCATCGCTTCGCCGGATGAAAACACCGTCTTGGAAAAGTCCGCGCCCTTAAAGCTGCCCAAGGACAAATCGGCGCGGCGTAAATCCGTGTCGGAAAAATCAGAGCGGTTGAGCGCCGCTTCGCTTAGATTGGCGTTGTGAAAAATGGCGCGGCGCATAATCACGCCTTCGCCTTGCACTTGAATAAGAAAGGCGCGGGTGAATTGCGCGCCGGTCAGATTGGAATGGTTTATCTGTCCGCCCGAAAGGTTAGAGCGCGAGAAATTGCTTTGGGAGAAATTTGCGCCGTTCAGGCTGATTTGACTCATATCGCGGCTAGACAGGTCACAGCCGCTACAAGAACCGGAAATGGAGAGCCTAGAGCTGACAGTGGTTTGCGCAGATACATTGCTCGCCGCGCCAAGCGTAGCGATTACAGCCGCCCCCACAGCAGTGAAATAATGTTTGATCATGGCGCTTTATAGGCTCGCATGGGCGCATTGGTAAGAGGCAATCGCATATTGATTACATTTTGCAAATGGTTGTGACCAATTTGCACCATTCACGCCGTAATAATATGGGGGCAATGGGCGGTTAATGCCTATTAGTGGTCACTATGGCGGCGCGGATTGGCTATAGTAGGGCGAATCAAGGACACTTCATGACCACTGACCCAAATAACCCGAATGATGAGCAAGGCGGCCGCGTTATCGAGGAAAGCCTCGACGATGCCCTGTCCTCGCGCTATCTCGCCTATGCGCTGTCGACCATTACCCAGCGCGCCTTGCCGGATGTGCGTGACGGTTTAAAGCCCGTTCATCGCCGCCTGCTTTTTGCCATGCGCGAGCTAAAGCTCAATCCGGAAACCGCTCATAAGAAATGCGCACGAATTGTCGGGGAAGTCATGGGTCGTTTCCATCCCCACGGCGACGCCTCTATTTATGACGCTTTGGTGAAACTGTCCCAAAGCTTTTCCGCACGCTATCCGCTGGTTGATGGTCAGGGAAATTTTGGCAATATTGACGGCGATAGCGCCGCCGCCATGCGTTATACCGAAGCGCGCATGACTCCCGCTGGCAAGGCATTGCTCGCGGGCATTGAAGAAGACGCGGTGGATTTTAAGGCCACCTATAATGAGGAAGATGATGAGCCGGAAGTCCTGCCCGCCGCCTTTCCTAACCTGCTCGCCAATGGCTCTACCGGCATTGCCGTGGGCATGGCGACCTCTATCCCGCCCCATAATCTGGCAGAGCTGTGCAACGCCGCAATCCATCTGATTAAATTTCCCAACGCCTCTATCAAAACGTTGATGAAGGACGTGCAGGGGCCAGATTTCCCCACGGGCGGCATTTGTATTGAATCCCCTGACGTCATGCTTGAGGCTTATAAAACCGGACGCGGCGGCTTTAAAACCCGCGCGCGCTGGAGCGTAGAAAAGCTAGAGCGCGGCCAATGGCAAATCATCGTCACGGAGATTCCCTATCAGGTGCAAAAATCGCGCTTGATTGAAAAGCTCGCGGAAATTATCGAAAATAAAAAAGCTCCATGGCTCGCCGATGTGCGCGATGAGAGCGCCGAGGATATCCGCATTGTATTAGAGCCGAAGTCGAAAAATATCGACCCAGATTTGCTGATGGAAAGCCTGTTTAAGCTTTCGGATTTGGAAAATCGCTTTTCGATGAACCTCAATGTTTTGGACGCCACCCGCACGCCGCGCGTGATGAATTTGCGCGAATGCCTGCAAGCCTTCCTCGACCATCGCCGCGAAGTGTTGCAACGCCGCTCCGCGCAAAGGCTCGGCAAAATCGAAGACCGCATGGAAGTGCTGGCGGGGCTGCTGATTGCCTATCTCAACCTTGATGAAGTCATTCGCATTGTCCGCTATGAGGACGACCCGAAGGCGGCGCTGATAAAGGCGTTTAAGCTGACCGAGCGCCAAGCGGACGCGATTTTAAACATGCGTTTGCGCGCCTTAAACAAGCTGCAAGAAGTCGAAATTAAGGGTGAGCATGACACTCTGGCCATTGAAAAAGCTGAAATAGAAGCCCTGTTAGGATCGGACACAAAACAGTGGGACGTGATTACAGTGCAAGTGCGCGAAGCCCGCGACATGTATGGCCCGAAAACCGAAATTGGCGCGCGCCGCACCACGTTTAGCGAAGCGCCTGATATTGATATTGACCTATCCACCGCCTTTATCACCAAGGAGCCGATTACGGTGGTGCTGTCGAAAAAAGGCTGGATACGCGCCCTTAAGGGCAAGGTCGATGACGTCTCTACAATTAAATATAAGGACGGGGACGAAGCCGAATTTACCGTCCAGTGCGAGACGACTGATAAGCTCATCATGTTTGCCAGTAATGGTAAATTCTACACGCTTGGCGGTGACAAATTACCGGGCGGGCGCGGCAACGGCGAGCCAGTGCGCCTGATGGTTGACCTTGAAAACGACCATATGCCTATCGGCCTGTTCTTGCATAAGCCAGAGCGCACGCTGATTGTTGCTAGCTCCGCCGGTTATGGCTTTCGCGTTCAAGAGAGCGATATTGTCGCCTCGACCCGCGGCGGTAAACAAGTGCTCAACGTCAAAGGCGACGCCGAAGCTACGCGCTGTATTGAAGTCACCGGCGACCGCATTGGCGTGATTGGCGCGAACCGCAAAATCCTCATTTTCACCGCGGACGAGCTGCCTATCATGGGACGCGGCAAGGGCGTGAAATTGCAAAATTACAAGGATGGCGGCCTAGCCGACATTACCAGTTTTGCTAGCGAAGACGGACTCAGCTTCACCGATCCGTCGGGGCGTAAAACCTCCGTCACCGAATGGGAAACCCTTATCGGCAAACGCGCCGCCGCTGGCCGCATGGCCCCGCGCGGCTTCGCCAGAGCCGGAGTCTTCGCCCCAGATAAGAGGCTGAAATAGTGTTAAGAGGCTGAAATAGGCTAACCCCGTTTTAGCTTTAGCACCGCTTCGTGCAGGCTTTGCAGGAACATAGATCTGTCGCGGGCGGAAAACGGGGCGGGGCCGCCTAGGTTTGGTTGATCGGCTCCGGCGCGCAAATCGGCCATGATAGCGCGCACGGCAATGGCGTTGCCTATGCTGTCATCAGTCCACATTTTGCCATTGGGCGCGACCGCTTTCGCTCCGGCCTTCAGGCACCTATCGGCGAGTAATATGTCGGAGGTAATCACTACGGATTTAGGGTCTGCGCGTTCGGCGATATAATCATCGGCGGCGTCAAAACTGTCCGATACTATCATGCTTTTAAATAGCGGGTGGCGCGGAATACGGATAAAGCTATTGGCGACCACGGTGACGGGCACGTCATGGCGCTCTGCGACTTTGTAAACTTCATCGCGCACGGGACAAGCGTCCGCGTCGATATAGATATGGGGCAGGCTAGGCTTTGGGGCTTGTGTGTCGGCGCTTTTGCAGGGCATTACACCACCACATCCTCAACGAAACTGGCATTGTCTTGGATATATTGAAAACGCAAATCGGCGCGTTTGCCCATTAGGGTTTCAACCAAGGCTTCGGTGGATGGCAGGTTTTCGCTGTCGAGGGTGACGCGGGCGAGCACGCGGCTCTCTGGGTTCATGGTGGTTTCTTTAAGCTGGGCCGGCATCATTTCGCCGAGGCCTTTAAAGCGGCCAATTTCGATTTTCCCGCGGCCGGTAAATTCCGTATCAAGCAGGCGCTGCTTGTGCCCCTCATCATTGGCGTACATGGATTTGCTGCCTTGGCTAATGCGAAATAGCGGCGGCATGGCCATGTAAAGCCGCCCTTGTTCTATCATCTCTTTCATATAGCGATAGAAAAACGTAATCAGCAAAGCCGCAATATGGGCGCCGTCCACATCCGCATCGGTCATGATAATCACGCGCTCATAGCGCAAATCATCCGTGTCAAATTTACGGCCAATGCCCACCCCAAGCGCGGTGGATAAATCATTGATTTCGGCGTTGCGTGAGATTTTATCGGCGCTGGCGCTCTCCACATTGAGGATTTTTCCCTTGAGCGGTAAGATGGCTTGGGTCTTGCGATTGCGCGCCTGCTTGGCGGAGCCGCCCGCGGACTCGCCCTCCACGATAAAAATTTCAGTACCCTCGGCCGATTTATTAGAGCAGTCGGCGAGCTTTCCAGGCAGGCGCAATTTTCTGGTCGCCGATTTACGCGACACGTCACGGGCCTTGCGCCGGCGCATACGCTCATCGGCTTTTTGGATAACCCATTCAAGCAGGCGCGTTGCGTCCTTGGGACTGCTGGCGAGCCAATGGTCAAACGGGTCGCGCACGGCGTTTTCAACAATGCGGGTGGCTTCGGAGCTAGAAAGCCGGTCTTTGGTCTGGCCCTGAAAGGCGGGGTCAGAGATAAATATTGAGACGAGCGCGCCGGCGCTGCCCATCACGTCATCGGGGGTAATCGCGCCGGCCTTTTTGCCCATGCCGCTAATGTCGGCGTAAGCGCGCAAGCCCTTAGTCAGCGCGGCGCGCAGGCCGGCCTCATGGGTTCCGCCATTAGGGGTGGGCACGGTGTTACAATAAGAGCGCACAAGGCAGTCGCCTTCGCCAAAACCTTCCGGCGTCCACGCCATTGCCCGTTCAACGCGGCCATGACCAATGGTTTTTTCCGTGCGGCCCGCGAAAATTTGCGGCGTGATAGTGACCTTCGTGCCAAGGGTTTCCTTGAGGAAATCGCCTAGCCCGCCAGGGAAATGGAACACGGCTGTGTCGGGAACCGTATCGAGTTCAGCGACCAATTCCGGCGCGCATTTCCAGCGAATTTCTACGCCGGGCTGTAGGTAAGCTTTGGCGCGGGCCATGCGAAACAGGCGCGCAGGCTTGAAATGGGCTTTGGGGCCGAAAATTTCCGGATCGGCGTGGAAGCTGATTTTCGTGCCGCGCCGATTGGGGGTGTCGCCGACAACTTCGAGCTTGCCCTTGGGCTTGCCGCGCGAAAATTCTTGGCGGTATAATTTCTTGGCGCGGGCGACTTCGACAATCAAATGGTCGGAGAGCGCGTTAACCACGGAGACGCCAACCCCGTGCAGGCCGCCGGAGGTTTGGTAAGCGCCGGAGTCAAATTTACCGCCCGAATGCAGCTCTGTCATAATCACTTCGAGGGCGGATTTTTTTGGATATTTTGGATGGGGGTCAACGGGAATGCCGCGCCCATTATCGGTGACGGAGAGATAGCCATCGACGGAGAGTTCAACCTCAATGCGGCTGGCATGGCCGGCCACGGCTTCGTCCATGGAATTGTCGATAACTTCGGCGAATAAATGGTGCAAGGCGCGGTCATCCGTGCCGCCAATATACATGCCCGGACGCAGGCGAACAGGCTCTAGCCCCTCAAGGACTTGAATGTCCTTGGCGGAATATTCCTTTTCGGCCTTTGCGCGTTTAGCCGCAAATAATCCGTCATCCTTGCTCATGAGCTATCCTTTGGGTGAATCACTAAGCGGAATCATACAGGCCTAGAGGGGCGGGGCAAGGGGAGAGGGGTGTTTAAAGCTTGTCACGCATAAAAAAGCCCAGCAATTGCCGGGCTTTTCTTATTCAAAATAGGCGGCTTGCTAAATTAGCATTTGCCAGCAGCTTTCAGAAGCGCATTGCAGCTCTGTTCGCCGTTTTTGGAGCAAAGAACATCGGAGCTTACGATTAGCGCACCTGTCATATAGCAACGATATTGATTACCATTATTGGCCCGCACTCTAAAATCTGTTCTGAGGAAACCTTTTTCGACATCCGTAATCGTAAACTGGCTTTCGTCTAAACCTATGGAAAACGCAGTGCGCTTAGCGAGTAATTTGCTTTTGGATTCAGAACTCATAGAGTCTTTAGCCTTCGAAACGGTTTGGCATCCGGAAAGGCCAAGGCCTGCCATCATAAGAACAGCTAAAGATGCGGTAAGTTTTGTTTTGATTGTGGACGTATTCGTCTCCCGTTTGTGTTGATTGTATATGCAACGATAGCGGGCAGAATAGGAAAATCAATATAATTTAAAGGCCTAAATGTCGCGCGCCGCATCTGAGAGGGATTTGACGAGGGCGAGGGCGCACTCGACTCCGCCCTCAGCCATGGCGCGCACAATTGCCGTGCCGACGACGACCGCGTCCGAATCCTTGGCCACGCTCGCCGATTGCTCCGGCGTCTTAATGCCAAAGCCGACGACGACGGGCAGGCCGGACGCCTTGCGTATGCGCGCGACCGCGTCTTTAACGCTCGCCTGCTCGCCTAAAGCCTTGCCGGTAATGCCGGCGACCGAAACATAATAGACAAAGCCTTTTGTGCCAGCCACCACGCGGGGCAGGCGGGCGTCATCCGTGGTCGGGGTGGCAAGGCGAATAAGGGCGAGGTCATGGGCGTCAAATGCGGCGCGCAGCTCGCTGTCTTCTTCCGGCGGCATGTCCACGATAATCGCCCCGTCTATGCCGGCGGCTTTGGCGCGGCGGGAAAACTCCGCATAGCCCATATGGTGAATAGGGTTGCAATAGCCCATGATTATGATGGGCGTATAATCATTGGTTTTGCGAAACACGCTCGCCATTTCCAATATGCCCGTCAGGGTCATGCCGGATTTGAGGGCGCGCAGGCCGGCATCTTCAATCACCGGGCCATCGGCGGCGGGGTCGGTGAACGGCATGCCCAACTCGATTATATCCGCGCCCGCATCCGGCAGGCCGTTTAATAGGTTTTGCGAGGCCGCACGGTCAGGATCGCCGCCCATCATATAGGCAACAAATCCGGACTGGCCGGCCGCTTTTAGGCGGGCGAATGTTTGGTCAATACGGTGGGTCATGGGGATATTTCTCGGTACTCGCCGCAGACATGCACGTGCCGCTCTATGAGGGTAAAGCGCGCAGATGGGAAATAGCGTTCCTCTACGGGTTTGGCTTCGTCGACGACCCAGGTCATAAGCTGTAGCGCTATTGAGCATTCATCCGTAACCGGTTTTTCAAAATTCACGATATAATCGCCAATGGGTTCAGCCAGCCAGCCCTCGGCGCTAATCGCCTCCGCATATTGGCGCGTAAGGTTGACCGCGTGGCTATCTTTCTCGTCAGCGTCGACCATGCCCGCTGGAAAATCGATAGTAACGCATTCAATGTTTCGCTCGGAGGTCTCAAATATATGATCGACTTTGCAATCGGCTTCGCGGTGTGTGCCGGCCAAGAGCGGCAGCGCTATCGAAGCGGGAAAAACCGTTTCCTTTGCTGTCGCTTTGGAGCAATTGGCTAATAAGGCTGCGGGGGCCAATAAGGTGGCGCCTGCCAGTAAAAGTTTTAAAATTTTCATGTGTCTGTTCCTTCTGAAATATCCGCTCCCATCAGGCCAGCGATTGTGGCGACGTCTTTATCGCCGCGCCCTGATAAATTGACGATGATGACGCCGTCCTTGCCAAGCTCGCGGGCGAGGTCAATGGCGCGGGGTATGGCGTGGGAGGATTCAAGGGCGGGGATAATGCCTTCGAGTTTTGTGCACAGGTGAAACGCTTCTACCGCTTCATCGTCCGTGCAGCTTATATATTCCGCGCGGCCAGATTCGTGCAAATAGCTATGTTCTGGCCCAATGCCGGGATAATCAAGCCCGGCGCTAATGGAGTGGGCATCGTTGATTTGGCCGTGTTCGTCTTGCAGTAAATATGTGCGGTTGCCGTGCAGCACGCCGGGGCTTCCGCCCGTAAGGCTCGCCGCGTGGAACTTAGTGTCCACCCCGCGCCCCGCCGCTTCAACCCCGATAAGGCGCACATCTTTATCGCCAATAAAATCATGAAACAAGCCCATAGCATTTGAGCCGCCGCCAATACAGGCGATGAGCGCGTCGGGCAGGCGTCCTTCGGCTTTGAGGATTTGCGCCTTGGCTTCGACGCCGATAACCGCCTGAAAATCACGTACCATTTCGGGGTAGGGATGGGGGCCGGCCACGGTGCCAATGCAGTAAAACGTGTCGGCGACATTGGTCACCCAGTCGCGCAGGGCTTCGTTCATGGCGTCCTTAAGGGTCGCCGTGCCGCTGGTGACGCAGCGCACCTGCGCGCCTAAAAGCTTCATGCGAAACACATTGGGCCTTTGGCGCTCCATGTCGACCTTGCCCATAAATACGATGCATTCCATGCCAAGGCGCGCGGCCATAGTCGCCGTGGCGACCCCGTGCTGGCCCGCGCCGGTCTCTGCGATAATGCGCGACTTGCCCATGCGCTTTGCGAGCAGGAGCTGGCCTAGGCAATTATTGATTTTATGGGCGCCCGTATGGTTGAGGTCTTCGCGTTTAAGGTAGATTTTCGCCGCCCCGTTTTTGGGCCCGTTTTCATGCCCCTTGGCCGCATGTTCCGTCAACCGTTGCGCATAATAAAGCGGCGAGGCGCGGCCCACATAATGCTCTGATAATTCGGCCAGTTCTTTTTGAAAATCCGGATCGGCTTTGGCCTCCTTATAGGCGGCCTCTAGGGCGAGGATTGGCGGCATTAAAGTCTCGGCGACGTAGCGCCCGCCGAAATTACCAAACCGGCCATTTTCGTCCGGCATTGGGATATTGCTGTCATTACCCATAATGTTTAACTCTCATGATATTTAACGCTCAGGGCGAATGGATTTCATAAAGGCGGCTATTTTATCAGGGTCTTTTACGCCCGGGTTTTGCTCAAGGCCAGAGCTGACATCGAAAAATGTGAAGCCCGTGGCGCGGGCGGCTTTGGCGTTATCGGGGCGCAGTCCGCCTGCGAGAATAAGCGGCGTAGTAGAACGAATATTTTTAAGCAGGCTCCAGTCAAACGCCATGCCGTGCCCGCCCGCCTGCGCGGAGCCTTTAGGGGCGGCGGCGTCGAGCAATATATAATCAGCCATGTCTTCCCACGGGGCTATAGCGCCTAAATCCTCGCGGGTTTTGATGCTGAGCGCGCGAATAAGCGGCAGGCCGGTTTGAATTTTAATGGCGCTGGCCTGCGCGCGCGATAAAGCGCCGTGGATTTGTAGATAATCGGGCCGCATGGTTTGGGCAATATTAAGGGCCAAATCGACGCTAGGCGATACGGTCACCGCTACGGTTTTGGCGATGGGTTTTACGGGGAGGGAGAGTTTCGCCGCTTCCCTTAGGCTTAATCGGCGCGGGCTTTGCGCCTCGACAATAAACCCGCAGAAATCCGCGCCATAGCGAATGGCGGAGGCAATATCGCGCGGCCGCGTTAATCCGCATATTTTTACCAAGGGTCTCATAAAGTATTGATAGCGCATGGAGGCAATTACACAAACCCTTTGCTATTGGTGCGGGCCTGTTTATTGTGGTAAAAAATATAAATAGGGGACTACCAAACATGCTCGAAAAATTTCACCGTATTCCATTGCTCGCACTTGTTATCGGGGCGGCTGTTTTGGCCGTTTTGTTTTACAAGCTTGGGGCAAGCTTTCTGACCGCCGATATAATGATGGGCGACACTATCATCAGTAAGTCCATAGCCGGACTGGCCAAGGACTCTCTGTTTGTGCCGCTCAAACCGATAATGTATGCGCTGATTATCCTGTCTATCGGCAGCTCGCTCGCCATTAGTAAAGGCGGCATGGGGGCGAAATTTATTCGCGTATTTGCTTATTTCCTGTTTTTCTCATTCATCGGCATGGTTGTCGCGATTACCGGCTTTAATATTTTCTCTCACTTTAGCATCTTGCCTGACCCTGCCGGCATTTCCGGTGATTTGGCCAAGGTTAAAGAGATACCATTTGCAATTAAAATTTACGGCGTTTTGACCTCGCCCTTGATGATTTCCATCTATGCGGGCGTGGTGTTTGGCGGCGCGCTGAAACGGCTTGATTTGGGGCGCGGAGCGGACGCGATTAGCGATTTATTCATGAGCGGCTTTCGTAAATTCCTACAGTTCACCATTCCCCTAGCCGTATTCGGCTCCATTACCTTGGCGCTTAACCGTCCGGGTGGCGTTGAAACCCTAACGGGTTTATTGCCCCTCTTGATTGTTTACGGCCTTACCTTTGGTATTGTTTGGGTGATTATGGTTGTTGTTGCGGCGGTGGTGCTAAAGCGTGACTTTAAGTTCATCTTGTCGGCCATCTTGCCACAAGCGCTTGTCGCCCTGTCCACTTCAAGCTCTATGGCGACCCTGCCGGCGACGAAAATCGCCTGTGACCAACTGGGCGCAAATGGCGATGAGTCGACGCCGTTCTTTACCATTGGCGCGACCATTAATATGGTTGGCACATTAATGGGCCTCGTAATCCTTTCGCTCTACGGCATGAAAGCCTACGGCATTGATATGAGCCTCGCCGATATGGGCGTGGTGGGTTTGCAGTCGCTTATCTACTCCGTATCAACGGCAGGCGTACCTTCGGCCTCCGTGGTGCTATTGCAAGAAATCCTTATTTCCCAAGGCGTGTCGGCGGAATATGCCACCTATGTCACGGGCCTAATCATTACCCTTGATACGCTTGTGCTAGACCGCATGCGCACCATGCTCAACACCCAGTCGGATTCCATGTCCACGGTGATGGGCCTGCATGGCTATTACAAGAAACCTGCGATTTTGGGTGATGACTAATGAGCACGCCAGCGCTCACCGTTAAGCTTTTTCTAGCGGCTGCACTGGGCTTTGGCGCGGCAACACTGGGGCAACAGCTCCGCTCTACGCCCGTGTCACCTGCGCCGCATGCAGTAGAACAAACCCCATCTGAGCAAAGCGACGAAGCGCTCGCAGCCGAAATACGCACGGTGCTAGCACGCCAAGATGCGGCGTGGAACCGTGGCGATATAGAGGGCTTTATGGTTGGCTATTGGCAGAGCGACGATTTGCGATTTGCCTCCGCCGGCAATATCCAGCGCGGCTATCAGGCCACGCTTGATGGCTATTTGGCGCGCTATCCGAGTAAAGACGCTATGGGCCTGTTATCCTTTTCAGACCTTGAGATAAATATCCTGTCGCAAACCCATGCGCTGGTTTTTGGCCATTGGAAGCTGACCCGCAAGCATGATACGCCAAGCGGGCTTTATACCCTGCACATGCAAAAACGCGGCGGCGAATGGGTGATTATGTCTGACCATACGTCGAGCGCCGATTAAGCTATCTTATCCACAAGTCTACGGGGCTAGATTATGGACAGCGCAGTTGTTTTGCCCCATGTTTAGGCCAATGGTTTTGCCTCTTGATTTTAGAACATAACTAGAACACAATGGGCTTTGGTGCGTTAAAAGGAATGTCAAATGGCAGGTTCAGTCAATAAAGTAATTTTAATCGGCAATGTGGGCAAAGACCCGGAAGTGCGCTCGTTTAACAATGGCGGCAAGGTGTGTAACTTCACCCTCGCCACATCCGAGAGCTGGAAAGACAAGCAAACCGGAGAGCGCCGCGAGAAAACCGATTGGCACAATATTGCCGTTTTCAATGAAGGCCTTGTGGGCATCATTGAGCGCTACGTTAAAAAAGGTAGCAAAGTCTATGTTGAAGGCGCGCTAAAGACCCGTAAATGGCAAGACCGTGACGGTAAGGACCGCTGGACAACCGAAGTTGTGCTGCAAGGATTTAACGGCAGTTTGACATTGCTCGATAGCCGTAATCAAGGCGGCGGCTCTGGCGGCGGTGGCGGTTACGGCCAGCAAAGCGGCGGCGATTATAACCAGTCTGGTGGCGGCTCTCAGGGCGGCGGTTACAATCAAGACGCCTCTCAGGGCGGCGGTTCACGTTCGGCCT
>JAZGFA010000071.1:0-23165 GCA_036478975.1 Robiginitomaculum sp. | reverse complement strand
CCAAAATTGTCTTGCCAATTCCGCCCGCCCGCGCTTTAATTCGCGCTCACAATTAAAGGCCCTTATTATGACGAAACTTGCGCTTATTCGCCACGGACAATCGGAATGGAATTTGGCTAATCGGTTTACCGGCTGGGTTGATGTTGGCTTGACTGAGACCGGCATTGCCGAGGCGCAGCAGTCGGGTGAACTGCTTGCGGCGCAGAATATTGATTTTACCGCCGCCTATACCTCCGTGCAAAAACGGGCGATTAAGACGCTTTGGTACACGCTCGAAGCGCTCGATTTAATGTATCTTCCGGTGACCAAAGATTACCGCCTTAATGAGCGTCACTATGGCGGGTTGACGGGCCTCAACAAACAAGAAACGCGCGAGAAACACGGCGATGAGCAAGTGCATATTTGGCGCCGAAGCTTTGACGTGCCGCCGCCGCAAATTGACGAGAGTAGCGAATTTCATCCTATCCATGATAAGCGCTACGCCAATATTGACCCGAAATTATTGCCGACCGGAGAGAGCTTAAAGTTAACCCTTGATCGGGTGCTGCCCTATTTTGACGCGGCGATTGCCCCGCGCATTAAGGCGGGGGAAAACCTGATTATTTCCGCCCATGGCAATAGTTTGCGCGCACTGGTTAAAAGCCTATTTAATGTTCCCGATAGCGATATTCCGTCCATTGAAATCCCGACGGGTAACCCGCTCCTCATTGATATTAAAGACGGCACATTAGAGGTCACGGCGGCGCGTTATCTCAATACAGCGCGCACCAAGCCTTTGCCTAAAGTCTGAAAGCCGCGTGTGAGCGCAGACGTTAAATTCATGACTATGGCGCTGTCGCTTGGGGTGGCTCAAAATGGCAAGACCGGCGATAATCCGGCGGTAGGCTGCGTGCTGGTTAAAAATGGCAAAGTGATCGGTAGCGGGGCCACAGCCAATGGTGGCCGCCCGCATGCGGAAATTATAGCGTTTGAAAAAGCTGGTAGTGCGCGCGGGGCGACGGCTTACGTTACCCTTGAGCCATGTAGCCATACGGGCCGGAGCGGGCCGTGCGTTGACGCGCTGATAGACGCGAAAATAGCGCGCTGCGTTATCGCCGCTATCGACCCAAATCCACTGGTCAATTGGCAAGGGGCGGCGCGCCTGCAAGAGGCGGGCATTGATACGTCTATTGGCTTGATGGAAATGGAAGCCCGCGCGTCTATGGCGCAGTTTTTCGCGCGCTTTATAAAATAGCGTCGGCGTCTTTGTGGAACTGTCCGGCCTTGCGGTAACGCTTTAAATAATCGGGAACCACCGCTTCGATGGATTCGGGGCGAATGTTTAAATCCGATAAATCCTTGGCGCTGTCAGACACCACATTATCGCTGCGTAAATCCTTGACTTGATCGCGGGTAAGAAACGGCGTGACAAAGGGAAACTTGCCCGAAATCTCTCCGATAAGACCCATAAGATTAGCTATCGGCCACGGGATTGGCGCGTAAAACCGTTTGCGGTCAACGGCGTCGGCGGTGAACCGTAATAGCTCTTTAAAGCTATAGGTGCGCGGCCCGCCAAGCTCATAGGTTTGGCCGGCGGAGCCTTTGCCAATAATGGCCGCAATGGCGCGGGCAACGTCGCCGACATAGACGGGCTGAAATTTAGTCTCCCCGCCGCCAAAGAGCGGAAGCACGGGGGACAGGCTGGCAAGGCTAGCAAATTTATTGAAAAACCCATCGCCTTCGCCAAAGATAATCGACGGGCGCACAATCGCCGCGCTTGGCAAGAGGGCGCGCAGGGCGGCCTCGCCCTCGCCTTTACTGGCGCTATATTCACTGGCCGATTGCGGGTCCGCGCCAATGGCGGAGATTTGCACCATATTGCTAATGCCCAAATCGCGTGCGGCCTCGGCTATATTGCTAACGCCCATAATATTGAGCGCGTTGAAATTTTGACGGCCCGATTGATACAAAACGCTGACGAGATTGACCACGGCGTCCGCGCCGATAAGGGCGCGCTCGACGGATAATTTATGGCGGATATTAACCTGCACAAGCTGCACTTGACCGGTCGCGCCAATAACGCGCAAATCACCGCTCACATGGGGGCGGCGCGTGGCCACGCGCACACGCCAGCCATCTTTAACAAGGGCGCGCACGGCCTGACGGCCAACAAATCCTGATCCGCCAAAGACGACAACAAGTTTGGAATGTGATACGGGCATTTTAGCTCCTCAGCCAAGTAATTTCTTGCGGCCTTCCTAGGCGAGTTTAACGCGCCGCGCAAGCCGTGCTAGCCAGCCGTCACCCGTCCAATGGCGGCGTTCCAATCTTCTAGGTTTTGCGCGCGAATATTCTCGTCCATATTCGGAGCAAAGCGCGAATGGGCGCGCCAGTTTTTCTTGAAACTTTGCATGTCCGGATAAAGGCCGGTTTTAAGGCCGGCGAGATAGGCCGCGCCGAGCGCCGTGGTTTCGACAATTTCGGGGCGCTCTACGGGGATATTTAAAACATCAGAGAGGAAGCCGCACAGCCAATCATTGCTGGTCATGCCGCCGTCGACCTTTAGGGATTTTGGCGTGACGCCGTCTTGGGCCATGGCGGTGAATAAATCATGGGTCTGGTAACATACGCTCTCTAGGGCGGCGCGGACAAAGTCGGCGCGCGTGGTGTCGCGGGTAATGCCAAATATCGCGCCGCGCGCATCGGGCTGCCAGTGGGGGGCGCCAAGGCCGGTAAAGGCGGGCACCATATAGACGCCATTATTGCTCTCTTGCGCGCCGGCTATCGCGCCGCTTTGCCCCGCATCATCTATTACTCCAATGCCGTCGCGAAGCCATTGCATCGCCGCCCCTGCAATAAAGATAGAGCCTTCGAGTGCGTAGCTGGGCGCGCCGTCAATTTGGTAAGCAATGGTGGAGAGCAGGCGGTTTTTAGAGCGTAGGCGCGCCGTGCCCGTGGACAACATGACAAAACAGCCCGTGCCGTAAGTGGATTTTATGTCCCCTGCGTCAAAGCAGGCCTGGCCAATAGCGGCGGCTTGCTGGTCCCCCGCCACGCCGAATATCGGAATGGGCCGGCCAAATATATCCGGCGTGGTCGTGCCAAAATCCGCCGAGCAGTCTAAAACCTTTGGCAAGATAGCGGCGGGGACATTGAAAATTTCAAGCAGCTCATCGTCCCACTCGCCGGTCATAATATTATAAAGATTAGTGCGGCTAGCATTGGTAGCGTCGGTGACATGGCGCCCCCCGCCCGTCAGCCGCGCAATAAGAAAGCTATCCACCGTGCCAAAGGCGAGGCCGCCGCTATTGGCCTTCTCGCGCGCGCCGGGCACATGGTCGAGTATCCACGCGATTTTCGTGGCGCTGAAATAGGGGTCAAGCAAGAGGCCAGTTTTTTCGTTGATGTCGCCCTCGTTAACGCGCTGTTTAAGCTGGGCGCAAATATCCGCCGTGCGCCGGTCTTGCCAGACAATGGCATTATATATCGGTTTGCCGGTTTTGCGCTCCCAGATAATACTGGTTTCGCGCTGATTGGTAATGCCGATAGCGGTGACGGCGTAGCCCTTATCCTCAGCGGCTTTTAAAGCGGCGCGGGCGGTATCGAGACTGGTTTGCCAAATGGCTTCCGGGTCATGCTCTACCCAGCCATCATCCGGGTAAATTTGCGCAAATTCACTCTGGGCGCTGGCGATAGGGTTCATATGGCCATCAAAGACGATAGCGCGCGAACTGGTCGTGCCCTGATCGAGGGCTAAAATGGCAGGTTTTGTCACAGGTTTTGTCATGGGTAATGTCTAAGCTAGCAGGGGCGGGGCGGTCAATATAAAGCTAAGTGTTTGGTTTAGGCGGCTTTCTGGGCTCCCCCCCTTGCGCCCCGTGCGCAGATTTGCTTTAAGGGCCTATGCTTAAGTCTGAACTCATTGACCAACTTGCCGAAGAAAACCCGCATCTGTCGCGCGGCGATGTTGAACGCGTGGTGATTACCGTGTTTGAAACCATTACTCAAACGCTTGAATCCGGCGCGCGGGTAGAGCTTCGCGGCTTTGGCACATTTTCCCCTCGCTACCGTAAACCGCGCGCTGGCCGCAATCCGCGCACGGGCGCCGCCGTATCGGTTCCGGAAAAATACGTTCCGTTTTTTCGTACAGGCAAAGACTTGAAGCTGCGCATTGACGCAACCCGCAAATAGGCTGATTGCCGCCGCTTGCCGTTTACTGCGAATTACTCTATCACACGTTTAATTTTCGCGATTTCCGCGAGAAGGGGAACCTCTATTTAAGGAATATATTATGGGAATGATCTCAGAATTTAAAGAATTTGCCATGAAGGGCAATTTGGTCGACATGGCTGTCGGTGTTGTCATGGGCGCAGCATTTGGCACGGTTGTTAAATCTTTTATCGACGGCGTATTCATGCCGCTTATCAGCCCAATCATGGGCGGCATTGACCTGGCGAGCTGGAAATATGTGATGAAAGACGCTGTTATGGAAGGCGGCGAAATTGTTAATCCCGCCGTATCCGTCAATGTTGGTGATTTTCTTACCGCGCTTATCTCATTCCTTATCGTAGCCTTTGTTATGTTTATGATTATTAAAGGCATGAATAAAGCGATGAAAGCGGATGAAGACGAAGCGCCAGCCGCTCCGCCAGCAAATGAAGTTTTGCTTGCTGAAATCCGCGATTTGCTTGCAAAGCGCTAGGCCATAGCTAATTTTGAGAAAACCGCGTCTTTGGCGCGGTTTTTTTATGCCTAAAACAAACTGTCGTTAATGGAAATTAACCATAGCGCCCTATAATATGGGTAATATATATAAATAATAATCCGGCAATCTGCCAAGCCTGCGCGAGCTACCCATGTTTTCAGTCCAGTCCTTAAGCCTAATCGTTACCGCAGGCGCGGTAGCCTTTGCCGTGCTTGTGGGCTTTATTGCGGCGCGCATTACCACCGCGCCGCGTAAAAATACCGAGCGCTGGAAGCAGCGGGCCAAGGATCTAGATCAAAACCTGGCGCGCAATGACAGCGTATTCGGCGCCTATCCGGGGCTTATCCTTGTCTGGGAAGAGGTAATGCCGAGCGGGTCCGATTGGGGGGAGCCTAAGGTTTTTGGCTCCACCGCCGCCGTGGCGTCTTTGGTGCGTTTTGCCGAGCCGGGTAACCCGCGCGAATTTGCCCGCAATGTGCTCGACGGGATTGCGGACCATGAAACCGTAAGCGGCAATAGCCTGCGCCGTTACCTTGAAGCCTTGCGTAAGGATGGCACAGATTTTGCCGCGACTATTAAACTGCCCGGCGGGCAAGTGATTGAAGCGGATGGGCGCCCCGCCGGAGCGCAAATTGTGCTGTGGATTCAAGATGCGAGCGTGCGCTCCGAAGATGCACGCACGGCGATGTCGCGTTTTCAAAACGACAGTTTGCAAGCGGCAAAGGACCCCGTGGCCTTTATCGACATGATGCGCCGCGCGCCGTTCCCGATGTGGCGGCTGACGGGCACGGGCCGGATTGAGTGGGTTAATGACGCCTATGTCGCCGCCGTTAGCGCGCCCAATGCGCCCTATGATCTTGCGGCCGTGCTATCGGGGCAAATTCAACTCGATGAGGCGACGGCCCAGCAATGCGAGGATGTGCTGGCCAGTAATCAGCGTAAAGATAGCGTGCGCCATGTGGTGATTGACGGAAAGCGCCGTTCCATGGCTATCACCATTTTCCCAATTTCCGGCGGCGCGACGGGCATGGCGATGGACGCGACCGAGGCGGAGGGACTGCGCGGGGCGCTTACCCGCCATATTCGCGCCCATGACGAGACCTTAAACCGCATGTCCGAAGGCGTTGTGGTGTTTTCTGCAGAGCGCAAAATCAGTTTCACCAATACCTCCTTTTCGGAAATGTTTGCCCTTGATGACGCTTGGCTGTCGGGCGCGCCAAGCCACGGGGAATGGCTTGACCATTTACGCGAAAAGCGCCGTATTCCTGAACAGCTAGATTACAGCGCCTTTAAGGAAAATGAACTGTCGTTTTATACGGATTTCCCCGATGAGGCTCCGGACGAAATATGGACCTTGCCCGATGGCCGCACTTTACGCCTTGTGCGGATGCGCGACCCCCATGGCGGCCTATCGCTTTTGTTTGAAAACATGACCGATCGCATGACCATGCAGAGCCGGTTTAACACGCTGATTGGCGTGCAAAAGGCGACCCTTGATAAATTATCCGAAGGCATTGCTGTGTTTGGTCCTGATGGCCGGCTTAAGCTTAACAATGCCGCCTTTGCCAGCATATGGGATTTGGATCCGTCGAGCCTAGAGGATAACCCGCATTTTGATACGCTAATTGGTAAGGCTTTGCGCTTCTACCATGACCGTGATTTCTGGGCCGAGATGAAAGCCCGTACTACCGATCCAAGCCCGGAGTCGCGCCGCCATGTGGTTGGCGAGATTAAGCGTAGCGACGATAGCCTGCTAACCTATTTGTCACGCCCCCTGCCGGACGGAGCAACGCTGATTGCGTGGAATGATGTCACCGGCGCGCGCAAGGCGAAGACCGCCCTGATAGAGCGCGCGGAAATGATGGAAGCCTCTGACCGGGTTAAGAGCGAATTTTTAGGGCTTGTCAGCTATCAATTGCGCACGCCTTTGACGACGATTTCCGGCTATTCCAATATGCTGTCTAGCGGGGTAGCGGGGGAGCTTACCGAGCGGCAAATGGAATATCTTGAGAGCATCACCGCCGCCTCTAATGACCTTGAGCAAATGATTGATGATATTTTAGATATTACCGCCATAGACGCCAACGCCCTTGATTTAGATTTGGGCGATGTGGATATTCACGCCCTGCTTAGCGGCGCTATAGATTATGCCCAGACTAAAGTTTCCGATAGCCGGGTGGTCATGACCCTCGAATGCGCGCAGGATATCGGCATGATACGCGCCGATAAAAAACGGCTTAAGCAGGTCATGCACAATCTCATCGGCAATAGCCTGCGCTATATTAAAGGCGCTGGAAATATTGAAATTTCAGGGGAGCGGACGGAGACAGGCGTGCGCATTATCGTCAAAGATGACGGCATTGGCATTGCCGCAGAGGCCCAGCCGAAAGTCTTTGAGACATTTTCTTCAACCCGGGGCGGGGCAGGGCTTGGGCTCGCGCTTGTCCAGCGTTTCGTTGAAGTGCATGGCGGCTGGACTGACCTTGAGAGCGAAGAAGGGGAGGGCACGACGGTCACGCTCTATCTTCCTAATAAAGCCTCGCTTGAAAACGCTGCCCCCGAGCTTGCTTTAATCTAACGCGCTTTAGTGTAAATCCATTTAGGTCTACACTGGCGCGAATCGAAAGCGCATTATGTCCTCATCATCTGAAATAGAGCAGCTGATTACCCTGCTCGCCAAATTGCCCGGCCTTGGCCCGCGCTCCGCGCGCAGGGCGGCGCTAGAGCTTGTCAAAAAACGCGAAGGCTTGATGCGGCCACTCGCCAATGTCCTTAGCCTCGCGGCGGATAAAATTCGCCCCTGCCGCATTTGCGCTAATGTTGATAGCGCGGACCCGTGCTATATTTGCGCCGCGCCAAACCGCGATGAGAGCCTGATATGCGTTGTGCAAGAGGTCGGAGATCTCTGGGCGCTAGAGCGCGCCGGCGCCTTTGCGGGCCGCTATCATGTGCTGGGCGGTAGCCTATCCGCGCTTGACGGTATTCGCCCTGAAGATTTAAATATTGAAGGCCTAGTGCGGCGGGCGCAGGCGCAGGGCGTTAAGGAAATCATCCTCGCCATGAACGCTACGGTCGACGGGCAAACCACCGCCCATTATATCACCGACCGGTTAGAGGGGAGCGGGGTTGTTGTCTCGAGCCTTGCGCGCGGGGTTCCGGTCGGCGGCGAGCTGGACTATCTTGACGACGGCACATTAATGGCGGCGCTTAAAAGCCGCAGGCCGTTTTAGTGAGGCCGCATGTTATAAAAGCGCGCGCCGGCGGGCGGCCGCTATTTATATTTGCCGACCACGCTAGCCGCCACATTCCCAAAGCTCTCAATAATCTCGGCCTTAACGGTGATGATTTAACCCGCCATATCGCCCATGATGTTGGCACGATGGGACTGCTCGAAGGCCTGTGCGAACGCTTTGGCTGCGGCGGACAGGCGGCCACTATTTCGCGGCTGGTGATTGATGTTAACCGCGACCCCAATGCGGAGGGGCTTATTCCGCAGATTAGTGACGGCACGAAGATTGCGGGTAATTTCAATGTTAACGCAAGCGAGCGGGCGCGGCGCATTAGCGCTTACCACGCGCCTTATCACAGCGTCCTTGGCGAAAATATAGAGCGGGCGGCGCGCGACAGCTGCGATCCGCTGATTGTCTCCTTGCATAGCTTCACGCCAAACCTACGCACTGACGGCCTGTTTCGCATGACGGAAATTGGCTTGCTGTTTAAGTCTGACCCCAAAACAGCGCAGCTTACAGCCGCCCAGTTTACGCGCATGGGCCGCAATTTCTCCGTCGGGATGAATCGCCCCTATAGCGCCTTTGATTTAAATTATACGGTGGACGTGCAGGTCACCCCGCGCGGCCTGCGCCATGTCACTTTTGAAGTGCGTCAAGATTTAATAGGCGACAAGGCGGGGGAGCGCGATATGGTAGACGTGCTAGCCCGCGTGATAAGCCGCGTGATTTAGGCCAAATTTAGGAGAGCGATATGCTGCTTAAAAATCCGTTAAATTTCATCAATGGCCGCTCTATGACTCGCGGCTACCCAGAAGGCTATGAGCAGCTGACGATTGGCATGGGATGTTTTTGGGGGGCGGAACGCCTGTATTGGAAAATCCCCGGTGTCTATGTCACCTCTGTTGGCTATGGCGGAGGCCATGGAGAAAACCCCAATTATGAGAGCATATGCAGCGGGGTGAGCGGCCACGCAGAGCTTGTCCACATTGTTTTTGACCCCAATATTGTCAGCTTTGACGCTTTGCTAAAAATCTTTTTTGAGAACCATGACCCTACCCAAGGCAACCGCCAAGGCAATGATAGGGGCAGTCAATATCGTAGCGTCCTATTCACGCGCGGTAAGAGCCAAGCCGCTAAGGCCGCCGCCGCCCGCGCGCTTTATAATGACGCTTACACAAAAGCCGCCGCGCCCGAAATCACTACGCAGATAATGCCCGCCGAAACCTATCATTTTGCTGAGGACTACCACCAACAATATCTCGCCAAAAACCCCGGCGGCTATTGCGCCATTGGCCCAACCGGCGTGGTCTGCCCCGTGCCCGAATAAACAAAAACCCCGAAAGGTTTCCCTTCCGAGGTTTTTAAACCGTAAATGTCAGTTTAATTATTTCGGCGCGATGACCATGGTCATGAGGCGGCCTTCGGTCTTTGGCTCAAATTCGATTTTGATAATCTCTTCAAAATCTGCTTTGACGCGCTTAAGCAAATCCATGCCGCGATCCATATGGGCCATTTCACGGCCGCGGAAGCGAATGGTGACTTTAACCTTGTCGCCGCGTTCGATAAATTTGCGAATCGCGCGGCCTTTGACGTCATAATCATGGGTGTCGATATTGGGCCGCATCTTAATCTCTTTGACCTCTTGGGTCTTTTGACGTTTTTTGGCGGCAGCCTTTTTCTTTTGGTTCTCGAAACGCACCTTGCCATAGTCCAAAATTTTGACAACGGGAAGTTTGGGATTGGGCGCAACTTCGACCAGATCGAGTCCGGCGGTGCGCGCAGCCATTAAGGCGACTTCAAGGGTGACCTCGCCGCGTTTCTCTCCGGTTTCGGTGATGAGCAGGACGCGGGGATTGGTAATATCTGAGTTAATGCGCGGGCCTTTACGAGAAGGCGGTGCGGCTAGGGGTCTACGGGCTATGCGATGTCTCCAAAGTGACTATGTTTTTCAAGGTTAGGTTTTCAAGTTCTAGGCGTGCCTATAACACAAAAGCTATATGAAGTCATGGGGCCTTTAATACAAGAGCAAAAGGGAGCAAAACGGGCCAAATCAAACAAACTTAGCGTAAACCGCCAAGGTTTTGGCTTTCATCTGGCTGTCAGAGAAATTTTGCGCGATATGGGCGCGCGATTTGGCCTTATCAAAACTTGGCGCGCTGAGTATGGCGCCCGCTAAGGCGTCGCTATCGCCAACCGCCGTGCGCGCCCCGGTTGCCCCGTCAATCACGGTTTCGCGCGCCCCGCCATGGTCTGACGCTATCACCCATTTCCCCATGGCTTGGGCCTCCGCCGCGACGCGGCCAAAGGCTTCGGGGTCGGTGGAAGCGGAAATGACCATATCGGCGCTCGCCAGCGCTAAGGGCACATTATCACTATGGCCGGGAATGATGACATCCTCCGCGACTCCCAGGCTCTCTGCGAGCACTTTAAGCTCGGTGACATAATCATCGCGTCCCTGCGCGTCGCCGAGCAGTATGAGTTTAGCGCTTAGGGTTTGGCGCGCCTTAGCCAGCGCCTTAATCGCGACCCTCTGGCCTTTCCAGCCCGTGAGCCGCCCCGGCAAAAGCAAGCAGGTTTCACCCGCCCCCGCGCCCCAAGCGGCGCGCTGGGCTTTAATATCGCTCGCCTTTATCGCCCTAGGGTCAAAGCGCGCCATATCGACGCCGCGCGGGATAACCACAATGCGCGCGCGCTCTACGCCGTGGGTTTTGATAATATGCTCACAGGTGAACTGGGAATTTGCGATGATAATATCGCCCTTGGCCATAATGGCATTATAGCGCCGCTTAAGCCGACTCTTGGCGTTGTAAATGCCGTGATATGTGGTGACGAAAGGCACATTGCACGCGCGGGCGGCGGCGTGGGCGGCCCATGCGGGGGCGCGGCTACGGGCGTGAACAATATCAATTTTCTCGGCCTTTATGAGCTTAATCAAGGTGCGGCTATTACTGCGCAATTTGGCCGGGTTTTTACTGTCCATCGGCAATTCGTGGAATATCCCGCCCGCCGTGATTAGCTCGCCCTCAAGCCGCCCGCCCGCGCTGGCCACATGGGCGCTATGGCCGGCATTGGTCAAAGCTTGAGCGATTTCTATCGTGGTACGCTCAACGCCGCCGGCGCTCAAAGCTGGAACAACTTGTAAAACTTTCATAAGCGCGCTTTAACTGACCCGGAGCTGTTTTGCAAAAGAGTAAATATGACAAATGCGCAAATATTGAAAACTGATGACGGGGAGAGCCTCGCCTATCACCGCAGCGAAGGCTCTGACCTTGGCGGGGCGGGGTTTATTTGGTGCGGCGGGCTGAAGTCGAATATGAAGGGGGGCAAGGCGCTCGCCATGGATAGCTGGGCGCGCGCGGGCGGGCACGGCTTTCTACGCTTTGACTATTTTGGCCACGGGGAGAGCAGCGGCGCTTTCACCGATGGCACGATTACCCGCTGGCACGCCGATACGCTTGCGGTGATTGATAGGCTAACCACGGGGGGTCAAATTTTAGTCGGCTCGTCCATGGGCGGCTGGCAGGCTCTGCTGGCGGCGCTGGCTAGGCCGGAGCGCATTAAGGGGCTTATCTTGGTTGCGCCCGCGCCAGACTTTACGCAAAAGCTGATGTGGCCGAGCTTTAGCGTTGATATTCAAAAACAGATTATGGAGGCGGGCATATATTATGAGCCTAGCCCTTACGGTGACCCGATGGAAATTACCCGCCTTTTAATAGAGAGCGGGCGCGAGCATTTGATTATGGACGGCCCGATAGATTTTCGCGGCCCCGTGCATATACTGCAAGGTATGCAAGATGAGCCCGTGCCGTGGCAATTTGCGCGAAGGCTCGTGGATTTAATTACCAGCGAGCAGGTCGAATTCACCCTAGTTAAAGACGGTGACCACCGCCTGTCCAATCCCGCCGATATTACCCGCCTGTTAAACAGCGCCGAGCGTATGATAGCGCGCTTAACCGAGGAAAAGACCCTATGACTCCTGAGCAGGTGAAACGCTATGGCCGCCATATTGTGCTGCGCGAAATTGGCGGGGCGGGGCAGGCGGATTTGCTGGCCGCGCGCATTGCTATTGTCGGTGCGGGCGGGCTAGGCGGTCCGGCGGGCCTGTATTTGGCGGCGGCGGGCATTGGCCATATTACGCTGATTGATGACGACATTGTGGAAATCTCTAACCTCCAGCGCCAAGTGCAATTTGATAGCGCCGACATTGGCAAGGCTAAGGCCAGCGTCATGGCGGGCCGGCTTATGGCGCTTAATCCTGATGTGAGCGTAACGGCCCATAAGGCGCGGCTGACGCGAGGTAACGCGCAAGATTTGCTCTCCAATCATGACATTATCTTAGACGGCACGGATAGTTTTGAAAGCCGGTTCGCGGTCAATGGCGCGGCTCTGGCTCTAAAAACTCCGCTGGTCTCTGGCGCGCTTGGGCGCTTTAACGGGCAGGTGGCGGCCTTTGATAATCGGGCAGCACATGCGCCCTGCTATCAATGTTTCGTGCCTAAGGCTCCGCAAGGGGCGCAGACCTGTAGCGAGGTCGGCGTGGTCGGCGCTCTGGCTGGCATGATAGGCTCTATGATGGCGATGGAAGCTGTAAAAATTATCACGGGGGCGGGCGCGCCCCTATTGGGACGGCTTTATCTTTATGACGCGCTAGGGGCGCAGGGCCGCACGGTGAGCCTGACTAAAGACCCATCTTGCCCTGCCTGTAGTAATTGAGCGTTCGTAAACTAGTGGTGAGCGCTACCGGTTTTCCCGGCCATTGCCACATTTGCGCGCGGCAATAGGCGTCCCATTGGGCGGGCCGGGGCTGTGATAACGCTTGGCGCTACGCTGCCCGCGCCGCCTGTACTGCTATCTGTGCTACTATCATGACTGCCATGATGATGGCCACCATAACCCCTGCGGCCATAGCGGTAAGGGGTGTAATTATTGCTAAAATAACGCTGGCCGTAGGACGGGCGATAGCTATAGCGCGCGCTTTGGCGGCTGGCTTGCTCTAGGGCCTCGCGCTGAAGCGCGACTTTGGCCATGGAGGCTTTATGGCGCATCGCGCTCTCGCTTTGGCGTTGGTTTAGATTTAACCGATCCGCGTTCTGGCGATAGGCAAGCATGGCGGCAAAATCGCTCACATCATTAGCGGCGGGGCGAATGACGCGCACGCCGTGATGATTTGAGGCCGTGGCGTTATGGGCATGGCTATTAATGAGCGTGATGTGGCGCGCGGGGGCGTGGTGGCCCGCGCCGGCGTGATGGTTAGAGTGGCCGCCGGAGCGTACCTGCGCCCGAGCGGGGGCGATATTATGATTGTGCGGCGCAATGGCCGGAAGCCCGTGCGTATGGGATTGCGGCGCGGGGGCCGTCTTGCGGCACACTGGAGCAGGAGCAGGAGCGCGCGGCGCGGGCTGATTGCAGACCGGCGGCGTGATAGCGGGAGGCGTTACCGTTGGGGCGGGCCATTGCGGCATGCCGCCGGCAAAAGCGGCCACGGGGAAAGCGACGGCAGTCGCTAAAACGCTAAGACGGGTGAGTAAACGCATATCAGTCTCCTATATTGGCCCCCATAATAGCCCTTAGGGGCAATATAGCGAGGGCGCTCTAGCGGCGCGCGAATTATCCTGTCTAAATTCGCGCAAAATCCAGCCGTGCAAAAACGCAGTTAATTGCGAAAGTTTCATAAGACGCGCCGCAAATTTAGGTTAGAACGGCCTATGATAAAATTTACCACACTCCCAATACTCGCCCTTCTTATCCTGTCAGCGCCTGCCATAAGCGCGCAAAGCGCGGCGCCGGACGGCCCTGTAAAATGCACCGGGGCTAAGATGATGCTCGGTCTTCTCAATAAAATGCCAGAGATTCCCGCCGATAAAACCGATGTGCTAACGCTTAAGATGGAGATGTTTGCCACTAAGATAGACGGCTCGCCTATTGATCAGCGGTTTTTTTACCGCCCGCCATCAACCAAGGGTGCGGGCAAGGGCGATATTGCGATGATTTTTGACGATGAGGGCAAATTCATCAATCTTGATGCACTGATCGGGCAAAGCAAGAAGGGGGAGCTGTGCCGGGAAATGGACGGAGGCGATAAGAAAGTTCAAATGGGCATGAGCTTTCAAATGCCGTTTAATAGCAATAATGGCTCCCATAGCCTAACGGAGCTTGTCGAAGGCCTTGCGGACGGCACGGCGCAGATGAAGGGCATTGCCCCCGGCCCCGCGCGTATGCTTGTGCCAAAGCTGCGCTATATTATTATTACGCCCGCTAACGGGGATGGCAATGACGACTCTACCATCAGGGCAACGCTCTTGCGCGGCGGGGTGGTAGTCGATGATATACCCGCGCGTTTTCTTGGGCCCAATCGCGTGTTTTCCATTGCGGCGCTGAAAAAAGCCAAAATTGATAGCCTATCGATTACGGGCGGCCCTTACCAACTCCAAGCCATGCCTAATCCTGATAAGGGGGCGCTTTCCGATAGCCCTCAGCCCGCTGTGGAGAGTGGCGCGCCTTAATGCATGACCGCTAATGCGCCAATCGTTAGCCCGTGTATTTTGGTCTGCACATTGGATTTATCCAGCGGCCAATGCACAGGCTGTGGCCGTTCGCGCGAACATATCGCCAAATGGAGCGACTATAGCGATGATGAGCGGGCGCAAATCATGGAAAGCCTGCCCGGCGCGCTTGCGCGGCTGCGAGCTGCGTCAAAAATGCATAGCTCGGACAGCGATAGGGCGTAATTGTCGCGCTTATTAACCCTTTTTTTGTATGATTAACCGCTTGTTAATAAAAAAAATCACTTTTTAAGACACTAGGTGTTGACGTTGCTAGCGGTTTACCCCCTATATGTAGTTATCGGGGGACGTAAGGTCTAACCAAGACATTTTAGACGCAAGCCGCAAGTCTTAACGACATGCGAGGGCATTTTAGGGCGTAAATCCTTGAAATGTTAGAGGGTTTTTGCGGTAAAATTGACGGTTTAGACGCAAAAGCGGCCAGAAATGTTGCAGGGCAACAGTAAGCAGTACAGTTAGGAATAGGGATATATTATGTCAGAAGAAATCACACAGGCGGCGAGTTTAGAATCGCAAAGCAATTCTGAGCAGGCGGCTTCCGCTCCTATTTCTACGCCGCAAAGCAAACCTCAAAATAAACCGGGTCAAAAGAAAGCGCCGACTCACCTGCGTGAAGCCGGAGAGCGGATAGTCATTGACCGTTCGCGCGATGATTATCTGACTGATTTTGGTAAAACCACCTTGGTTGACCGCTATCTTCTGCCGGAAGAGTCCTATCAGGACATGTTTGCCCGTGTTGCGCAGGTTTACTCCGACGATAGCGCCCATGCCCAGCGTCTTTACAATTACATGTCCAAGCTTTGGTTCATGCCTGCCACGCCTGTTTTGTCTAATGGCGGCGCCCAGCGCGGCCTGCCGATTTCCTGCTTCCTCAATACGGTTGACGATAGCCTTGATAGCATTGTCGACATTTGGAACGAAAATGTATGGCTCGCTTCCAATGGCGGCGGCATCGGCACATATTGGGGTAAAGTACGCTCCATTGGCGAGAAAATTGGCCGCGCCGGTAAAACCTCTGGCATTATTCCGTTCATCCGCGTGATGGACAGCTTAACCCTCGCCATTTCCCAAGGCTCTTTGCGCCGCGGCTCTGCGGCGGTTTATCTTGATGTGCATCATCCGGAAATCGAAGAGTTCCTAGAGATTCGCAAGCCCTCCGGTGATTTCAACCGTAAAAGCCTTAACCTGCATCACGGCATTAATATCTCTGATGAGTTCATGAATGCGGTTAAAGACGGCGCGGAATTTGGCCTGCGTAGCCCGCATACGGATAAGGTTATCAAAACCATTGATGCGCGTAAATTATGGCAAAAAATCCTTACCATGCGTATGCAAACCGGCGAGCCCTATATGGTGTTCTCCGATACGGTGAATGATGCGCTTGCCGCCCACCAAAAAGCCCAAGGCCTTCGGGTTCAGCAATCTAATCTGTGCGCTGAGATTATGCTCGCCACGGGTAAGGATAAGGCTGGCCGTCAACGCACCGCCGTGTGCTGCCTGTCATCGGTCAACGCCGAAAAATATGACGAGTGGAAAAATGAGGAAGGCTTTGTTGAAGACATTATGCGCTTCCTTGATAATGTCTTGCAAGATTTCATCGACAATGCGCCCGATAAAATGAGCGATGCGGTCTACTCCGCCGCCCGTGAGCGCTCTGTTGGTCTGGGTTTGATGGGTTTCCATAGCCTATTGCAGTCCAAGGGCATTGCGTTCGAATCCGCCATGGCTAAATCGTTTAATAAGCGTATTTTCACCAATCTGCGCAAGGACGCCAATGCGGCCTCCATTAAGCTCGCCCATGAGCGCGGCGCCTGTCCTGACGCCGCCGATGAGGGCGTGATGGAGCGCTTCTCCCATAAAATGGCCGTAGCGCCGACCGCCTCTATCTCTATCATTTGCGGCGGCACGAGCGCGGGCATTGAGCCAATTCCGGCCAATATTTACACCCATAAAACCCTGTCTGGCTCATTCACCGTGCGTAATAAATTCCTCGAAGCCTTGTTTGAAAAAAAGGGTATCAACACCAAAAAGACATGGGATTCTATCCTAGAGCATGAAGGCTCCGTGCAGCATATTGACGCGCTTGATGACCATGAAAAAGGCGTGTATAAAACCGCCTTTGAGCTGAACCAGCGCTGGATTATCGAATTTGCCGCCGACCGCGCGGGTGATATCTGTCAGTCCCAATCGCTTAACTTGTTTTTGCCCGGTGACGTGAATAAATGGGATCTGCACATGCTCCATTGGACGGCGTGGGAAGCCGGCATTAAATCGCTTTACTATTGCCGTTCCAAATCCCTCGCGCGCGCCGCCTTTGCCGGCTCTGACGGTAAAAAGACCGAAATGGAAAAATCCATGGAAGCCGCCGCGCCAACTAACTTTGAGGAATGTTTGGTGTGTCAGTAACAGCGAAAGCATAGCTTTCGCTGCAATAAGCGGCGTAAGGAATGATTGCGTAGCAATCATTGGCACGAGCCTTTAATTTCCCGCTTTGGGGGTAAAAACAGCGAAAGCATAGCTTTCGCTGCAATAAGCGGCGTAGAGCGTTTCCCTTGAAACGCTGGGCGCGTGCCTTTTTATACTTTCAAATCGCGTCCTGTTTTCAGGGCGCGATTTGCATTTGCGGCCCTTATTACCCTACCCCATTCCCAATCCGCGCACGACGTACACCGCGCCGATGACAGTAACCAGCCATTTGGTATATTGGCGAAAGCCGACATCGCTAAGCCGCTTTAGGATGCGAGTTCCGATGAAGGTTCCGGCGATCACGCAGGGCGCGGCGACGGCAAAGACCCAAAGTGGCGGCAAGCCGGCAAGCTCGCTTGCCTTTATCAGCGCGGCTCCGAAATAAACGATTTTGACCATGTGGGAGCCAAACATGGCGACGGCCTTGGTGGCGACAATTTGCTCTCGGCGCAGGCTGGTTTTGATAAAGAACATATCTAGCGCCGGCCCGGCCACCCCCGCCGAGAGGTTAAGCCCCATCACCAATGCGCCGCACAGCACGGCGTCACGGCGGCGCTCGGCGTCAAAGGCGAGGAGGCGGCGCGGAAGCCAGAGCAATATCGGCAATAGGCCTAGGGTGATAAACAGGGCGCTCTTGCTTGGCACGAAGGCGATGAGTGACAGCAGGGCAATGGCGGGCAGGGCGCCGATGAGCATATGGCGCAATATGTCCCAGCGTATGTGACCGCGTAGCATCAGGGCGCGCGACCCATTACTGACGCTCTGCACCGCTCCGTGGACGACCATGGCCTGCGCCACCCCCATCATAGAGGCAATCACCCCCATAAAGATAAGCCCGCCGGCCATGCCAAATATCCCGCTTATGCAGGCGGTTATCAGGGCGGCAAGTAAGATGAGGAATGCGGCGCTCGTGGACATGGGGCTTTTTAGCTATATTCGCGCCGCGCGCAAACTGTTATAGGGCGGCCCTATAGTTTAAGGATGCTCCCCATGACCTCTCGCCAAGTGACCTCTCGCCGATTTTTTGCGCTGTTGACCCGCGTCCATAAATGGGCCGGGCTGGTTATTGGGATTCAGATATTACTGTGGACGGCGAGCGGATTGTTTATGACCGTTTTCCCCATCTCTCAAATTAGGGGCAATGCGGTGGCGGAGAAAGCCTCGCCTGTGCTCATGGATATGGAGGTGATTTCCATAGGCGATGCGGCGGGGCGCTATGACGGGAAGATTAAGGCCGTGACTTTGACGAGCCTAGCGGGGCGCTCTGCATATATTATAGAGGGGGATGAAGGGCGCACGATTTTAGAGGGCCGTGACGGCGCGCCGTGGCAAGGGGCGAGCGAAGCGGACGTGCGCGCGGCGGCGGCGCTTTACTATAAAGAGGCGGGGGAGCCGCAAAGCGTGGCCTTGCTAACCGGAGAGGCTCCGCTGGATTACCGTAATGACATGCCCATCTGGCGCGTCACCTATGATGATAGCCATAATACGCGGCTTTATATTGACCCGAGCAGCGCGCAGCTGCGGGGCGTGCGCACCCAGCTTTGGCGGGTTTATGACTTTATGTGGATGCTGCATATTATGGATTATAAGGGGCGCGATAACTTCAATAATTGGATTGTCCGATTCGCGGCCTTTTGTGGCCTGTTATTCGCGCTTTCAGGCATTGGATTACTGATACACCGTTTTGCTCTGCGGCCTAAACCTAGCTTGGCGGCGAAAAGGGCTGCAAAACGCGAGGGTTAGGGCGCAAAAATTAGGCGAAATGTCTAGGGCTGAGAAAAGCTACTGATTCACAGTGAAAAATGCACAGACTCCTGTTGACGGGGCGTAATAACGGGCCTATACCCCGCCCATATTTCGGAATTGAATGTCTGTGGATTGCCATAGAAACCCTTTCTGAGGTGTAATATTGAAGATTATCGGTGCTCTAAACGCCCTATTTATAGGGATTTGGTTCACTTTTGTTGCAAAAAATGGCTTTTCGCTACGGCGTGAGCTTTGTTTTGCTTATTTGTGTAGGAATATGGTGATATGCCAACAATTCAACAACTGATCCGCAAGCCGCGGACTCCGAAGCCTCGCCGGAACAAGGTTCCAGCCCTGGAAGCGTGTCCGCAAAAGCGCGGCGTGTGTACGCGGGTTTATACGACCACACCGAAAAAGCCGAACTCGGCTTTGCGTAAGGTCGCTAAAGTGCGTTTGACCAATGGTTTTGAAGTTGTGTCCTACATCCCCGGCGAAGGCCATAATTTGCAAGAGCATAGTGTTGTGCTGCTTCGCGGCGGTCGCGTAAAAGATTTGCCCGGCGTGCGTTACCACGTTCTTCGCGGCGTCCTTGATACACAAGGCGTTAAAGATCGTCGTCAACGCCGTTCCAAATATGGCGCCAAGCGGCCTAAATAGAGAGATAAGATATGTCACGTCGTCACCGCGCCGAGAAACGCGAAATTCTCCCCGATCCAAAGTTCAACGATTTGGTTTTGTCCAAGTTCATGAACGCCATTATGCTTGACGGTAAAAAGTCAGTCGCCGAACGTATTGTCTACGGCGCGCTTGAAATCGTTGAGGAAAAGGCCCGTATCGAGCCTGTTAAAGTTTTCCACGATGCGCTTGAGAATATCAAGCCATCCGTAGAAGTGCGCTCGCGCCGGGTTGGCGGCGCCACTTACCAGGTTCCTGTTGAAGTGCGCATTGAGCGCCGTCAGGCTCTGGCTATTCGCTGGCTTGTTAGCGCGTCGCGCAGCCGCAATGAAAATACTATGCGTGAGCGCCTTGCCGGCGAGCTTCTCGATGCATCTAATAACCGCGGCTCTGCCGTTAAAAAGCGTGAAGATACTCACAAAATGGCCGAGGCCAACCGTGCGTTCTCTCACTACCGCTGGTAGAATTTAAAGGTCGATTGATATGACTCGTGAATATGATCTCAAGGATTACCGTAATTTCGGTATTATGGCGCATATCGATGCGGGTAAAACTACGTGTACGGAACGGATTCTGTACTATACGGGTAAAAACCATAAGATTGCTGAAGTACATGATGGCGCGGCCACTATGGACTGGATGGAGCAAGAGCAAGAGCGCGGTATTACGATTACTTCTGCTGCGACGACCTGTTTTTGGGACGGCAAGCGTCTAAACATTATTGATACACCGGGACATGTGGACTTCACCATTGAAGTTGAGCGCTCTTTGCGCGTGCTTGATGGTGCAGTAACGCTTCTGGATGCTAATGCGGGTGTTGAGCCTCAGACTGAGACCGTTTGGCGTCAGGCTGATAAGTATAATGTTCCCCGCATGATTTTCATCAATAAGATGGATAAAATCGGCGCGGATTTCTATGCCTCTGTTCAGTCCGTTAAGGACCGTCTTGGCGGCAATGCGATTGAAATGCAGCTGCCTATCGGCGCTGAAAACGAATTTATCGGCATGGTCGATTTGGTTAAAAACGTAGCCTATACATGGGCCGCGGATACCGAGCTTGGCGCGAAATATGACACGGTAGACGTACCAGCCGATATGGTTGACGACGTTGCTAAATACCGCGAAGCGCTAATCGAAACCGTCGCTGAGATGGACGATAGCGTGCTTGAAGCTTATTTTGACGGCGTTATGCCTGATGTTGAAACCATTCAGCGCCTCGTGCGTAAGGCAACGATTGCCGGCCATATTGTGCCTGTATTCTGCGGCACAGCGTTTAAGAATAAGGGCGTTCAGCCTTTGCTCGACGCGGTTGTGGCTTATCTTCCAAGTCCGCTTGATATTCCTTCTATTAAGGGTATCGATGCCAAGACCGGCGAAGACACTACGCGCCGGGCTGCCGATGATGAGCCGCTTTCTATGCTGGCCTTTAAAATCATGAATGACCCATTTGTGGGCTCTCTGACATTTTGCCGTATCTATTCCGGCGTTCTAGAGTCTGGCACTCATGTGCTTAACTCTGTTAAAGAGCGTAAAGAGCGCGTTGGCCGTATGCTTATGATGCATTCCAATGACCGTGATGATATTAAGATTGCTTACGCTGGTGACATTATCGCCGTGGCGTCTTTGAAGCAGACAACGACCGGTGATACGCTTTGCGACATCAATAAGCCTGTTATTCTTGAGCGCATGGAATTCCCTGAGCCTGTGATTGAAATCGCGGTTGAGCCGAAAACCAAAGCTGACCAAGAAAAGCTAGGCATTGGCCTACAGCGTCTTGCGGCCGAGGATCCATCCTTCCGCGTATCGACAGACCATGAGTCTGGCCAAACTATCATGGCCGGCATGGGCGAGCTTCATCTCGACATTCTTGTTGACCGTTTGAAGCGTGAATTTGGCGTTGAAGCGAATATCGGTCAGCCGCAAGTGGCCTACCGTGAAGCTTTGGCCCACGATATCGACATCGATTATACCCATAAGAAGCAGTCCGGTGGTTCTGGCCAGTTTGGCCGCGTGAAAATTCGCTTTAAGCCGCTTGAGCCAGGCTCCGGTTTTGTGTTTGAATCCAAAGTCGTCGGCGGTAATGTTCCTAAGGAATATATCCCGGGCGTTGAAAAGGGTATTCGCACCATGGCCGAGAGCGGCCTATTGGCTGGCTTCCCAGTGATTGACTTTTCAGCAGAGCTTTATGACGGCGCATATCATGACGTTGACTCCTCTGTAATGGCCTTTGAAATTGCGGCGCGCGCAGCGTTCCGTCAGATCAAGGTCGAAGGTAAGCTCAAATTGCTTGAGCCTATCATGAGCGTTGAAGTCGTTACCCCTGAAGAATATATGGGTGACGTTATTGGCGATTTGAATTCGCGTCGCGGTATGATTAGTGGCACGGAAATTCGCGGTAAAGCGAATGTCATTAACTCAATGGTGCCGCTCGCTAACATGTTCGGCTATGTGAATGATTTGCGTTCTAAAACGCAGGGTCGTGCGCAGTTCACCATGACATTTGACCATTATGCGGCAACCCCGCAAGCGGTCGCAGACGAAGTAATTAGTAAGTTGGGCGGCTCTTAAGGCTCCCGATTAGAAGTAAGAATATAGGCCTCCTAGTAGAAAGTATTGGAGATAAAAATGGCTAAAGAAAAATTTGTACGTAATAAGCCCCACGCGAATGTCGGCACAATTGGTCACGTTGACCATGGTAAGACGACGCTTACGGCGGCGATCACGAAGTATTTCGGTGATTTCAAGGATTATGACGAGATTGACGGCGCCCCTGAAGAGCGTGCGCGCGGCATCACCATTTCCACCGCTCACGTTGAGTATGAGACGGAAAACCGTCATTACGCCCACGTGGATTGCCCTGGACATGCTGATTATGTGAAAAACATGATTACTGGCGCGGCGCAAATGGACGGCGGCATTTTGGTTGTTAACGCGGCTGACGGCCCTATGCCTCAGACCCGCGAGCATATCTTGCTTGCCCGCCAAGTTGGCGTTCCGGCTCTTGTTGTTTACATGAACAAGGTTGACCAAGTTGATGATGATGAGCTTTTGGAGCTTGTTGAAATGGAAATCCGTGAGCTTCTAAGCTCCTATGATTTCCCTGGCGACGATATTCCTATCATTGCAGGCTCTGCTCTTGCTGCCCTTGAAGGCCGCGACCCTGAAATCGGCGAAAATTCTATCCGTAAATTGATGGAAGCTGTTGATACATACATTCCTCAGCCGCCCCGCGCGATTGATGAGCCATTCCTTCTGCCTATCGAAGATGTGTTCTCCATCTCTGGCCGTGGCACGGTTGTTACCGGACGCGTTGAGCGCGGCGCGGTTAATGTTGGCGACGAAATTGAAATCGTTGGCATTAAAGACACGCAAAAGACCACATGTACTGGCGTTGAAATGTTCCGCAAACTGCTTGATCGCGGTGAAGCTGGCGACAATATCGGCGCGCTTATTCGCGGTATTGACCGTGAGAGCGTTGAGCGTGGTCAGGTTCTTTGTAAGCCTGGTAGCGTTAACCCGCACAAAAAATTCGTTGGTGAAGCCTATATCCTAACTAAGGATGAGGGCGGTCGTCATACGCCATTCTTTAACAATTACCGTCCGCAGTTTTACTTCCGTACAACGGATGTGACCGGCGTTGTTACGCTCGATAGCGGCACGGAAATGGTTATGCCTGGCGATAATGTTAACATTAATGTTGAGCTTATCGTGCCCATCGCCATGGAAGAGAAGCTTCGCTTCGCTATCCGTGAAGGTGGCCGTACAGTGGGCGCCGGCGTTGTTGGCAAAATCATTGAGTAG
>JAZGFA010000070.1:0-4671 GCA_036478975.1 Robiginitomaculum sp. | reverse complement strand
ATTGAAAATAATTTGACGCGCGAGCATCAAGGCACAGGGCTTGGGCTGACTATCGCCAAAGAAATGGTTGAAGTTATGGGCGGCAATATGACCGTGACGAGCGAGCTGGGCAGGGGCACAACATTTTCAATACAGATTTCTCTGCCAGTTCCTGCAAGCACGCAGGCGCCAAACAGTCAAACCTTACCGCCCATCCCGCTCGTTAGCGCGCCCGTTAAGAGGGTCGCTTACTAATCCGGCTTGTTGATTTGCACCGGTCTTACGCTTTTACGGCGACGCCAAAAACGGCGCAGGGCCCAAAGGCTCGGAATAATTAAAATCAGCCACGGCAAAATTGCGGCGATGAAATCAATGACGCTGGCGAGGCCGTCGGCCACGGTTCCAAAAAAGTTCTTAAAAGAGCGCCCGATAGGTCCGACCGTAGAGCCGCTAATGGCGACCTGTTTAGTTTGATAATTTATCGTCACCGCCGACATGGAAACGCGTTTACGCAAAACCTTTAGCGTGGTGGTCGCGCTCTCTATTTGGCTTTGCACGCGGGCCAGTTCGCGCTCTAGGGCGAGCAGGTCTTTAAGCTCCGCATTGCGGGTCTCTAAAAGCCCCTCAAGGCGGGTGCGTAGTGTGGTTTGCGCGCGCAGACGGGCATCCGTGTCTAATATGGAGCGGGTTAAATCTTCAACCGATGTGCCGCTATTGGTCATCTCCCCCTTGGCGCTCTCAACGCTGGCAATCATATTGCCGGCGAAGGTTTTCAGCCATTGTGGTTCGGCGCGCAGGCGAAGGGACGCGTTGACGTAATCCTCACTTTGGGCATGGGTGTTAGAGCCCAGAATTTGGCAAAGCTGCGGGCCCGCGTCCATACAAATTTGCGCGTGGGATTTGGCCGTACTCGCCACGGATTTCACCGGCAGGGAGAAACTGTAATCATAGCGGTAGGCGAGAAAACTTTGGGCTGTTGGGTTGTCTTGACTACTGCCCTGCGGCGGGGCGGAGGCAATTTCGCTTTGCGCCATTTTCATTTGCCCGCGCTCCGCCATGACGCCCTGCTGCATATCCGCCATCATCGGCTCTGGCGCTGCTGCCTCCATATGGGGGGCAGAGTTGCCGCACGCGGTTAGGCTAATCGCGGCGGTGGTCAGTAGGGCGGCGGCAAAATTTCTCATATTATTTGTCCTCGCCAAGCATAATCGGCGCGCCAAATCCAAGGGCGCTTAGGCGCTCCGCTTGACTCTCGGCGTCGCCTACAAAGACGTAGTGCATTTGATTGGGGCGCAAATATGTCTTAGCCAATGTTTGGATGTCGGTGAGGGTTAGGGCCTCAACCTGCTTTGCGGCGACGGCTTTAAAATCATCGCTATAACCGTAAGTGGAGATTTCACTCAGCAGGCCTAATTTGGAATCGAGGGTTTCACTCTTAAGGGCTTGGCCTTTAATCAACGCGCTTTTTAGGGTGGCAAGATCGTCCGCGCTAAAGCCCTCGCCATAGCCGGCTAAAATGCCTTTGATAAGCTGGGCGCTCTCTAGGGTGACATTGGTGCGCACGTTAGAGGCGATCATGAATTCACCGCGATTTTTATGGCCATTAAACGAGGAGCCAATGCCGTAAGTATAGCCCTTATTGACCCGCAATTCGGTGTTAAGTTTGGACGTGTAAATATTGCCAAGCAGGTAATTCATCGCCTCGGCTTTGAAATAATCCGGGTGGCGGGCGCTTAGGGCCGGATAGCCAAAGCGCAACACGCTCTGCTTTGCGCCGGGCATGTCGTAGAAATAAACCTTGGACGCGGCGGGCGCGATGGCGGGCGCAATGTCGAGTTTGGCATTGTCTTTACCCGTCCAGCTTGCCTCTAATTTTGCCAGCGCTTTGCGGATTTGCGGCGCTTTAATGTCGCCGGCAATGCGCAGGGTCGCGCCTTTGGGGGTGAAATTAGAGGCGTGGAAAACTTTGACCTGCTCCAATGTCACCACTTCTAATTTATCCTTAGCGCCGTAATTATAGACGCTGTAAATATTGTCAGCTGGGTAGAGAACGCCGGCAAATTCACGCCGGGCAATTGCGCCCGCGCTCGCCGCTTGCTGGTCCACCGTGTTTATAGCGCCGCGTAGCATAGTGTCAAATTCGTCACTGTCCCAGCGCGGCTCGGTAAGCATTTGCGTGAGCAGTTCCATCGTCGCGTCAAAATTGCGCGACAGGGTCGTGCCGCTAACATATGCGCCGCCCTGATTGCTATAAATGGATATGGTGGAGCCAAGCGATTTTATCGCGTCCTCAAGCTCGGCCGTGGTTTTATGCGCCGTGCCTTTTTCTAGCATGGCGGCGGCAAAAGTCGGAATGGCCGGCGCGTTAATATCGGCGCGCGCATCACCTGCATCAATTTTCAGGCTAAAGTTTACCAGCGGCGTTTCATTACTATAAGTGCCGATAAGGGCAATGCCATTGGACAGCGCTCCGCGCCAAATAACCGGGGCGGGGACGGTGATGGCAGGGCCAAAGCTTGGCTCTTGCGTGCGATCAAAACTGGACGCGGTTGGGGTTTTAATAATGCGCGCAGCCGGATCAAAGTCGATGTCTTTTTCCGCGCCTTGGGTTACGACTTCTTCAACCACATGGGCCTTTTGCGGCGTTAGCGTGTCATCGAGTTTAAGCTCTAATTGTCCCTTGGGAACAAAGCTTGTGTAAAGGCGCGGCTTGTCTTTGATATAGTGATTATAAACCCGCATAATATCGGCGGGGGTGACGGTGCGAATATTGGCAATGTCGCGGCCATAAAAACCCGGATCGCCGGTGAACACATTATATTCGCCAAGCTGAATAGCTTTACCTAAAACGCTTTGGGAGCTGTCGTAAAATTCAACCTCAAGTCCGGCTTTAATGCGCGCGACGTCCGCCTCGCTAATGCCATGGCTTTCAAAGCGGGCAAAGGCTTTGTCGATGCTCGGCATAAGGTCGTCAATATCTTCGCCCTCATTGGCGGTGACAGAGAGGTAAAACTCGCCGGCGATTTCCTTGCCATAGTAAAATGCGCCGACACTTGTGGTGACTTTATCTTCGTCAATCAGCACTTCATTAATTGGCGCGCGCTTACCCTCCGTCAAATATTCGGCGAGCATGTTGAGCGCATAGCTATCGGGGTGATATTGCTCCACGGCGGGCCACACCATGGTCAAATCGGCCGCGGTGGCAAAATTATCCTCGTGATAAACCGAGAGGGACGCGTTTAAAGTGGGGGGCAGAGGCGCGAAATTTTCAACCGCCTCGCCGGCTGGAATTTCGCCGAAATATTTTGCAATCATCGCCTTGGCCTCGGCTTTGTCAAAATCGCCCGCAAGGGTGAGCGTGACATTATTTGGCACATACCAGCGGCGGTAAAAGTTTTTCACATCCTCAAGGCTGGCCGCGTCAAGGTCAGATAGCGAGCCAATTACTTGCCAATTATAAGGATGGCTTTCGGGGTAGAGCGCCTTGTTGATGACGTAGAAATTATGGCCGCCGGCGCGGTTATCAACCCGCTGACGTTTTTCATTTTTGACGACTTGCTTTTCCTTATCAATGACGTTTTGCGAAACGGTCTCGATGAAATAGCCAAGCTTATCCGCTTCTGCCCAAATGATTTTCTCTAGCCCGTCACTTGGGACCGCTTGGAAATATTGGGTCATATCATGGGTGGTAAAGCCGTTCGTGCCTTCGCCGCCAATGCGCGTGTTCATTTCGTCAAGCCCGCCATAGCCAAGGTTCTCGCTATCAAGAAATAGCAAATGCTCAAACAAATGGGCAAAACCCGTGCGCCCGGTAGTCTCGCGCGCAGAGCCAACATGCACGGCAAGGTCAATGGCGACCACCGGATCGGATTTATCAACGTGAAGGATAACATCAAGGCCGTTAGGCAATGTGTATTTTTCAAATGATACGGAGGTCTTTGAGGCCGCTACGTCAGGCGCGCTAGTGCTCGGAGAGCAGGCGCTAAGCGCAAGGGCGGCGCAGGCCGCGCCTATCATCAAATTCAGTTTAAAGCCGGTCATTATAATCTCCATCATTTATTTGATGGGAATGTGGCGTAAATTTTCGGCTTTGTCTATCTAATCAAAGCGGCCGGACTGAACGTCCTTTTTTATCTCTGACGCTTTAAACACGCGGCCATTCATCACGGCGTAAACTCCGGCGGGCAGGGTTTGGGCGGCAATAAGCGCGCCGCCGACATTAAAGCCCGCGTCCGATTTACCCAGAGAAAATGGCCGCATGGAACCGGTTAGCACGACGGTTTTATCGCCGGTCTTGCCCTCAAGATATTGCGCGGTTTTACCCATTGTGCCCGTGCCATGGGTGATGATGAGCCGGCTTTGCGCGCAAGCCTTGACCGCGGCGAGTATGGCGGCGCGGCCTTCATCGCACAGGTTTAAGCTGTCTTCTTGCAAGACGGGGATAATCACCGGATAGGCGCAACGGCCAAGCTCTAACAGGCGCGTAATTTGACTGCTCTTATCCTTGGGAAAAGTCAGGGTCTCGGTCAAAGTATTATGCACTTTGTCGAGGGTTCCGCCGGTAATCAGTATTGCTATTGTTTCCATGGGCGAAGATTAGCATGCAAACGCGTAATGCAAAGCCAAAACTGCCGCCCGCTAACGCATAGCTCGCGGCTTAGGCTATGCGTTTTTGCGGCTTCTTATCTGGCG
>JAZGFA010000069.1:0-3000 GCA_036478975.1 Robiginitomaculum sp. | reverse complement strand
TTGAATAGGCTATTCCTGCAACCCTATCATTTCAGACGCCATCAGCAGAAAAGCCCCCGCGCCGTAAATTTGCGAAGAGTCTTCGGTTGTCGCCTTGGGGTCTTTGCCGACTTGCTGAACCCAGCCTAATTTTCCGTCAGGCTTTACGGCGTCAGTCATCGCCGCCCAGGCCTTATCCGTAGCGGTTTCAAATCCCTCGCCGCTCAGGACGTTATTATTAAGCCCCCATGCAAGGCCAAAGCCGATAAGCCCCGTGCCGCTAGTTTCCGGATTAGTAAATAAATCCGGGTCATGCAGCGAGGTTGGGAAATAGCCGTCTTCGCGCTGGGTCGCGATAAGTGCACTGGCCATTTGCGAAAACACGCCGAGGAAATATGCGCGGTCGGGGTGGCCCTGCGGTAGGGTTTCAATAAAGCGCGCAAGGCCGGCAAACACCCAGCCATTGCCGCGACTCCAAAATACCGGCTTGCCGTTTTGCGTGCGCTTTTCAAAATACCGGCTATCGCGGAAAAATAAATGGGTGTCAGGATCAAACAAATATTCAATGGTGGCGCGGGTCTCTCGCGCGGCGTAATCTTGATACCGCGCATCGCCGGTAACATGGCTCATTTGCGACCATGCAGGCGGCCCCATAAATAGGGCATCGGCCCAGCACCAACGGCGCTGGCACCCGCCTTCGGAAATCGCGCCTTGCTCAAACTGCAGGTCATGGCTCACGGGGTTATCAAGGATCGCGTCAAACTCCGCTAACACATGGCGCAGCTGTTTGGGTTTGCCCATACGCAATGCAACGCGGCCATAAACATCGGCAATGGCTTGGTCATCCGCGTGCCACGCTTGGCGGCCAAGATCAAAGCCGTTTTCGCGGGCCATGGTCTCAAGCTCGGCATAAAGGGCTTCGTCATTTACCGCGCGGGCAAAGCGATCAAGGCCTATATAAAATGACGCCTTTATCCAGCCGCGCCCATATTCGCTATCATCGCGAAATGTCGGAAGATAGGAGAGGTCATCAAGGGCGGCGATTTGCCAATCGGCGACCGCGTGGCCGTAATGGCGCGGGGTTTGCAAACTTGTTGAGGCGTCATGGCTCGGCGCGCCGCAGCTTCCAAGGCTGATGATAGCGGCAAACCATAGGGCCTTAAAGGGCAGTCTGCTTGCGCCATATTTCATCTTAAAACCTTATAATAATGCGCTCATCACGCGGGCTGTATCGAGCATGCGGTTGGAAAACCCCCACTCATTATCATACCATGAGAACACCCGTATCATATTATCGTCCGTGGTGAAAACCTGATCGGCGACAAAGCTAGAGGAATGGGGGTCGTGGTTGAAATCTATTGAGACGGTCTTGTCTTCGATATAGGCCATCACGCCTTTTAGCGGGCCGCTGCTGGCCGCTAGAAACGCCGCGCGCACCGTATCGGCGCTGGCGTTGTTTTTCACGCTAACGGTTAAATCCACGGCGGAAACATTAGGGGTTGGGACGCGCAGGCTCATGCCGTGCAGCTTGCCGTTTAAATGCGGAATGACTTTGCCAATCGCTTTGGCGGCGCCCGTGCTTGTCGGTATCATCGACAGGGCGGCGGCGCGGCCGCGATACGGGTCCTTATGAATGCCGTCGGCTAAATTCTGCCCGCCCGTATAGGCGTGGATGGTGGTCATAATGCCGCTATTAATACCAAAGGCTTTATCCAAGGTTTGGATAAGCGGGGCGAGCGCATTGGTGGTGCAAGAAGCGTTGGAAATGATGCGGTCATCTTTGTTGATAACGTCATGATTAATGCCGTAAACCACGGTCTTAACAGCGTCTTTTGCCGGAGCGGAAATAAGCACGCGCTTTGCGCCCGCCTGTAAATGCTTGCCGGCCAAATCTTCGGTGAGGAAAAATCCGGTGCATTCCATCGCAATATCAATGCCAAGCTCGCCCCAGGGCAGGGCGGCGGGGTCGCGCTCTTTAAAGGTTGGAATGGTCTGGTCATTGATAATCAAACTGTCGCCAAGGGAGCTAACCTCTCCGGGGAAGCGCCCATGCACGCTGTCATATTTAAGCAAATGGGCGAGGCGGTCGGCGTCGGCTAAATCGTTGATAGCGGCGACTTTAAAATCCGGAGCATTGCCTTCAAAAACTGCGCGCAATACAAGGCGCCCAATCCGGCCAAAACCGTTAATGGCTATAGTGGTGGTCATGGTAGTCTCCGTTTGAAATGCGCCGATAAGTGAGCGTGGTATATAGGTCAAATTGACAGCGCTGTCAATTTGTATGGGATGCAAATGGTTATGCATTGGTATAATATTGCTCTAAGCTGACTGGCAATGGCAAAATCCCTAGATTTGTTGGATTTTTGGGAAAAACATGTAAGATTATTCTTTGTATGAAAAACACACGCTCAAAACATTTGATTTTTTACGCCCACGGCCTTCCCGGCTCCTCCGCCGAGCTAGACTATTGCATTCCCAATATTGACCATGATTTGATAGTCTTGCCGCCTAATAGCCTTAAGGCCTTTGACGAAGCCATGAAGAAGGCGGGGGCGGACAGCGCATCGATTATTGGGTTTTCTTTTGGCGGGATGACGGCGATAGAGATTACCAGCGCGCGGCCAAGCCAAGTGCGCGAATTAAAGCTTATCGCCCCATGTGCCCCGCTAGAGCTTGGCGACTTTTTGGACGATGCGGCGGGCGGCGCGGTATTTAAGGCGGCGATAAAGGGCGGGGCCGGGTTTAAAATTTTGGTTGCTGTTCAAGCCGCCGCCATGCGGTTTTTGCCCGGCCCGTTGATTAAAAACATGTTCGCCACCAGCCCAGATGTGGAAAAAGAATTGCTTAAGGACCCCGCCTTTATCGCCCTGTTAAAAGCGGCGGCGCGCAGTTCTTTAATCGAGGATAAGGCGGGCTACCAGGCGGCGTTTTTGCGCTATGTTGCCCCGTGGGCGGATAAGGTCAAAGCGGTCAATTGCCCGGTGGATATTTGGCATGGCAGCGCCGATGGCTGGGCGCCGC
>JAZGFA010000068.1:0-7748 GCA_036478975.1 Robiginitomaculum sp. | reverse complement strand
TTCGACACACATATGCCATATATCTGTTTTTATTATAGATTTTTATGATTTTTTGTAAAGGATTTTGATTTTGAATCCCGCGCGTCTACCAATTCCGCCACACCCGCATCGAAGATTTTTGGTGTATAAGACAGTCTGGCTTAAAACACTATAGCTGATTTCATTTTGGCAGTGTTTTTTAGGGCTAGGGATGAGAAGCCTTGAGCGGCTTGCAGCTATTGCTCGCCAAGTAAAAACAGTGCTAATATTTACCATAGTTACCACAGAGCGATACAGGCAAAACACATGTCAAAAAAACATCATCACGGGCTTAAACATGACATGCGGGCCATGATGCAGCAGCGGTCTATTTTGCTCGGAATGGGCAGCGTGACACTGGCATCCGCCTGCGGCGGCGGCGGATGGAGTGCCCCTGGACCTAACGTTCAAACTCGTCAATGTTAATAATAATTGCGCCAATTTAAGCGGCTATGCGATTTACCTCTGGCATAATAATGCCGAAGGGGAATATTCAATATACGAAGTAGAAGATCAAAACTATCTACGGGCGGTGGCTGTTACTGGCAGTGACGGAACGGTGACCTTCAAGACAATTTTCCCAGGGTGCTACGCGACGCGATACCCGCATATGCATTTTGAAATATACAAAACCATTACTGACGCCACGCTCTTCAATAATAATGTTTTGATATCGCAAATAGCCATGCCAGAAGCCATTTGCAATGACGCCTATACCTTGGCCAAATACGGGCAGAGCGCCAGCGGTTTTCTCAACTTTCACTTCAAGGTGATGGTATATTTGCAGATAATACGGCCGCCCAAATCAGCGCCCAAACAGCCTCAATATCTGGCAGTAATGCGACAAGTTATGTAGGAAATGTCACCATTGGCCTAGACGTATAGCGCTATTGCGCGCCCAGCGCCAAATAGACACCTCCCCATAAGCCCGCCTTGCCGCCAAGGCCCGGGGCGACGATGAGCGCATCTACGTCTTGGGCGCTCTGGCCAAGGTAATTGTTGATTTGCTCTAAATATTGCGCTCGGACTTTCGGGAGTAAAAAACGCGACCCCATAACGCCGCCGCCCAAAATAATGACCTCTGGGCGAAAGGATAGGGAGAGAGAGATGCAAGCTTGGGCGAGATAGAAGGCTATAATATCCCAGGCCAGATGATCCGGCACTAATTTTTCTGGGTCGCCAAAACGCGCGTGAAGCGAAGGCCCGCTGGCAAGCCCCTCAAGGCAGGCGCCATGTATGGCGCAGACGCCGTCAAAATTTATATCGGCCGGATGGCGCTCGACCCTGATATGGCCAAATTCTGGATGGCTAGGTTTTCCGAGCAATATTTCAGGGCAATTGGTTAGGTTTTCACAAATAGTCAAAGCGTTAGGGAATTAGGCTTTAATCGTCCTGCGCCTCGACAAAGGCGCGCAGCACCGCATTCATGCGGCTTTGATAGCCTTTGCCGCCCTCCTTAAACCAATCGATAATGTCTTGGTCAAAGCGAATGGTCATTTGCTTTTTTATCGGGCGGAGCAAGGCGGCAGGATCTGTCCATTCGCGGCCATTGGCGCTCGGCGCTAAGGGTTTGCCCACTAATGGTCCGGCATTAATCGCCTTGGAAGGTGCCCGGCTGGCAGGCTTTGCCCGCGGGGTTTTCTCGGTCAGTATCGGCGCAAGCCCCGCTTTTATGCGGTCAATATTGGTTTGACTAATCGGTTTACTGCGGCCCATGACATGCTCCTTCATCTTATTTTGTAGTTACAAAACCAGCGCATAGCAATAGAGCTTAAGGCGCTATACGGTGCGGGGTAGAATCACTCATAAACTTAAGGAACGGCTTGCCCCATTTTCAAATCCATGACCTTGCCGAGCTCAAAGCAAGGCTCTCTCGCGGCGAAGCGCTAGCCGGGGCGGTCATACAGGGCGTTGACATTACCGCGGCCGCCGGCGCTTTAACCCGCGCAGACATTAGCGGAGCCGTATTCCTTGGCTGCGAGATGGGCCGCGAATTATCCGCCGACCTTATCAAGGCGGGAGCGGTGGTGTTTCCGGCGATAACCGGCCTGCCTTTTGCGCCGTATCGCAACCGCCTTTACACTAGGGAGGGTTTATTTAGCGGCTTTGATGGCAAACGGCCCCGCTCCTACAACGATACGCCGGACGCGCAGATATACGCCCATTTTAAAGCGCGCGGCGGCATATCGCCGGACGGCATAATCGAAGCCCTCGCCCGCCGCCTGCATGATTTTTCCATCACCGATGCGCTGACCCAGACCCTAAAGGGCCGTGATAGCGCCAAGACCGTAGCGATTATGGGCGGACATAACCTTGCGCGCGGCAGTGCCGATTATTGCGCGGCGGCGCTTATGGCGCGTAGCCTGACGAACGACGGCTATCTGCTGCTGAGCGGCGGCGGGCCGGGCGCGATGGAAGCCACCCATTTGGGCGCGAGCATGGCCGGCCACCCCAAGGAGAAATTACTTGAGGCGATAAAGGTCTTAAGCAAGGCCCCCTCCTATAAGGATGAAGACTGGCTAGCCTTGGCCTTTACGGTGATAAAACGATACGGACTCGATGGTGACGACACCCCCAAAAGCATCGCCATTCCCACATGGCTTTATGGCCATGAGCCGCCAACCCCCTTCGCCCCGCTTATCGCTAAATATTTCTCTAATTCCGTGCGCGAAGAAGGGCTCATCACCCTTGCGAGCGGCGGCATTATCTTTGCGCCGGGCAATGCGGGCACGATACAGGAAATATTTCAAGACTTCGCGCAAAACCATTACGCCACGACAGGCCTGCGTAGCCCTATGGTGTTTTTCAATCGTGATTACTGGAATAAAACGCGGCCCATCTATCCGATTATCAAAGCCTATGCCAAAGACGAGCCATATGGCGACATGATTACATCGGTGGACAGGGTGAAAGACGCGGTGGAATTTATCAAAAACACCCCGCCGCGATAAAGCCCGCTAACCGGCTACTGTATTGCAGGCTAGGCTTTGGCGCGGAATTTGCTATAGTTAGCCTATGAAAACAACAATAAAGCTTTTGCTCGTAGCCACAACGGGCCTCTCCCTCACCGCTTGCGTTACTGCGCTGGAAAAACGGCCCGCCGATCAAATCGCGGCCAAGGCCTACCACGCGGTGGATAGCTATACGGGACTGCGGCAAACCCGCCTGCCCTATATCAGCCCGTTTAAATGGAGCGGCAATGTTAGCGGCACCGCCCAGCTTCAAACGGCAGAGGCCTTTGAAGGCGCGAATGGCGGCGCGTGGCTTGACGTCATGCTCACCTATAATACGCCAAGCAATGACCCAGCGGAAATGCGCGTTTATAACAAAATCGTCTGGGGCGGCGGACAGGCGGCAAAGCTGGCTGACTTTAGCGCGGCCGTGCTGACCTGCTCAGAGAGCATTAGCGAATATAATAATAATCGCGGTTATGGCGGGGGCTATGGTTATGGTGGCGGCCATTACGGGGATTATGGATATGGCCATGGCTACGGTCATGGCTATGGAGGCGATGGGAGTGGTCATGGCGGCGGTTCTACGCCTACCCCTACCCCTACCCCAACGCCTCATCCAGATACGGGCACATCAGACCCAAGCGTGACGGGCGCCCCTACGGCCCTACTGGACCCTTTTGAGACTATTGGGCGCTATGGCCCGGGGACGGGTCCTACCCCGACCCGCGATGATATGCGCCGTAAGGACGTCATGGGCGCAGGATTGCCCACGCCCGTATCGCGTCGCCGCCCTGCGACAATATCTCGCCCTGCGCCAACATCGAGACCGCCGGCTAGGCCGAGTCCTGCGCCTACAACAAAGACTAAGCGGGACCCGGTGAGTGTGTCGAAACCTGCTAAGTCGAAATCGAAGTCTAGACCCTCGCGTCGTGAGATTCGCGATAAAATTGGCAGTATGTTCTTTCAAGATGAAAGCCAGGCGGTGCAAATGGCGGCTAAGGAAACCAATGGCACCCTAAGCCATCGTCCCTATCCATCGACATATGGAACCCGTCACAGGCGCGGTTATAATTACGGCCATTATGGCCGCGGCTATGGTTATGGAGACCGCGAGATTGTCATTAGAACCTCTTGCGCGCGCCGCGAAAAACTGCGCGTCTTTGTGCCCAAAGAGCGTCTACTCGACGCGGAGCATTATGGCATGACCCTGTATATTCGCGGTAAATCCGGCGATGAGCGTCCGCTGGTCATTACGCCAAATTATGTAATGGCCTACCAAATGGCCAGTCGCCGCATTGCGCCGGCCCAGCTCGCACACAATCAATAGCCCGCATTTTAAATTCTGTCCCGCAATGGGACAGGACAAACACTAAATTGGCTCAAAATCATATTGGCGCGCCAAATTCGCACATTAAGGGCAATTTAAAACCAAAAATCGCCTTTCAGGCGCGTAAATTCTTGGCACGGTCATTGCAAATATAGGATCAACCGCATTGTTCCCACGATGTAAGGCAAATCCCATTTGCCGCCGCGAGACTAGACACCTCGCATTTTTTCCCGCGAGGTTAGTCACCTCGCACCTTCGAAAAAAAACCCTCACGTTTAATACGTGGGGGTTTTTTGCTGCTCTATTGTCTAAGCCTAGGCGCTATGGCTAAGGATACGGCGCGCGGATTTCACCACGGGGATTTCTATGAACTTTCCGTCCAGCAAGGCCGCATTGCCGCCGGCGGCGTCATAGGCGTCTATCACCCGCCTCGCCTGCTCTATCTCGGCGCGGCTAGGGGCGAGGCCCGCTAAAATGGCGGGAATTTGCGCCGGGTGAATGGCGGAACGGGCCAGCAGGCCAAGCCCCTTTGAGCGGCGGGTTGAAATCTCGCAAGCCTCATTATCGCGCACATCGGTAAACGGGCCTTCAAACAGGGTGACATTATGGGCGCTAGCGGCGGCGACGCAGTGGCTGCGCGCAAAAAGATGGGTTTCCCATGACATATCACAGCCCGTATCACCGGCGTAATCAATCGCGCCATACATGCCAAAGCCGACGCGCGGATGAGAGAAAATCTGCGCGCAATTTATCACGCCCGCCGCGCTCTCAATAATAACAAATAGCGGGCCGAGCGCTTTGGGCAGTGCCTTATCAAGCCTTGTCATTTGCGCCAAATCGCTCGCCTTGGGCGCCATGATAAATGGCAAGGTAAACCCGCATTGCCGCAAGGCTTTAATATCCGCCTTGCCCGCATCCGTATCCGGAGGGTTTATCCGCAAGCTGACATTAGGCGCATGGCCGCGCTCTAAAAAATCAAAGGTAAATTCGCGCGCCTTATCCTTCTCGCCTTCGCTAACCGCGTCCTCAAGGTCAATGCACACGAGGTCAGCCCCCGCCGCGCAGGCTTTCTCAAATCGCTCAGGGCGATTACCGGGAACAAAAAGCTGCGTGCGATAATGCAAATCAGTCTCGCGGTTTCAAATTAGGTATCATGCGCGAGAGCATATTGTTCTTTGCAATAAAGTGATGCTTATAGGCCGCCGCGAGATGCAGGACGAGCAGGCCAATAAATGCAAAGGCCATTAATTCATGGGCCTCGGAAAATAGTCCTTGAAGCGCCTTGCTGCGGGTTAGCGGGAAATCCGGCCATGTCACAAGCTTAAACAGCGTGGTCTTAAAGGGCGTTTCAGAGGCAGAAACCATCAACCAGCCGGCCATAGGAATGCCAATCATTAAACCGTAAAACCCGATATGGGTTAAGCGGGCCATAAGACGCTCTATCGGTTTTGTGTCACTTGGCAAAGCCGGAGCCTTATGGGTTAACCGCCAAATAAGCCGTAAAATCGCCAGCAGCAAAATACAAATCCCAAAGGATTTATGCCAGCCATAAAGGCTCCACTTTAGCGGGCTTCCTTCCATGGCGTGCATGATAAAGCCGCCCGCAAGCTGGGCAATCAGAAGAAAGGCCATAATCCAATGCAGCCAAATGGCTATGCGGGTATATTTCAAACTGCTTGTGGACATAGACTTGCTTCCTCTCAATATTATTTAGCGCCGAATTACTTAGCGCCGAAGGCCTTTAGGATTTTCGTAAGCGGGCAAAAACTCGTAATGCCAGACTGGAATAAGTTAATCCCGACAAAGGCGGTAAACCAAAGCCAGCTAACCGGGCGCATATTGATTTGCCCAGTTATATGGGCAAGCAATAGGCTGATAAGGATGAAAAGGCCCGCAAGGGTCATGGTAAGGCGTTGTGCTGTCATAATATTTCTCTTTCTTACAGATGTTTAAACCCACGGTAAAACATAACGAGAAATATGCAAGAGCGGCTTTAGCGCGCTACCACAATGGGGGCCGCGCCACCATCAACCAGACGATTGCCAACACCATGATAAAGGCGGGAATGCCAAAGCCAAACCAGCGCCAAAAAAGCCTGTAATATTGCGCCGGTAATGGCGCATTATTTTGCGCCGCCTCCCCCGCCAAATCCCGCATAGTTTTTTGCATAAACACAACGGGAACCCATAAGCACCCGATAGCAATATAAAGCCCAAGCGAGAGCATTACCCACGGGCTTGTCAGCTCCCACCCCACGACGGAGGCGAGCCATATTCCGGTTACCGGCTGCACTATCACAGCCGATGCGGTGAAAATATAGTCAGCAAGCACCACAATTTTGGCCGTGTGATGAATGATTTTCGCGTCCCGCGTGCGGTGCGCCATCAGCATAAAAAATGCAATGCCCGCCCCCGTGCCAAGCAAGACGCACGCGCCTAGAACATGCAGCCACCGCAAAATTAGCTCTAATAGCACTAGCGTTCCTCCAAAAAGAAACTGGTGAATAGGGCGAGCGCCATAGCCGGTATGGATTTGACGAGTGGCCCCATCGGATCGGCCCATAAATGCGGCGTAATAAATGTCGCGCTCACAAGATATATCGCCGTCACAAACCCCATGCCAAGGCACGCCGCGCGCGTCCATTTTCGCAGCCAAATCAGCAGGCCAAGACCAATGTCAACCCCGCTTCCCGTAAGCACAAATGCGCGCGCCATATGCGCGTCCATCGTCTCTGGCAAAACGGCGATGGCCTGCTTGACATGCAGCAAGCCAATAATTCCAGACGCAAGCCAAAACCCACTAAGGGTGATAAGCAGAAGTGGCAGAAACAGGCTAATACGCGCATGGAAGCGTTCAACATTAGAGGCAGGCATGGCCGCTAATGTTTCAGCAAAGGTCCTAAGCTTACGCGTGGAAACGGTCTTAAACTTTGCGCTATCCCCCAGCACATTATCTTCCATCACCCTAAGACTTGTCGTGCGAAATGGCAGGCGCCAACCCAGCCATGCCAGTCCGTCTGCCGCCTTTGCTCCAATGCGCGCCATCCACAGCGGGATATTGATTTCAAAACGCGCCGGCGCAATGCCAAGCCATTTTCTGTAGAGGGCCAATATTTCGCCGAAACTATGGCTATCATCCTCAAGCACATCAAAGTCTGACCCTGACGAAATTTTTCCCTCCGCCCCGTCGCACGCCACCAGAGCTACGTCCGTTAGCGCGACGGTTTGCACCCGTTTTTTAGAAAAAATTACGGGCTGAACAGAGGGGAAACTCGCCATAGCGCGCAGTAAATGCGTGCCGCCATAAGCCGCCCTGCCAATCACAAGGCCGGGGCGCATAATCATCCAATCAAGCCCGCTGCGTTTCACATGGCTATCGCCCGCGGCCTTAGTGCTATAAAAAACATGTTTGCTACTGGCCTGCGCATCGGGCGCGGAAATTTGCACAAA